>JAHFVC010000227.1 GCA_023264765.1 Mycobacterium sp. | reverse complement strand
GGGCATCACATTCCAGGGGTCCAAGGTTCCCGCGGGATCCTTTGCCTGGCTCGATGATTCGACGGTCCGCTTCACGCCCAGCGACTACTGGCCGGCCCACTCGACCATTGCGATGTCGGTGGGCGGCTTCAAGACGACGTTCGAGACCGGTTCCCAGGTGGTCGGCGTCGCCGACATCGATGCACACACCTTCACCGTCAGCATCGACGGCCAGGTGGTCCGGGAGATGCCGGCGTCGATGGGCAAGCCCAAGCACCCCACCCCGGTCGGGTCGTTCACCGCACTGGAGAAGCAGAATCCCGTCATCATGGATTCGCGCACCATCGGCATTCCGCTGAGCGACCCGGAGGGCTACAAGCTCACCGTCAACTACGCCGTACGCGTCACGTGGGGCGGGGTATATGTGCACTCCGCGCCCTGGTCGGTGGGTTCACAGGGCAATTCCAACGTCAGCCACGGCTGCATCAACCTGAGCCCGGACAACGCGGCCTGGTACTACAACAACGTCAGCATCGGCGACCCGATCATCATTCAGGCCTGACGGTTCCATGCAGGTTCTTCGCCGTCGGTGACGTGGTGACGGTCCCCGGGTCGGGGTAGGTGCCCAGCACCCGGTCCGCCGTACCACTGCTGGTCACGGTGAACCAGTAGTGCTCGTTCTTGAAGTGGTGCAGGCGATGGTTGCGCCAGATCGACCGGTACGGCCCGGATTTCGGCTTGTAGTCGGTGTGTATCAGGTAGTGGCACCACTCGTAGCCCAGCCCCAGCAGCGCCATCCCGAGGATGAACGTCACGCCCCGGCCGAGGCCCGCGCCGGTGGCGGGAATGACGAGCGTGCCGAGGACGACGACCATCGGCAGTACCCACAACAGCGACTGCCACGGGATGAACACCAACGCGATGTCGCGTGGTTCGACATGATGCTCGCGATGCTTACGGGCCAGCAGCGGATCGACGGTCACGCCCGCGATGCGGCGCGGCCGCCAGTGCAGGACGGTGACGTGAATGGTCCACTCCAGGAACGGAAACAGGGCGAACATCCCCAGCGGAACGAGGGCATCACCGATTTCCCAGTGGCCGTGCAGAATTCGCGCGGTGAGTGCACCGAGAAGGGTTGCGCCCAGGATCCAGGGCGTGGGGTGCCTGACGAATTCCCGGGCGGCCGCGCCGAGCGTCGATCCGCGCCGGGTGGCGGTGGTGGTCATGATTGCGCCTCCAATGCGGCAAGCGCGTCCAGCAGTGCCGTGGTCGCCGGCTCGAGGAGTTCGCGGGCTGCCCGCGCCGCGCCCTCGCCGTCCCCGGCGGTGACGGCGGCGGCGATCGCGCGGTAGGCGTCCGGCCGCCCGACCTCCGCGGCCATCACGGTGGCCAGTGCGGGCAGCGCCGGTTCGTAGCTGGCGCGCAGCGTGTTGTACATCAGCCGCAGGGCGATGGAATCCGCGCCGTCGACCAGGTGATCCCAGAAGGTCAGGGCATGCCGCTGTTGTTGCACGGCATCGGTTTCGGTGCTCAGGGCGGCGATGGCCTCGTCCAGTAGGCCGCCCAGTTCGGGGCGGTGTCGGCCGGCGGCGAGTTCGGCGACCTTCGGCCCGTTGTGCAGGCGGGTTTCCAGGATGGAGCGCACCACCGCGGGATCCAGTTCGCCACCACGGAGCAGCAGCCGGGGGAGCAGGTCCAGGCCGGCGTGCTTACGGAAGTCCCGCACGGTGGTGGTGTCGCCCTGGCGGATCTCCACCAGGCCTGCGGCGGTCAGCTGTTTGAGCGCTTCGCGCACGGCGGGCCGGGACACCCCCAGCACCTCGGCCAGGCGACGTTCGCTGGGGAGCGGATCGCCCGGCGCCATCTCGCCGCTCAGGACATCGGTGATGATCTGGTCGAACACGTCTCCGGAGACCGACCTGCGGTGAATGGGCTGCAATGCCATGGCCCGAGCATCACAGGTCGGCGGTCAGAGGTCAAGTGGTAAGACCAGTCCGAATTGGCGGCCCCGCCCGCGGATCTGAAGTCAACCCCGCCTCGTTAACTTCACTCAGGTATATAGCTGAGGTCCACGAACGCGCAGGGAGCCGGAGGTCAGTGGCCGGGGACGCCCGTGTACTCCGGGTTGGGCGGCACGGCCAGCGCGATCCCGATGCGGTTGGTCGCGCCGATGAAGGCGGCGATGGAGATGGCCTCCAGGATCAAGTGGTCGTCGAGGCCGAGTTCGCGAAGGTGCGCCAGGTCGGCCTCGGTGATGGATCGGGGATCGTTGTTGATGGCCACCGCCAGGTCCGCCAGCGCGTGCTCACGTTCGGTGAGTTCGTCGACATGGTGGTGGTCGATGGCGACCCGTTGTCCGAACGACCAGTCGCCGGCCACCTTGCCCAGCTTGTTGGCGTGGTTGGTGTGGCAGTAGGCGCACCGGTTCTCCCCGGAGACGACGGTCGCGATGACCTCGCGTTCGCGGGCGGTGAGTCCACCGCGGCCGTCGGTGCCGAGCAGTGGCAGCAGAAAGCCGTTGAGGCGTTCCAGGTCGCCTTCGTTGAGTGACAGGGCGCGGAACCAGTTGGAGGTCAGCCCTTCGTCGCGCTGCTGCTTGGCGAAGAAGCCGCGCACGCCCGGGTTGGTCAGGTCGTCGAGTTCCGGCACCCGCAGCCGCGAGATGGTCGACGGGGTGAGGGAGGTATCAACGGTCGCAGTCATCTGTCCGACGATGCGCAACCCGCGGCGATCCGGCAACGGTTTTGCGCCGCACGACGAAAAACGTTGTCAGCGCAGCGCTTCGGCCGTCGTCTCGTCGGCGGGCAGGAACGCCTCGATACTCAGCTCGGCCGCGGTCAGGTCGAGTGCGGTACCGAAGGTGGTGACCGTGCTCAGAAATCGCAGCACCACGCCGTCGCCGCCGTCGAGTTCCAGCGGCACCACCACCCCGCCGAGGTCGGCTGCGCTGGACTGCCCGCCGGGGTAGGACTCGATCTCGGCCAGCAGTGCCACCGACTCCGCGGACCCGCTCACCGCGGCTTCGCGACGCAACCGCGCGATGACGTGATGGCGCCACTGGGCCAGATTACGGATCCGGGGAGCCAGGCCGTCGGGGTGCAGGGAGATGCGCAGGGCGTTGGGCCGCTGCATCAGGTGCGCCGCCACCCCGTCGAGCAGTAGGGCGGTTCCGGCGTTGACCTGCAGCACATTCCAGCCGCGGTCCACGGCCAGGCAGGGAAAAGGGTTGTAGGCGGCCAGGACTCGTTCGACACCCGAGCGCACCGCCGACATCCCGGGATCATCCAGAGCGTGCTCGGTGTACACCGGTGCCAGCCCGGCAGCCAGCAGCAGCTGGTTCTGCTCACGCGCAGGCACTTCGAGTGCCGCGGCGAGTTTGAGCACCATCGACCGGCTCGGCGCCGACCGGCCGGTCTCGATGAAGCTGACATGCCGGGCCGACACATCGGCCTCCAGCGCCAGGTCGAGCTGGCTGAGCCGGCGCCGCTGCCGCCAGGTCCGCATCAGCGTGCCGAACGGTGAGGCCTGGGCATCCACGGTGGTCACGTGAGCCAGTGTCGGCCACCGCGGCGGGCGGCACCATTACCTGGGCGGTAATTGCACCACTTACCTGCGCGGCCCACGCTGGTGGTATGACCGAGACGAGCATCCCGCGCTGGCTGACGTTCGTAATGCAATGCGACAGGGCTGGGTCGTCCTGGTACGTCGGCACCGGATTCTTCTTCGCCCCGGTGCTGGCGGTGGTGTCGCCCTGGCCGACCCTCACGTCGGTGTTGTGGGTCGTCATCGCCCTGACCGGCCTGTGGCTGGGGTTGCTCGGCATCGCGATGGCCACGGGCTTGTGCATGGTGTTGCGAGCCGGCGTCGAGGTCGGAGAAGACTACTGGCGCAACATCATCGACTATCCGGACCCGGCTACCAGGTCTGTTCCGACGAGCGCACCAGAACCTCGTTGACGGCCACCCGGCGGTGACGGGTCACCACGAACGTGACCGCGTCGGCGATATCGGACGGCAACAGTTTGACCATGTTCTCGGTGCGGCGCTGTAGCGCCTCGCGGTCGGCCTCGGGCAGGTGATCGGTGATCTCCGTCTCGACCGTGCCGGGTTCGACCAGGCTGACCCGGACCCGTTGGCCGAGCACCTCCTGGCGGATTGCTTCGGAGAACGCGCCGACGCCGTGCTTGGTCAGCGAATACACCGCCGTGCCCGCCCTCGCCACCCGGCCGGCCGTCGAACTGATGTTGACGATGTCGGCCACCCCGCGGGGTGAGTCCGCCGCGGCGGCGATCAGGTGCGGCAGGGCGGCGCGGGTCACGTAGAGCAGCCCGGACACGTTGACCGAGATCATCTGATCCCAATCCGCCGGGTCGGCGTCCGCGGCAGGACCGACGCGCATCAGCCCCGCGTTGTTAACCACAGTGTCGAGTCGGCCCGCTTGGGCCACAACGGATTCCACGGCATCGAGGGCCTGTTGGCGATCGGCGACGTCGGCCTCGACGGCCACGGCCTGGCCACCCGCGTCCTCGATCCGGGCCCGCAGGCCGTCGAGCCGGTCGCGCCGACGGGCCAGGAGTGCCACCGTCGCGCCTTCGGCGGCGAGCGCCAGCGCGGTCGCTTCACCGATCCCGCTACTGGCGCCGGTGACCAGAGCGACGGTGTCCTGCAGTACTGGTGTCATGCCTCCATCATGGGTTACCGATCAGTAGGCTCGGGTCGGACAGGGGGAGTTGCAATGGTCGAACCGAAGATCATCGAGATCCATGGCGTGCAGCAGGCGGTCCTGGACGCGGGCGAAGGCGACGAGGTCCTGCTGCTGATCCACGGCATGGCAGGCAGTGCGCAGACCTGGCGGGCGGTGCTGCCGCAGCTGGCGAAAAAATACCGGGTGATCGCGCCGGATCTGCTTGGCCACGGCCAGTCCGCCAAGCCGCGCACCGACTACTCGCTCGGCGCGTTCGCGGTGGGCCTGCGGGACCTACTCGACGAACTCGGCGTGTCCTCGGTGACGGTGGTCGGCCACTCGCTGGGCGGCGGCGTGGCCATGCAGTTCCTCTACCAGCATCCCGAGTACTGCCGGCGGCTCGCCCTGATCAGCAGCGGGGGACTGGGGCCGGACGTGGGGTGGATCCTGCGCCTGCTCGCCGCGCCGGGAGCGGAGTTCGTGATGCCGGTGATCGCACCCGCCCCCGTCTTGCGGGCCGGAAACGCGGCGAGATCGTGGCTGAGTTCGATGGGCTTGCGCTCGCCGCGGGGTGCCGAGATCTGGAACGCGTACTCGTCGTTCGCCGACCGCGCCACCCGGGAGGCCTTCATCCGCACGCTGCGCTCGGTCGTCGACTACCGGGGCCAATCCGTGAGTGCGCTGAACCGGCTGAATTTGCGGGCGGAGTTGCCCGTGCTGGCCATCTGGGGTGAGGACGACGACATCATCCCGGTCGACCACGCCTACTCGGCGTTGCAGGCCCGCCCGGACTGCCGGCTCGAGATCCTGCCCGATGTCGGGCATTTCCCACAGGTCGAGGCGCCCACGGCCGTCGTCGACCTGCTCGACGAGTTCCTGTCCATGACCGAGCCGGCCGAGCTGCGCCGGGCCGCCGACTACACGACTGCTCTGGACGACCCCGAGTAGTCGACCTGCCAGTGCTTGATGCCGTTGAGCCAGCCCGAGCGCAGCCGTTCGGGCTCGGCCAGTGAGGTCAGGTCGGGCATCGCGTCGGCGATGGCGTTGAACATCAGATCGATCGTCATCCGTGCCAGGTTGGCGCCGATGCAGAAGTGGGCGCCGTTGCCGCCGAACCCGACATGCGGGTTGGGATCGCGCAGGATGTTGAACGCGTACGGATCGTCGAACACGTCCTCGTCGAAGTTGGCCGAGCGGTAGAACATCACCACCCGCTGGCCCTTCTTGATCGACACCCCCGCCAGCTCGGTGTCCTGCAGTGCGGTGCGCTGGAAGGACGTGACCGGGGTCGCCCAGCGCACGATCTCGTCGGCCGCCGTGCCGGGCCGGTCGCGCTTGAACAACTCCCATTGATCGGGGAAGTCGGTGAACGCCATCATCCCCTGGGTGATCGAGTTGCGGGTCGTCTCGTTGCCTGCGACGGCGAGCAGGATGACGAAGAACCCGAATTCGTCATCGGAGAGTTTGTGGCCGTCGACGTCGGCCTGCACCAGTTTCGTGACCAGATCATCGGTCGGATTGGCGGACTTCTCGGCGGCCATCTGCATGCCGTAGGTGATCAGTTCCACCGAGGCGCTGATCGCGTCGTTGTTCTCGAACTCCGGGTCCATGTCGCCGACCATCTGATTGGACCAGTGGAACAGCTTCATCCGGTCCTCTTGCGGGACCCCCATCAGGCCGGCGATCGCTTGCAGGGGCAGTTCGCAGGACACCTGCTCGACGAAGTCGCCGCGGCCCTCGGCGGCGGCCGCGGCCACGATCTGGCGGGCCCGTTCGGCGAGGTCGGCGCGCAGCTGTTCCACAGCGCGCGGTGTGAAGGCCCGCGAGACGATCTTGCGGAGATGCGTGTGGTGCGGCGCGTCCATGTTCAGCAGGACGAACTTGCCGGTGTCGATCTGGGCTTGGACGGTGCCGTCCTTGTAGCGCGGCAGCGCCGTCTTCTCCAGGCTGGAGAACACGTCGCTGCGCAGCGAGACCTCCTTGACGTCCTTGTGTTTGGTCACCACCCAGAACCCGCCGTCCCCGAATCCGCCGACGCCGTCGGGTTGTCGGTTCCACCAGATCGGTGCCACCCGGCGCATCTCGGCGAGTTCGTCGACCGGTAGTCGCTCGGCGTAGATGTCGGGATCGGTGAAATCAAATCCAGGCGGCAGGTTCGGGCTCGGCATCGATGCACTCCCATGACGACGGTGTGAAATAGGACCCCCTCTGGGCATTGCACACCACGGGACGACCCGGTGTCCCGAAGTCGGAGAAGGTGGCACCGCCTGACAGAACCCCGCTCCCCTGCGTCACAGCGGGCACAGGTGTAACAATTTGCGGACCCGGGGAGAACTACCCATAGATCAGTTCAGGTCTTGGCCGTGGGGAAGGGGGCATCGATGGCGATCGATGTCAGGACACAATTGCTGACCGCGCTCACCGGCGGGGTGGCGGCGCTCGTGCTGGCCGCGCCCGCTGCGGCGGACCCCGACGCGCCGGCGCCTGCGGTGCCCACTTCCGAGGCCGCGCCCGCACCGGCCGACGGTGTGCCGCACCTGGCCAGTCCCGATGCGCCGCCGCCGGGTTCGACGATGGACCCGAGCGTGATGGCGGGCGCCGAATCGCCGCGGGTGAGCTATCTGAAGGACCTGTGGCGAGCGGTGCAGAGCCAGGAGATCAGCGGCAAGGAAGCGCTGGTGCTGGGCCTCGCGCAACGCGGCATGGACACCCCGAACCCGGTGCAGGCCGCCGGCCCGAACACGCCTCGTCCGCCCGAAGACCCGGCACCTGTGGCGCCGGATCCTGCTACGCCCTGACCGGGTCCACGGCGGCGATCCGCGCAGGCACGTGCTTGTGCCAGGGCGTGCCCGCGTAGGCGTCGCGCCAGTCCGTCGAGGTCAGCGCGTTCGGCGCCACGCCGGGAACCACCGCAGCGCCGTCGGCGCCGACGAAGTCCAGCCCATAACCGTTGGGCAGGGAGGCGTGGCCGGGCAACATCGCCTCACTGATCTCCACCGACGCCTCGGCGCTGCCCGCCGACGTGGTGATCGTGGCCCGGGCGCCGTCCCGCAGGCCCAGTGCCTGCGCGTCTGACACACTCACCCGCAGCGCGCCGTCGGCGTCGCGCTTGCGCCAGCCCGGGTCCCGGATGATGTCGTTGGCGGTGAAGGCGCGGCGTTCGCCCGCCGAGAGCACGATGGGGAATTCGGCACTGGTCAGCTGTGCGGGCCGGCCGGCCAGCGCCGCCAGATCGTCGAGCAGTTCGGGGATGGTCAACGCGATCCGGTGGTCTTCGTGGCCGACGAGTGCCCAGTCGTCGGCGTATTCGTGTTCGGTGAAGGTCACCCCGGACGGGCTGGTGAGGATCGCGGTGAACAAGGCGTTGCCGTCCGCGTGGCCGGCCCGGCGTACCGCCTCCGGGTAGGTCAGGGCCGCCTTCTGCGCCAGGCCCCAGAGTCCGGCGGCGCCGGCCAAACCGTCGGGCAGGGTCGGGCCGAGGGTCTCATACAGTACATAGGGCAGCACGCGGCCCAACCCGGGATTCGCTCCCACCGCGGTGAAGAACGCCTGGGTGTAGGCCTCCAGCCCGTCGGCCGCGGCGCGGCGCAGCGGCGCCAGCTCGGCATCGTCGACCGCGCCGAGTGCACGCACCAGGCGGGCCCAGATCTCTGGTTCGGGCAGGGTGCCGGGTGCCGGTTCCAACAGGGGATGGCGAAGGTGAAAGGTGTTGTGCGGGAACTCCAGATTGAAGAATGTCGCCTCGGCCTTCTCGAACTGGCTGGCCGCAGGCAACACGTAATGCGCCAGGCGCGCGGTCTCGGTCATCGCGACGTCGACGACGACCAACAGTTCCAGCGCCGAGAGCGCGTCGCACACCCTGGCCGAGTCGGCGACCGAATGCGCCGGGTTGCTGCTCTCGACGATCATCGCCCGGAACCGGTCGGGATGATCGGTCAGGATCTCCTGGGCAACCACGTTGGACGGCACCAGCCCCGCGATGATCGGTGCTCCGGTGACCGGGGTGCGGCCGACACCGCCGGTCCCGAACAGCGGGGCGAAGGTCGAATGCAGATGCTGGCCGCCACGTTTGGCGAAGTTCCCGGTGAGGATCCAGAGCATCTTGTTCAGATACGAGCACAGCGTGCTGTTGGGCGCCTGCTGGATCCCGAGGTCCTCGAACACCGATACACTCGCCGCGCCGGCTATCCGCCGTGCCGCGGCGCGCAGCAGATCCGCGTCCACCCCACAGCGGGCGGCGAAGTCGTCGACGTCCACCGCGCCGAGCGCCCGGCGGACCGGTTCGGCACCCGTCACATGCTCGGCCAGAAACGTTTCGTCGCAGAGGTTTTCCTGGACCAGGACGGCCGCCATCGCGGCCAGGCACCACGCGTCGGTGCCCGGGCGGACCCGGAGATGGAAGTCGGCGAGCTTGGCGGTGTCGGTGATCACCGGGTCGATGACGACCATCGAGCGTCCGGGATCTTTCGCGATGTCCTGCAGGACGGTTCGGGCCCGGGGGAAGCTCTGCGACATCCACGGATTCTTCCCCACGAACACCGACACCTCGGCGTGTTCGAACTCGCCCCGGGTGTGGCCGCCATAGAGCTGGCTGTCCACCCAGAACTCCCCGGTCTTCTCCTGCGCCAAAGCATTTGATCGATATCGCGCGCCAAGTGCCTTGAGGAAAGCCCCGCTGTACGCGCCGCCCAGGTGATTACCCTGACCGCCGCCGCCGTAATAGAAGATCTTGTCGCCGCCGACGGTGTCGCGGATCCGGGCGAACCCGTCCGCTATCTCGGTGATCGCTGTGTCCCAGTCGATCTCCTCGTAGGTGCCGTCGGGCCGGCGGCGCATCGGTGAGGTCAGCCGGGTCCGGTTGTTCTGATAGTGATCGAGGCGCAACGCCTTGTTACACGTGTACCCCTGCGATGCCGGGTGGGATTTGTCGCCGCGGATCTTGGCCAGTGTCCGGCCTTCCAGTTGCACCACGATGCCGCAATTGCATTCGCAGAGAATGCACGCGCTCGGGTGCCATTCGGTGGTCTCGGTCATGGTCGGGCCTTCCGTTCGCCGGTGGCGGCAGTCACGAGGGTGCGCAACTGTCGGTGGACGAGTTCGAGCGCGGAGCCGTCGCCGCGGGTGCGGGCCACCAGGACCGCGCCTTCGATGGAGGTGGTGGCGAGCATTGCGAGTTCGGCCGCCCGATCGGGAGTGACGCCGTCGGCCAGCAACAACCCCTCGATCAGACCGATCCACCGGTCGAACGCGGCTCCGGCGCGCGCGAGCACGTCGGGGTTGTCGGCTTCCACCGTCACCGCGACCACCGGGCACCCCGCGCGGAACCCGGTGTCGGCGAGCTGTTCGCGGAACCCTTCGACGACGATGTCGAGCGCGTCCAGAGCCGTTGCCGCAGAAGAGATCCGGCGGGCGATGTGGTCGGCGGCGAAGTCGACGGCCTCGCACAGCAGCTGGGTGCGGCCACCGGGGAAGTGGTGGTAGGCCGAGCCGCGGGGGGCGCCGCTGTGCTCGAGTACATCGGAGATGGCCGTCGAATGCGCGCCGCGTTCACGGATGAGCAGGGCGGTCGAGACGATCATGCGGTCACGCGGGCTGGCCATCACGCCGAGTCCTTCCGGGACGATTATGTAGAGCAGCATACATAGCTAGGGCGTTGCCCGCCCCGCAACGCACGAATCCCGCCGGTCCGGGAGAACGGAGGCCGGCGGGATTCGCGGGTTTCGGCGGGCTGGAGCGGAGCGACCCGGGGGTTGTTTCGGCGAGGCGTGTTCGATCAGACCGAAGCAGCCTCGTTGATCTCGTTCAGCGTGCTGGTGGCCTCGAGATATTCCTGAACCCAGCGTTCGATGACGGCGGAGGTCTTCTCCACCTTGGTGAACTGGCCGACCACCTGGCCGATCGGGTTGAACGCCACGTCGACGGTCTCGTTCGGGTACTTGTGCGTGGCGGCCACGGCCATGCCCGACACCATGTACTGCAGCGGCATGCCGAGCGGCTTCGGATTCTCCGGGTTCTCCCACGCCTCGGTCCAGTCGTTGCGCAGCATGCGCGCGGGCTTGCCCGTGAACGACCGGCTGCGGACGGTGTCGCGGCTACTGGCCTTGGCATAGGCGGCGTGCTGCACGGGCGTGTTCTCGGACTCCTCGACCATGACCCACTGCGAGCCGGTCCACGCACCCTGCGCGCCGAGCGCCAGGGCCGCGGCGATCTGCTGACCGCTGCCGATGCCGCCGGCGGCCAGCACCGGTACCGGGGCGACCTCCTTGACCACCTGCGGCCACAGCACGATCGATCCCACCTCGCCGCTGTGCCCGCCCGCCTCGCCGCCCTGGGCGATGATGATGTCCACGCCGGCGTCGGCGTGCTTACGGGCCTGGGACGGCGATCCGCACAGCGC
>JAHFVC010000226.1 GCA_023264765.1 Mycobacterium sp. | reverse complement strand
CATCAAGCCGGGTGCCACCGGGGTCTGGGTCTCGATCGAACGGCCAAGTGCGCACTCGCAGCAACCTGCTGAGGCGTATACCTCGGACTTCATCGCCAAGATCTGAGTGAGCCGAGAAGGCCGCCCCCGCTACCGTCCCCTCGAATGCGGTAGCGGGAGCAGCCGGTCTCAGGCCGACTCGAGATAGAGCCGGCGGGCCCGGACGGGATAGCCGTTGCGCTCGGCCAAGGACCGCAGTTGCCGCAAGGCGAAGGTGCGGCCGCGCCCGCCTTCCGGGATGACGATGCCCGCCCACAGCCCTTCGGCGCGCGGCAGTTCGCAGGCCTCACGAGCGCATGCCCAGCGGCGTGGGCACATCCGGCAGATGCTTTTGGCGTCTTCGTCGGCGACGGATGTCCAGCGTTCGGGATCTCGCGTGCAGTCGCCGACGGGCAATCCGTCCGCACCCAATGCGTTCATGGTGTCTCTCCTGTCGGCGGCGGGTCTGCCGCAATGCAGACGAATGTAGGACACAAACCGTAGCAATGCAACAGTTTGAGGTCTCGCGGTATCGCGCCGGGTGCAGAACTATTTGCGCAGGAAAATGCCCGACTCGGACTTACACGGATGCAACTCGTCGGCGAAGTGCTACGGAAACACTCGCCTTAACGCAACAGTTATGCCCGAAGTTGTAGGGGTAGTTCCCGTAGTTTCGCTACTATTACCGCACCGAATCGCGTCCGGTCCAGGCTCCAGGGAGGTCATCCGCGTGGTCGAGCCCGGCGCCGATGACCCGGGAATGGTGCGCGCCGGCGCCGCGGCAGCCGCGCGGCGTCGCGAACTGAACGTCAGTCAGCGCAGCCTCGCAGCGGAGGGCGTGATCAACGCGGGGGCGCTGATCGCGTTCGAGAAGGGCCGCAGCTGGCCGCGGGCCGGCACCCGGGCGAAACTCGAAGAGATACTGCAGTGGCCCGCGGGCGCCATCGAGCGCCTGCGCCGAGGCGAGCCCGCCGAGGTGCGGACCGAGCGTCGTTCGGGCCCGGAGGACATCCCGTTGATCGCTCAGGCGGTGACGGCCGCGGCCAACACGTTCGGTTCCACGATCAGTTCGCTACCGCCGGCCGAGCATCCCGAATTCGTCCCCCGCGCGACGGCCATCCTCTCGGATCTGCGCCAGCTCGAGGCTGTCGCCGCCAGGGCCGCCCGGATCCAGGTGACGCCCGGGCTGATCCGGGCGCTCGGTACGGTCCGCAATCTGGTGGACGAGCTCACCTTGTGTGCGGCATCGGTGCCGGGGGCGACGCTGGGACAACGGCTCTACGCCACGCGCCGACGGGCCAACCTGACCATCGCCGAGACCGCCCAGGCCGCAGGCGTTTCCGAGGACGTGGTCACCCGCGTCGAGTCCGAAGAATCGGTGCCCGCCGGGGCGGCGGCCGCCGTCGACGAGCTGATCGCTGCCATCGACTGGCGCTAGCGGTCCCGGTTCCGGTCACCGGTGCGGGGGAAGTGCGCCGCCAGCGCGGCGGCGATCTCGACGAACTTTCGCCGGGTCTGCGGTGCCATGTCCCGGGTCCCAGGGATCACCCCGCCCGGCCGGATCCGGCCGTCGAAGGGCACCTCGACCACGGCTTGGCCCTGGCCGGAGAACTGCTGCGTCAGGATCGAACGGGTGCGTTTGTCGGAGTGCCCGTCGGAGTCGTTGAGCACCACGACCGTGCGCTGCAACAGCCCGGTCAGCCCACGGCTGGCCAACCAGTCCATCGTCTGCCCGGCCGCGGCCGCACCGTCCACCCACGGCGAGGAGACCACGATGAGTGCGTCGAGGTCCCGCAGGACCTCCTGGGTCACCGGAGTGTCCATGGTCGAGCTGCAGTCGACGATCGAGATGGAGAAGTACCGGTCCAGCCGTGAGGTGGCCTCCCGGTAGATGGCGGGGTCCAGGACGCGCCGCCGGGCCGGGTTGGCTTCGCCGGCCAGCACGAACAATCCGGCGGCGTTGTTGCCGACGCGGCTGCGGATGTCGGCGAACGTGTCGAGGTGCTGATCGGCGGCCAGCTCCCAGTATGAGCCGACGGCGCGCGGGTCCACGCGCGCGCCCAGCTTGCCGAAGGCGGTGTCGGCATCGATGGCGACCACCCGGTCGTCGGGCCGCAGTTCGGCGAAAACCGAACCGACACTGGCAGATACGGTCGTCTTGCCGACGCCGCCCTTCCCCATGACGCCGATCTTGTAGTGGCCGCGCAGCACACCCCTGATCCCGGCTTCGAGTTCGGCTTCTCTGATCTCGTCGGGGGAGGGCCCCAGATTCACCAGACCGAAGGTCAGCGTGTGAACCATGCGACGCCAGCCGCGGGTGGGCGGGGCGGGCCGTGGCGGCACCAGGTCCCGGACCGGGATCCGGTCGGCGTAGGACTGCGGCCCCGGGGGCACCTGCGCTGCCGGGGGTGGCCACGGGTGGCCGGGCTGCGGGTAGCCGGGACCCGGCGGGGCCGGCCGCGGCGGTGGAGGCGGTGCTGGCGGAAGCGGCCACTCGGGACGCTGCGCACTGATCGGACCGGTATCGCCCTGCGCGTCGGTGCGGTGATGCGGCGCCGGCGCGCGGAACTCGTCGCGGGTCGGAGCCACGAAGTCGACGGGCGGACGCGGCGGCACCGGGGCAGCGGCCCGCGGTGAGGCCGCCTTCGTGGGCGGTTCGTAGTCGGATTCCTCCGGCCCGGTCCAGCCGAGCTCGTGACGCAACGCGTCATCGCGGTCGCTCACCGCGTCCTCCTCCTGAGCTGTTCCCGACATGTTCGCCAGGTCCCACCAGTATCAACCACCACCCGCCGCGACGAGATGCCGCCGACCCGCTCAGCAAATCGGATTTCAGATAATGCAAGCCGGTGCAGATGCCGTTCGGGAAATCGATGTAGCGACTGCGAAACGCGTGCGAACAGCTGAAACAGGCTGTTCCGGCGGCGGGAAATTGGTGCGCCGAGGGGTCCGGAGCCGCTGTTATGGTCGATTCCGGCGGCAGATCGACCTGCCGATCCGTCACGGACCGGAATGGGGTTGGCAAAGTGATAATCGGGCGCGCCGGATACCTGGCGGAGGCACGGTGAGCACGCGACCCAAGCCGCCGAGCCCGCCGAAGCGCGACACCTCCGCCGTCGTCGACTTTCTGGTGGAGGCCGCCGGCTCGCAGATCCTCACTGTGGGACAGGCGCTGCTCACCCAGATGAAGCACACCTTGGGTGAGGGTGATCCGGACGACGGGCAGGCGTTCGGTGTGGCAGCCGACCGCTTTCGCTCCGCAGATTCCGAACTCGGCGCTGCCTCGCCCACCGAGCAGTGGGTGGGGGACGGTTCCGATGCCTATGCGGACCAGAACTCCCGGCAGCGGTTGCGTGCCGAATCGGTGGCGGACACCGATCACGAGGTGCACCGGGTCCTTGCCGGCGAGGCGTTCCAGGTCGGGTACCACCGCAGGCAGATCGACGAGCTCTACAACTGGCTCGGTGAGCTGTCGGAGTACACCCAGTGGCTCGACCTGGTGCCGCGGTTCGGGGACGCGGCCAAACTCATGGTCGAGACCGCCGCGGTGAACACGGCCCTGACCTCGGCGGGTTTCGAGCTGGCCAACATGCATGACGAGGCCTCGCAGAATGCGGCCAGGCTCAAGGACCTGGTCGGGCGCTATCAGGCGATCGCCGCCACAGCGAAGCTGCCCGACGGCGGATTCGGTGGTCCGGCTCTCGGCGGTTCTGTGGCGAACCCCGGGAAGGCGCCTGCGCCGCCCGCCGTACCCGGTGCTCCCACCGGCGGCGGACCGGCCGGTCCGGAGACGTCGGCCCCGCTCGGCGCGGAACCCGAATTCGGGTCCATGGGTGGCGCGATCGGCGAACCCGACGGTGCAGACAGCCTGGTGGCGCCGGATTTCGCGGCCGAGGACGCCAGACGACAGGAGTCACCCGCCGCTCTGGCCGGTCTGATCGGGATCGCGGGACTGGTGCCCGTGCTGGCATCTGCGCTGACGACCCCGCTGGGTGCCCTGCTCGCACCCGCGGGGGCGCTCGCCGTCGCCGCGGTCCAGGCGGCCGCGGCGGCACCCCGCGCGCAGCAACCGGACATCGAGGACGACGAGGACGGCGCGACACCGGGTGAGGGCCGCGACGGCGCCGTGCCGGACGGGCTGATTCAGGCAAGCGCGCCGGACAGTGGTAGCAGTGCCACCGGCACGGCTACGGTTAGCGATACGGGCGTATCGGAAGCTGTCACGCAACCATCGGGGAGGTAGGGCGACGTGTCCGACGATCTGCGCGTCACCACCGCGCATCTACGTGAGCTGGCCGCTGTGCAGGAGCACACCGCGGGTGAGCTCGCCGCGGCCACCGCGCTGACCGCCCCGACTCCGCCCGTCGTGCGCGCCACCCACGGTGTCGCGGCCTCCGCGACCGCCACCGCCCTTGCCGAGGTGCAGGCGGCCCGCTCCGACGCGGGCGCCCGGATGACGTCGGTGTCCCAGGGGCTCGGTGCCCGGCTCGCCGACTCGGCCGGACGCTACGAACGGACCGACGAGGCGCACCGATCGATGCTGGACCAGCAGATCGCCGGGGGCCGGTGATGACCAGTTCCTATCCCACGCACGGCGAGCCCACGCACTATGACGACGTGGTCGCGGTAGAGGTCACCATCGACGGCATGCTGGTGATCGCCGACCGGCTCAACCTGCTGGAGTTCCCGACCTCGCTGGGGATCCGGCCCAACATCCCGCAGCCGGACCTCAGGGATCTCGTGTGGGAACAGGTCGCCCGCGACCTCACCGCGCAGGGCGTGCTCGACGTCTTCGGGGCGCCGCACCCGGAGGTGGCGGCGATGACCGACACCCTGGCCCGTCCGGATCGGACGCTGGAGGGCCGTTGGTGGCGTCGCGACGTCGGTGGGAAAATGGTGCGATTCGTCGTGTGTCGCAAGGGGGAGCGCCATGTCGTCGCCGCCAGGGACGGGGAGATGCTGGTCCTGCAGCGGGTCGCGCCGCAGGTCGGGCTCGCCGGCATGGTGACGGCCGTGCTCGGCAGCGCTGAGCCGGCCGACGTGGAACCGATGACCGCGGTCTCGTCGCAACTCGCCGATGCGCGGTCGCCGCATCAGCTGGCCCAGTTCGGCATCTCGCCCGCTTCGGCACGGGTGTATGCCCAGGCGACCGCGGAACCCGACAGCTGGGTCGAGATCACGGCGAACGAGCGGCACTCCGGTGGCACCTACACCCAGGCCGCGGTCGCGGCGGGCGTGCTGGATTCCAAGGCCGGCCGGATCGTCTCGATTCCGCGCCGGGTCAACGGCGAACTGTTCGGCAGTTTCCTGCCCGGGACCCAGGAGAACCTGCAACGCGCGCTGGACGGCCTGGTCGAATTTCTGCCGTCGGGCAGCTGGTTCGAACCCAAGACGGACATCGACTACTTCGACGGGGACTGAAGAGGCATTCGATGGTGGGGACTCCGTCGTTCGACGACGATGACTATCCGCATCCCGGGGGGACCGAGGATGATGGCGACGACCTGGGAGCGGTTTTCGATGCGTTCAGCGCGTTCGAACCCGGCTCGGCCGTCGTTGCCGAGATGGACTCGAAAGACGTTGAGGGAGAGTTGTTCTCGGTGACCAACCCACCCGGTACCGTGACGGTGACCGCGCTGATGGACGGCCGCGTGCACCGCATCGAGCTGACTCCGCCCGCTGTGTCCTCGACCGAGGAGCAGCTGGCCGAGGAGATCGTGGTGATCGCCGGACTGGCCACCGCGCGGGCCCGCTCCGCCCAGTTCACCTCCATGCTCGAAGGGATGCGCCGCGAAGGGCAGGACGACGTGGTCACCCGGGATTTCCTGAAGCGCGACCTCGACCTGCCATCGCCCGAGGAAGCCGATGCCGCTCAGGCTCGTGTCTTCGCGACCAGGTATGCAGGTGAGCATGACTGAACACCTGGCGAGTCTGTTCGGCACCGCGGTCGGCATGCTGCCCGGCTCTCCCGCCCGGTCCCTGGAACTGTTCACCGAGATCACCGCGGTCGACGAGACCGCATGTGACGCCTGGGTCGGCCGGATCCGGTGTGGCGACATCGACCGCGCCACCCTGTTCCGCGCCTGGTTCTCCCGCGGCAACTTCGGTCAGCTCGCGGGCCGGGCCGAGGTCTCGATGAACAGCGTCGGCGCCCGCATCCCGATCGGCGGTCTGTACGGCGACATCACCTATCCGGTGAACTCGCCGCTGGCGATCACGATGGCCTTCGCGGTGCGCGAAGCCGCCGAGGGCAACTACGCAGACGCGATCGAGGCGCTCGACGACGCACCCGCGGCCGGAGCCGAATACCTGGTCTCCTGGATCAAGGCCGTCATCTACGGCGCGTCCGAACGCTGGACCGACGTCATCGACCAGGTGCGGGCGGCGGCCAACTGGCCGGACAAGTTCCTCGGTGCGGCCGCGAGTGTGGCGCACGGTGTCGCGGTGGCCAACCTCGGGCTGTTCAACGAAGCCGAACGCCGACTGACAGAAGCCAATTCGGCCCCGGCCGGTGAGGCATGCGCACCTGCGATCGCCTGGTTCCTGGCGATGACCCGGCGCAGCCAGGGCAACGAGGACGCGGCCATTGCGCTGCTGGAATGGCTGCAGGCCACCCACCCGTCCCCGAAAGTGACTGCGGCGCTGCGGGATCCGTCCTACCGGATGGAGACCACCACGGCGGAGAAGATCGCCGCCCGCAAGGATCCGTGGGATCCGGCCAGCGTCGCGGCCGACAACTCGGGCCGCGAGCGCCTGCTCGAGGAGGCGCAGGCGGAGCTGGACCGGCAGATCGGGCTGAGCCGGGTCAAGGAGCAGATCGAAAAGTACCGAGCCGCAACGCAGATGGCAAGAGTCCGCGCCGCGCGCGGTATGAAGGTCGCCCAGCAGTCCAAGCACATGATCTTCACCGGACCGCCCGGTACGGGCAAGACGACAATCGCCCGCGTCGTGGCCAACATCTTGGCCGGCCTCGGCGTCATCACCGAGCCCAAGCTGGTGGAGACCTCGCGCAAGGATTTCGTCGCCGAGTACGAAGGCCAATCGGCGGTCAAGACATCGCGGACCATCGACCGTGCCGTCGGCGGAGTGCTCTTCATCGACGAGGCCTACACGCTGGTGCAGGAACGCGACGGCCGGGCCGACCCGTTCGGCACGGAGGCGCTGGATACCCTGCTGGCCCGGATGGAGAACGACCGCGACCGGCTGGTGGTCATCATCGCCGGATACAGCGCCGACATCGATCGTCTCCTGGAGACCAATGACGGTCTGCGGTCCCGGTTCTCCACACGCGTCGAGTTCGACTCCTACGCGCCTGAGGAGATCGTCGAGATCGCCAAGGTGATTGCGGTCGCCAATGATTCGCGGCTGGCCGAGGAGGCCGCCAAGCGGGTGCTGGAGGCCGCGACACTGCTGGGTCAGCGCAACCTGAACGGCAAGCCGGCGCTCGACATCGCGGGTAACGGCCGCTACGCCCGCCAGCTCGTCGAAGCGGGCGAGCAGAGCCGCGACATGCGACTGGCCCGCTCCCTGGACTTCGAGAACCTCGACGTCGATGCACTCAGCGAGATCACCGCGGACGACATGGCCGCCGCGATCGAGGCCGTCCACGCCCGACTGAACATCGGCGAGTAGGCCGGGCGAGATGGCAGGATTCAGACTCACCACCAAGGTCCAGGTCAGTGGATGGCGATTCCTGCTGCGCCGCGTCGAGCACGCGATCGTGCGCCGGGATACCCGGATGTACGACGATCCGCTGCAGTTCTACAGCCGCGCAGTCAGTGCGGGCATTCTCATCGCCGTGCTCGTCTGCCTCGGCGCGGCACTGCTGGCGTACTTCAAACCGCTCGGCAAGCGGGGCGACGACTCACTGCTCGTCGACCGGACCACCAACCAGCTCTACGTCGTGTTACCGGGTACCGGCGAGCTGCGCCCGGTCTACAACCTGACGTCGGCGCGCCTGGTGCTGGGCAACTCGAACAACCCGTCGGCGGTGAAATCCGATGAGCTGAACCGGATGTCGAAGGGGCAGCCGATCGGTATCCCCGGCGCGCCGTATGCCACACCGTTGGGCGCCCCGGCATCGACGTGGACGCTGTGCGACACGGTGACCAAACCCGACAGCGTCGCACCGTCGGTGGACACCTCGGTGATTATCATGCCCCCGGCGGTGGACGCCTCCGTCGGCCCCATCCGGCCCAGCCAGGGTGTGCTGGTGTCCTATCAGGACCGCAACTGGCTGGTGACCGAAGACGGTCGCCACTCCATCGACCTCGCCAACCGTGCTGTCACCAGTGCGGTGGGAATCCCGGTCACCGCGCGGCCGACGCCGATCTCGGAGGGTCTGTTCAACGCGCTACCCAATGCCGGACCCTGGGATCTACCCGAGATCGCCGGCGCCGGCGCCCCCAATACCGTTGGGCTGCCCCCGAATCTGGTGATCGGGTCGGTGTTCAAGACCATCACCGATTCCACCGAACAGCAGTATGTCGTGCTGCCCGACGGGGTGGCCAAGGTCAACGGCACCACGGCCGCCGCTCTGCGGGCACTGAATTCCTTCGGGTTGATCTCGCCGCCGTCGGTGGAGGCCAGCGATGTCGCCAAGATCGTCGAACAGGTCTTCGTGTCACCGCTGCCCGATCAGCCGATGGACATCCGATTGCGCCACGACGCCCCGACGTTGTGCTGGTCGTGGCAGCGCGAACCCGGTGACCAGTCGCCGCGCCAGACCGTCTTCAGCGGGCGCCATCTGCCGATACCGGCGACCAGGATGAACGCAGGTATCCGCCAGATCGCCGGTGCCGCAACGGTGTACATCGAGGGCGGCCAGTACGTCCGGCTGCAGTCGCCGGATCCGCGCTACGGCGAGGCGCTCTACTACATCGATCCCCAGGGAATCCGGTACGGCCTGCCCAATCAGGATACGGCGACGGTGCTCGGACTGGCCTCGCCGCAAACCGCACCGTGGCAGGTGGTCAGCCTGCTTGTCGACGGCCCGGTGCTGTCCAAGGAGGCGGCGTTGCTCGAGCACGACACGTTGCCCGCCGATCCGGACCCCCGCAAGGTCGCGCAGGGCACGGCGGCAGGCCAGCAGTCGCCGGGCCAGGGTGTCCCCGCAGCGCCGCCGGGTGGCGGCGCCGCTCCACTGCCGATGCCCGCGCCGGGCGCGCCGATACGTTAGGGAGGAGGGGCCGATGACGACCAAGAAATTCACCCCGACGATCCGGCGGGGTCCGCGGCTGACACCCGGCGAGATCAACGTCACCCCACCGGATGACCTGGGCATCGAGATTCCGCCGTCGGGTCTGCAGAAGGCGCTGCCTTACGTCATGGGCGGCGGGATGCTCGGGATGCTGGCGATCATGATCTTCACCGGCATCCGGCAACTCTCGCCGTACATGCTGATGATGCCGCTGATGATGATCATGGGCACCGTCGGCTTCATGGCCGGTGGCGGTCCGGGCGGCAAGAAGGTCCCCGAGATCAACGCCGACCGCAAGGAATACCTGCGATACCTGGCGGGTCTGCGGTCGCGCGTCACCACCTCGGCAACCGCGCAGGTGACGTTCTTCGGTTACCACGCACCGCATCCGGGTGACCTGCTGTCCCTGGTCGGCACGAACCGGCAGTGGTCCCGGCCCGCCAACGGCGACTTCTTCGCCGCCACCCGGATCGGCATAGGTGCGGAGCCTGCCGTCGACCGGCTGCTCAAACCCGCGGTCGGCGGTGAGCTCGCCGGACCGCAGGGTGCCCCGCAGGCGCACCTGGAGCCCGTCAGCCACATGTGGCTGATCAAGTTCCTGCGTACCCACGGTCTGATCCACGATTGCCCGAAGTTGGTGCAGCTGCGGACTTTTGCGACCATCGCCGTCGGAGGTGACGCCGAACGTGCGGCCGGTCTGCTGACGGCGATGCTGTGCCACCTGGCCGTCCTGCACCCGCCGGATCTGCTGCAGATCCGGGTGCTCACCGACACTCCGGAAGACCCGAACTGGGCGTGGCTGAAATGGCTGCCGCACGTGCAACATCAGACCGACACCGATGTGGCCGGACCGACCCGGCTGGTGTTCACCCGCCCGGACGGTCTGTCCGATCTGACCGCGCGTGGCCCACACACCGCGGACGCCGCACCGGCAGGGGCGTACGTCGTGGTGGTGGATCTCACCGGTGGCCGGGCCGGTTTCCCGGTGGACGGGCGCGCCGGGGTCACCGTGATCACGCTGGGCAATCACCGTGGATCGGCGTACAAGATCAAAGTGGACGCCGACGGTTCGGCGGAAGACAAGCTGGCCCAACAGGGTTGGCGCCAGGTGGTCCGGATGGCGGATTCGATGACGCCCGCGCAGGCCGGCCGTATCGCCAGGAAACTGGCGGGCTGGTCCATCACGGGGACGATCATCGACAAGACCACCCGGGTGCAGAAGAAGGTCGCCACCGAATGGCATC
Organism: Mycobacterium sp.; assembly: GCA_023264765.1. GTDB lineage: Bacteria > Actinomycetota > Actinomycetes > Mycobacteriales > Mycobacteriaceae > Mycobacterium. The sequence continues at coordinate 618 of JAHFVC010000226.1, read as the reverse complement.
AGCTGGTGGGTGCGCAGACGGTGGAAGAAGTCACCCCCGCCCGCTGGCGGATGTTCACCGATCTCGACCGCGACCGTCTGCGGATCCCGTTCGGGCATGAGCTCAAGACCGGCGACATCATGCACCTGGACATCAAGGAGGGTGCTGAGTTCGGCGCGGGTCCGCACGGGATGCTGATCGGGACAACGGGTTCCGGTAAATCTGAATTCCTGCGCACCCTGATCCTCTCGCTCGCCGCCACGCACCACCCGGATCAGGTGAACCTCCTCCTCACAGATTTCAAAGGCGGTTCGACCTTCCTCGGAATGGAGAAGTTGCCGCACACCGCCGCGGTCGTGACCAACATGGAGGAAGAGGCCGAGCTGGTCAGCCGGATGGGCGAGGTACTGACCGGGGAGCTGGATCGCAGGCAGTCCATCCTGCGCCAAGCCGGTATCCAGGTGGGTGCCGCCGGCGCCCTGTCCGGTGTGGCGGAATACGAGAAGCACCGCGAGCGCGGGGCCGATCTCGCCCCGCTGCCCACGCTTTTCGTCGTGGTCGACGAATTCGCCGAGCTCCTGCAGAACCATCCGGACTTCATCGCGCTGTTCGACCGGATCTGCCGCGTCGGCCGCTCGC
>JAHFVC010000501.1 GCA_023264765.1 Mycobacterium sp. | reverse complement strand
GAGGAGAGTGCGACCACCGAACCGGTCGATCTGATGGAGCAGGCGGCGCAGGCCGCCGCCGATCCCCGGGTCCTGCAGGCCGTCGACGCCGTCCGGATCGTCAACCTGCTGTCCTGGCGCTACCGCGACCCGGGGCTGCTGCTGGCTCAGCGCATCGGTGCACCGGCGGCGGCCACCCGCTACACCAGCATCGGCGGCAACGTCCCGCAGTCGCTGGTGAACCAGGCCTGCCTGGACATCCAGCGGGGCCGCAACGAGGTGGTGCTGATCGCCGGCGGCGAAACCTGGCGCAGCCGCACCCGGCTGCGGGCTCAAGGCCAGAAGCTGACCGGCACCCTCCAGGACGAGTCGGTCCCGCCGCCCGCCGGTGCCGACGACGAATTCCAGCTGGCCGGACCCGCCGAGATCCGCATCAAACTGGACCGGCCTGCCTACGTGTACCCGATGTTCGAGCAGGCGCTGCGGATCGCGTCGGGGGAGTCGACAGAGGCGCATCGGCGCCGCATCGGCGAGCTGTGGTCACGGTTCAGTCAAGTGGCGCAAGACAATCCGCATGCCTGGAACCGGACGGCCGTGCCGGCAGACGAAATCTGGCAGCCAGGCCCGGGCAACCGGATGATCAGTTGGCCCTACACCAAACTGATGAACTCGAACAACATGGTCGACCAGGGCGCGGCGCTGATCCTCACCTCGGTGGAAAAGGCTGAGTACCTGCAGATTCCGCGCGACCGCTGGATCTTCCCCTACGCGGGCACCGACGCCCACGACACTTACCTGATCGGGGAGCGGGCGAGCTTCGACGGCTCCCCGGCCATCCGGATCGGTGGCCGCCGGGCGCTGGAACTGGCCGGGCGGACCGTCGACGAGATCGACCTCGTCGACATCTACTCGTGCTTCCCGTGCGCCGTCCAGGTCGCGGCCGACGAACTGGGCCTGCCGATCGACGACCCGCAGCGACCGCTCACCGTCACCGGTGGTCTGACCTTCGCGGGCGGGCCGTGGAACAATTACGTCTCACATTCCATCGCGACGATGGCCGAGCGGCTCAGTGCCCAGCCCGGCGCCGTCGGGCTGATCACCGCCAACGGCGGCTACCTCACCAAGCACAGCTTCGGCATCTACGGCACGGAACCGCCTGCCGGCGAATTCCGTTGGGAAGACGTGCAATCGACGGTGGACGCCGAGCCCACCGTGGTTGCCGAAGACGTCTGGGCGGGGGTCGGGACTGTGGAGACCTGGACCACGCCCTTCACCCGCGAGGACACCGCCGAGAAGGCATTCCTCGCGGTGCGGACCCCCACCGGCAGTCGGGCGCTGGCCGTGATCACCGACCCGTCGCAAGCCGCGGCCACCGTCGCCGAGGACATCGCCGGGGCCAAGGTGAGGGTCACCGCCGAAGGCGTCGCCGTCCTGGAGTGAGCTACGTGCCGACGTCGCCGAGTGAGACATCCGGGTCGGTCAGGCGGGCGACGTCAACGGAGTGTCGGCCGTGCACCAGAGCCTTGATGTCGTCCAGGCCTTCCCAGATGTTGACGTTCATCCCGGCCAATACGCGGGCTTCGTCGTCGAGCCAGAACGCGGTGAACTCCCGGCCGGGCACATCCCCGCGGAACACCACCCGGGCGTCCGGCGGTGCATGGCCCACATACTCCATGCCGAGGTCGTACTGGTCGGTGAAGAAGTAGGGCAATTCGTCGTAGCTGCCGGGGGAACCGAGCATTCCGGCCACGGCCACCGCGGGCTGCTTGAGCGCGTTGGCCCAGTGTTCGGTGCGAATTCTGGTGCCCCACAATGGATGCTGCGCGGCGGCGATATCGCCGACGGCGAAGATGTCAGGATCGCTGGTGCGCAGCGCCTCGTCGACGGCGACACCACCGTCGGCCAAGCTCAGCCCGGCTTTCTCGGCGAGGTCGATGTTGGGCCGCGCGCCCACCGCGATGAGGACGACGTCAGCCTGCACCGTCGAGCCGTCGCCGAGGCGCAGGCCGGTCGCCGAGCCGTCCGCGGTGGTGATCTCCTCGACCGAGGTTCCCAACCGCAGGTCGACATCGTGCTCGCGATGCAGTGCGGTGAACACCTGCGCCACGTCGGACCCCAGTGCGGCCAGCGGCAGGTCCGCCGACTCCACGACGGTGACGTCGGCGCCCGATTCGCGAGCGCTCGCAGCCACTTCCAGGCCGATCCAGCCGGCACCGACGACGGCCAGCCGAGTGCCGTCCTTGAGCAGCGCTCGCAGGTTTGCCGCGTCGTCGAGGGTCCGCAGGACGTGCACGCCGTCGGCATCGGAACCGGGGATGGGCAGCCTGCGTGCCGCCGATCCCGTGGCCAGCAGCAGTTTGTCGTAGCGCTGGTGCCCGCCACCGGCGAGTCCGACGGTGTGTGCAGCCGGGTCGATCGACTCGACGGTGGTGTTCAGCCGCAGGTCGATACCGTGGTCGCGGTACCAGCTCTGCCGCTGGACGGTGAACTCGTCGGACTCCTTTTTGCCAGCCAGATAGTCCTTGGACAGTGGCGGGCGCTCGTACGGCAGGTGGGCTTCGGAACCGAAAAGGACGATGTCGCCGTCGAAATCTTTGTCACGCAATGCTTCTGCGGCCTTGGCTCCGGCCAGGCCGGCGCCGATGATGACGAATGTGGGAACCGTGTCGCCTGTCATGCGCCTCGCATACCCGGATTACTTCGGTGCCAACCCCGCAGCGAACGTGACCCCGCGTGTCACCCATGGCCGCAGTTGGCGTGTGGTGCGCACGCCCTCGGCTCCGACGCGCAACCAGCCGCGGGTCTCGCGGCCGGCCATCACCATCGGCTCGACGTGCTCGCGCGCCAACAGCTCGGTGGCGTCCTCGGGCGGCACCCGCACCATCAGCCCGCCTTTGCCGCTGGCGGCCACCGCCATGTTGCCGTTGACCAGGAAGGCCAGTCCGCCGAACATCCGCTTCTCGTCGATGTTCGCGGTGGTGGCCAAAATCTCACGGATCCGGTTGGCCAGATCCTCGTCGTAGGCCATCTCAGTGCAGGTCGATGCGGATGGTCAGCAGATCGCTACCCATCACCCGGACCACCGCACTGTTGAGCTGCGGCAGGCTGGCCAGCCGCGCGACGGCGTCGTCGTCGGGCAGCAGGTGCGCGGTGCCGGTGCGCCAGCGGCCGTGCAAGCGGACGCGGACCGCGGGATCGGCTTTGATGTTCTTCACGTAATCGGATTCGGTGCCGTGCTCGGAGACCAGCCAGAAGGCGCCGTCGATGACGCGCCCGCCGACGGCGGTACGGCGCGGTAGGCCCGAGTTGCGGCCCGTGGTCTCCAGCATGGTGACCGGGAGTCGCCTGCCGACAGGGTTGACGACGTGGCGCTGGACGGTGTGCACGATCCGGCGCTTGAGGGTGAGCAGGTCGGGCACGTCAGGCCTCCTGGGTCGGTGTCCAACCCAGTCTAGGGCCCAGCTGTTGGGCCAGGTCCGCGATGATCTGCGTGTAGTCCTCGGGTTGAAACGAGAAAGGCAGCGCGAACGTCACCTCGTCGGCCCGGGTGAACCCGGCGTGTGCGAACAATCGGTCGGCCAGCTCGTCGGAGGTGCCGACGTAGTCAGGGGAGAACAGCATGCCGCGGGGGCCTTGCGGGCTCTTGGTCCGTTCGAACCGTCCCGCCGCGTATTCGCGATAGCGCCGGATCTGGTCGTCGGTGGCCGAGTCGGTCGGGATGACCACCAATCCCTGTGACACCCGCGATGTTCCGGGTGCGGGGTGGTGTGCACGGTAGGCGTCGATGTGCTCGGCCTGGATGGTGGCGAAATCCCGGGAGTCGGTGCCCTC
>JAHFVC010000500.1 GCA_023264765.1 Mycobacterium sp. | reverse complement strand
CGACCCGGCCGAGGTGTTGCGGGTGATCGAGGAGCAGAAGATCACCGCCACCATGCTGGTCCCGTCGATGATCTACGCGCTGATGGATCATCCGGACAGCCACACCCGCGACCTGTCGTCCCTGGAGACCGTCTACTACGGCGCCTCGGCGATGAACCCGGTGCGACTGAAGGAGGGCATCGACCGGTTCGGGCCGATCTTCGCGCAGTACTACGGCCAGTCCGAGGCCCCGATGGTGATCACCTATCTGGCCAAGGACGACCACGACGAGAAACGCCTCACCTCGTGCGGCAAGCCCACGCTGTTCGCCCGGGTGGCGCTGCTGGGCGACGACGGCAACCCCGTCCCGCAGGGTGAGGTCGGCGAGATCTGCGTGTCCGGCCCGCTGCTGTCCGGCGGGTACTGGAACCTGCCCGACGCGACCGCCGACACGTTCAAGGACGGCTGGATGCACACCGGCGATCTGGCCCGCGAGGACGAGGACGGCTTCTACTTCATCGTCGACCGCATCAAGGACATGATCGTCACCGGCGGTTTCAACGTGTTCCCCCGTGAGGTGGAAGACGTCATCGCCGAGCATCCGGCCATCGCGCAGGTCTGCGTGATCGGCACCCCTGACGAGAAGTGGGGCGAGGCGGTGACGGCGGTGGTCGTGCTGCGGCCGGGGGCCGACTCGTCGGAGGCCGCGGTCGCGGCGATGACATCGGAGATCCAGTCTGCGGTCAAGGACCGCAAGGGTTCGGTGCAGTCGCCCAAGCAGGTCATCGTCGTCGACACGGTGCCGGTGACCGCGCTGGGCAAGCCGGACAAGAAGGCGGTGCGCGCCCAGTTCTGGGCAGGCGCAGCGCGTTCGGTGGGCTGAGCCACCCAGGCACAATGGGCCGCATGGCTTCCACCGCTGCGGACATGCGGGCAACCGTCGACGCGGTGTGGCGGATGGAGGCCGCACGGATCGTCGCCACGCTGACCCGCTGGGTGGGCGACCTGGGCCTGGCCGAAGATCTGGCGGCCGACGCGCTGGTCGATGCGCTGACGCAATGGCCGCAGACCGGGGTACCCCGCAACGCCGGCGCCTGGCTGACGACGGTTGCCAAGCGCAAGGCGGTCGACCACTGGCGTCGCCACGACAACCTGGACGCCAAATACGCGGTGCTGGCCCGCGAGCTGACCGATCACCTCGACCAGCCCTGGGATCCCGACCGCATCGACGACGACGTGCTGCGGCTCATCTTCACCGCCGCGCACCCCACGCTGTCCCGCGAAGCGCAGATCACGCTCACCCTGCGGGTGGTCGGCGGGCTGACCACCGACGAGATCGCCCACGCGTTCCTCATCCCGAAAGCGACTGTGGCGGCCCGGATCACCCGCGCCAAGAAAGCCCTCGCCGGCCTCCCCTTCGAGGTTCCCGACCGCGACGAGTTCGGTCCACGACTGTCCGCCGTCCTCGGTGTCGTCTACCTGATCTACAACGAGGGCTACTCCGCATCGTTCGGCGACCGTTGGATACGTGACGAATTGTGCAGTGAGGCATTGCGTCTCATTCGGGTGCTGGTGGCGTTGGTCCCGGACGAGCCGGAAGCGCTCGGGTTGCTGGCGTTGATGGAGTTCCAGTCCTCACGCTTCGCCGCGCGCACCGATGTCGACGGGACCGCCATCCTGCTGGAGGACCAGGACCGGACCCGCTGGGACCGGGCGCAGATCCGGCGTGGCACCGAGGCCCTGCAGCGCGCCGGGACCGCGCGGGGTTCGCGCGGCTGGGGTCCGTACGGGTTGCAGGCCGCGCTGGCCGAATGTCACGCGAACGCACCGACCGCCGCGGACACCGACTGGGCACGCATCGTGTCGATCTACGATGCGCTGCTGCAGATCTCGCCGTCACCGGTGATCGAGTTGAACCGGGCCGTCGCGGTGGCGATGGCCGATGGGCCCGCCGCGGGCCTGCACATCGTCGAGGGCATCAGCGGCCTGGCGGACTCCTATCTACTGCCCAGCGTGCGCGGCGAACTACTGGCCCGGCTGGACCGGTCCGCCGAGGCCGCGGCCGCGTTTCGCGCCGCGGCGGCACTGGCCGGCAATGACCGCGAACGTGACGTGTTGCTGCACAAGGCCACCCGATATTCACGTGACTGAGACCCATCCGGTGCGGTACGCATGAGGGTGTGGCCGAATTGACCCTGCGTGCCGTCCGCGACGACGCCGACTTCCACGATTTCATGTCGGTGATGTCGTCGGGGTTCCTGGAGGACCTGCAGGAGGACGAATTCCAGCTGAACCTCGCGATCGCCGAACTGGACCGTATGTTCGGCTTCCACGACGGGTCCCGCTGGGTCGCCACCGCCGGCGACTACCGCAAGAAGGTGGCGCTGCCGGGCGGCGCGCTGGTCCCGGTCGCGGCCGTGACCGGGGTGACCGTATCCCCCAGCCACCGCCGCAAGGGCCTGCTGACGGCGATGATGCGCCACCAAATCGACCAGGTCTGCTCCCGCGACACCGAGGCGCTGGCCATGCTGTTCGCCTCGGAGACGATGATCTACGGCCGGTTCGGCTACGGACTGTCGAGCTTCAACGCCGTCCTGTCCGGGCAGGTGCGCGACCTCGGGTTCCGCCAGGAGGTCGACCTCGGCGACGGCACCGTGTCCGAGGTCGACCGGGAGTCCCTACTGGAGCACGGATCCGCGATCTACGACCAGGTGTTCGCAGGGCTGCCGGGCCGGATGGACCGGACCCGCCCCTGGTGGGATCACAACATTCACGACGGCGAGGAGCGCCGCAAAGGTTCCGGGCCCATCCGGTTCGCGCTGCATCACGAATCCGACGGCACCCCCAGCGCTTTCGCGATCTACCGGCCGAAGAAGGAGTGGGCCACCGCCGGGCCCAACGGTGAGCTGCACGTCCAGGAGGTGCGCGCCACCAATCCCCGCGCCTACGCCCGCATCTGGCGGTACCTGCTCGACCTGGACCTGATCAGGTCCATGCAGTACGACGGCGCCGCCGTGGACGAGCGGCTGCGCTACCTGGTCGCCGACCAGCGTGCGCTGCAGTGCAACGTGAACGACGGCATCTTCACCCGGCTGGTCGACGTGCCCCGCGCCCTCACCCTGCGGCGCTACGCCGCCGACATCGACATCGTCCTGGAGGTCGCCGACGGTTTCTGCCCGTGGAACACCGGGCGGTACCGGCTACGCGGCGGGACCGACGGCGCCGACTGCCAACCCACGTCGTCGACCGCCGACATCGCCATCTCGGCACGCGACCTGGGTGCCGTCTATCTCGGCGGGGTCGGCCTGCAGACGCTGGCAGGCGCCGGGCTGGTCGGCGAGCTCACCGACGGGTCGGCACGCCGGGCCGCGACCGCGTTCGGCTGGCCGGTGGCCCCGAACATGCCCGACCATTTCTGAGCCAAGATGGAAGCGTGACTCATCTACGCGCCGTTCTGTTCGACTATTCCGGCACCCTGTTCCGACTCCAGGAGGACGACAGCTGGTTCGCCGGCATCACGGTCGACGAGCAGGCGGTCGAAGGTCACGTGCAGGCCGAGTTGATGCGCCGGGTGACCGCGCCCACCGGCAGCGCGGTGCCGATGTCGCAAGAGCAGCAGCACAACTGGGCCAACCGCGACCTGGAACCGCACCTGCACCTCGAGGCCTACCTGCACGTGCTGCGGGAATCCGGGCTCACCGGCGACGACGCCGCAGCGCTGTATCCCAAGCTCGTCGATCCCGCGTCCTGGACGCCCTTCCCCGACGCCGCGGCGACGCTGAACGGGCTGCGCGCCGCCGGCATCAAGACGGCGGTGGTCTCCAACATCGCC
>JAHFVC010000019.1:29484-34466 GCA_023264765.1 Mycobacterium sp. | reverse complement strand
GCCATCGCGCACAGCCCGTCGGTGACCGGCCCCACGCCGTCGGACTTTCCGCTCGTCGCACTCACTCAGGCCGACGTGGATGCGCTGCCCGCGCGGCTCACCGACGTGCTGCCGCTCTCGCCGCTACAAGCCGGCATCTACTTCCATTCCACCTATGCGGCCACCGATCCGTACGTCGTGCAGCAGATCGTCGCCTACGACGGACCGGTGGACCCGGACCGGATGCGCCGGGCCGCCGACGCCCTGATGGTTCGGCACCCGCATCTGGGCGCGGCTTTCCATGCCCTGGCCGACGGCAGTCTGGTTGCCGTCCTCGGTGCGTCCGATGCCGTGCGGTGGGAATACCACGATCTGAGCGCCGTCCCGGCGGACGCGGCCCGGGCGCGCGTCGACGAGATCGCGGAACGCCAGCGCATCGAACCCTTCGACCTCGCCGCACCGCCGCTGATGCGGTACACGCTGGTGCGTCTGAGCGCCGAGCGGCACGTGCTCATCCAGACCGTTCACCACATCGTCGCCGACGGCTGGTCGGTGCCGATCGTGCTGCGGGAACTCGCGGCGCTGCACGACGATCCGAATACCGACCGGCTGCCGGCTCCGGCCCGCTACCGTGACCACCTGGACTGGCTGGCCCGCACGACACCGGCTGAATCGCTGGCCGCGTGGCGTACCGAACTCGACGGCGTCTGCGAACCGTCTCGGCTCGCAGATGCCCTGCCGTCCAGCACATCCGGCGGCGCCGGCTTCGGCAAAGTCAGCATCGACATCCCCGCCCACATCACCGGTGGCATCGCGGGCTGGGCCACCGGACACGGCGTCACGGTCAGTGCCGTCCTCGGCGCCGCGTGGGGCATCGCCGTCGGCCGGCTGACCGGCCGCACCGACGTGCTGCACGGCTCCACGGTCTCCGGGCGTGGCAGTGACATCGCCGGCATCGACGAGATGGTCGGGCTGCTGATCAACACGGTGCCCGCCCGTACCCGATGGACGCAGGGGGACACCCTCGCAACGGTGGTCAGTCGGCACGCCCAGGCGCAGGCCGCGCTGTTCGAACATCACCATGTCGCACTGGCCGATGTGCAACAGGCCATCGGCGTACCGGACCTGTTCGACACCTTGGTCGTCATCGAGAACTATCCGGCCGCCGACAACCACTCCGCCGCCATCCGCGTCGCCGGGATGGACGTCATCGAGGCACCGCACTATCCGCTGACACTGATGCTCAAGCCGGGCGAGCGCCTCCAGGTCGCGCTCACCCACGACCGGGCGGTGCTCGACGCGGACACCGCCGAGCAGGTGCTGAACCTGTACCGACGCATCGTGGCAGCCATCGTCACCGCGGGTGACGTCACCCGCTGCAGTGACATCGAGGTGCTCGACGCGCCACGCCGGGACGCCGTACTGCGCGCCGGCCTCGGGGCGCCCGGCCGCACCGGCACCGTGTTGGAACTCTTCGACAACCAGGTCCGTCGCACACCGGGCACCGTCGCGCTGATCGACACCCAGTATCGGCTGACCTACCGCGAACTCGACGACAGGTCGGCTGCGCTGGCCGGTGCGCTGGTGGCCGCGGGGGTACGCCGAGGTGACATCGTCGCCGTCGCGACCGGCCGGACCGCCACGATGGCGACGGCGATGCTGGCCGTATTGCGAAGCGGTGCGGCCTATCTGCCGGTGGACCCGGGGTACCCGTCTGGGCGCATCAGTTACATGTTCGACGATGCGCGGCCCAGCGTGGTGCTCACCGACGGCACGGAACTGCCCGCACACGGCATTCCCGTGGTCGGTACCGACGCCGCCGGTCAGCCGTGGCGTGAGACCGTCGTCGGCCCGCAAGACGCCGCGTCGATCGTCTACACCTCCGGCAGCACCGGGCGCCCCAAGGGCGTCATCGGCACGCACGGCGCGTTGACCAACCGACTGGCCTGGGCCAGGACCGCATGGTCGCGGGACCGCGACGACGTGCGAATCGCCAAGAGCTCCATGAGCTTCATCGACGGCACCACCGAATTGCTGGGCGCGCTGACCGCCGGCGCGACCATGGTGGTCGCCGACGAGACCGCAGCCAAGGACGGCGCGGCCCTGGCCGAACTGGTCGACGAGGTGGCCGCCACCCAACTGCTGGTGGTACCCAGCCTGGGCTCGGCGATGGCCGAGGTCGCGGGGCACAAGCTCGGCAGCGTGGCGCGCTGGATCTGCAGCGGGGAACCACTGGACGCGGCGACTGTCGCAGCGCTGCAGCAGGTTTCGCCCGAAGCGGAGATCGTCAACTCCTACGGTTCCTCGGAAGTCGCGGGCGACGTGCTCGCGGGCACCGTGGCCGGCGCGGTCACCCTGGGCCGGCCCGTCCCCGGCACCCGGATCTACCTGTTGGGGCCGGATCTGGCGCCGGTGCCCCCCGGAGCCGTCGGCGAGATCTACGTCGCCGGCGCGCAGCTGGCGCGAGGCTACCTCGGCATGCGGTCGGCCACCGCGTCCCGTTTTGTCGCCGACCCCTTCGGCGCGGGTGGCGAACGGCTCTACCGCACCGGTGACCTGGCTCGCTGGACGCCGGATGGTTCCGTCACCTACCTGGGCCGGGCCGACAACCAGGTCAAGATCAACGGGTTCCGTGTCGAACTCGGCGAGGTGGAGAGTGCACTGGCCGCCCTGCCCGAGATCGCCGAAGCGGTGGTGGCCGTCCGCGGACAGCGACTCGACGGGTACGTGGTCGCGCGGTCGGACCGTGTGCCCGACCCGGACGCCCTCCGGGCCGCCCTCGCTGATACACTGCCCGCGCACCTGGTTCCCGCCACTCTCACCATCGTCGGCGCGATCCCGTTGCTGCCCAACGGCAAACGGGACCGCACCGCGCTCCCGGAACCCACGCGGGCCAACTCGCGTACGGCCCCGCGCACCGACCGCGAAGCACAGATTTGTTCGGTGTTCGCCGCGGTACTGGGCATCGACGAGGTCGGTAGCCCCATCGGTATCGATGACGACTTCTTCGCCATGGGTGGCGACAGCCTGCTGGCGCTGCGGGTGGTCAACCGGCTGGCCGGTGCCGGCATGACACTGGCGACCAGCGACCTGTTCCGGCTGCGCACTGCGCGTGCGCTGGACGGCGCCCTGGGCGCCGACACTCCCGTCGTCATGCCCGCGCCCGCGACATCGCAGGCCTGGCACGGGCTTTCCGAACAGGAGCTGGCCAGCCTGACGGCCACCGCGCCCGTCGAAGTGGCCGACGTGTGGCCGCTGTCGCCGCTGCAAGGGGGTGTGTACTACCAGTGCACCTACACCGATGACGTCAACACCTATCTGGCGCAGAACGTCTTCGACTTCGACCACCGGTTGGACATCGACGCGCTCCGGGTGGCGTTCGGGGCCATGCTCTCCCGGCACGACAATCTGCGCGCCGGATTCACCAGCGACGACCTGCCGCGGCCAGCCCAGTACATCGGACGGTTCGTGCCCGCAATGGTGGCCGAGGTCGATCTGTCGGGCCTGGCGGCCACGGCCGCCGAGGAGCAGCTGGCCGGCGTGATGCGTGCCGACAGCGAGGCGCCTTTCGATCTGCGGATGCCACCGCTGGTGCGGCTGACCGTGATCCGGTTGCCGGACCGCGGCGACCGGCTGCTGCTGACCTGCCACTTCCTGCTCTGGGACGGCTGGTCCCGGGAGCTGGTGCTGCGAGAGCTGTTCGCGCTGTACAACTCCGGTGGGCTGCGGGGTGCGCTGCCCGCCGGTACTGCCACCTACGCCGACTACCTGCGCTGGGTCGACGCACAGGACCGCGCGGTGTCGACGACGGCCTGGGCGCAGGCATTGCGCGGTCTGGCGGAACCGACCTTGGTCGCCGGCCCGGCCTCGAAGAATGATGCGGTCATGCCGGAGCGTGTCTACGGCGAGCTGCCCGCCGAGGTCACGACGCTGCTGGAGCAACACGCCCGCCGGGAGCAGACCACCGCCAACACCGTGCTCACGGCCGCGCTGGGCGTCGTGCTCGGTTACGAGACCGGCACCACCGACGTCGTCTTCGGCACCACGGTGGCCGGGCGCCCGCCGGAACTGGACGGTATCGAGCACGTGATCGGTCAGTTTCTCAACACCGTCCCGGTCCGCGTCGACATGGCGCCCACGGCGACGGTTACCGAACTGTTGCGCGCCGTCGAGGATTTCCGCCTCGGCCTGATGGCCCACGAGTACGTCGGCCTCGGTGACATCACCCGTGCCGCCGGTCACCAGCAGCTCTTCGACAGTCTGTATGTGCTGCAGAACTTCCTCGACGACGACACCTTCACCGACTTCGAACGCGAACAGGGCATCGTCGGTGTCGATTTCGTCGACACCACGCACTACCCGCTCACCTGGGTGCTGACGCCGGGGGAGCGGTTGCGCATCAAGCTGGAGTACCGGCCCGACGTCATCGGCGCCGACACCGCGGCGCTCATGGTGGCGCGACTGTGCCGCGCGGTGGAACTGCTGCTGACCCAACCGGGCAGTCAGATCGGGTCGCTGGACCTGACGCTGGACTCCGAACATGACGCACTGGTGACCCAGTGGCACACCGCCGAACACGAGATCGGCGGAGACACCATCGCCGACCTGCTCGCCGCACGCGCCGCGGCATGCCCGGAGGACACCGCGCTGGTGTTCGGAGCCGAGCGGCTCACCTACGCCGAACTCGACGACCGGATCAACCGGCTGGCCCGGCTGCTGATCGCGCATGGCGCCCGACCCGAACAGGTTGTGGCGCTGGCACTCCCACGCTCCGTGGACATGGTGGTGGCGTTGTTCGCAGTGCTGCGAACCGGGGCCGCCTACCTGCCACTGGAACGTGACTATCCACTGGCCCGGCTGACGGGCATGCTCGACGACGCCCGCCCCGTCCTGCTGCTCTGCCCCGAATCCAGTTCCGAACTCGCGTCGCACCAAACGGGCCTCGGTGCCACGGTGCTCAGCCCGGACAGCGCCGACGTGCGGCAGGCGCTGTCCGCTACGCC
>JAHFVC010000019.1:15271-29474 GCA_023264765.1 Mycobacterium sp. | reverse complement strand
CGACAACGAACTCGGTGACTTCATCGGCGCGCAACGTCTCGAGTATCCGGCCTACGTGATCTTCACCTCGGGCTCCACCGGGCGGCCCAAGGGAGTGGTGACGCCCTATCGCGGCTTGACCAACATGCAGCTCAACCATCGCGCCGAGATCTTCGAACCGGCCATCGCCAAGGCAGGCGGGCGCCGGCTACGGGTGGCGCACACGGTGTCGTTCTCCTTCGACATGTCGTGGGAGGAACTGCTGTGGCTCGTCGAGGGCCACGAGGTGCACATCTGCGATGAGGAACTGCGCCGCGACGCCACCGCTCTGGTCGCCTACTGCCACGAGCATCGGGTGGACGTCATCAACGTCACCCCCAGCTATGCACATCACCTCTTCGAAGAAGGCCTCCTCGATGCCGGCGGCCACGCCCCGACCTTGGTGCTGCTGGGCGGTGAAGCCGTGTCCGACGAGGTGTGGAACCGGCTGTACGAACGGCCCGACAGCACCGGATACAACCTGTACGGCCCGACCGAATACACGATCAACACCCTCGGCGGCGGCACCGACGACAGCGTCAGCCCGACCGTCGGGCGGCCCATCTGGAACACCCGCGCCTACGTCCTGGACGCCTGGCTGCGGCCGGTACGCGACGGCGTGATCGGCGAGTTGTACATCGCCGGAGCGGGTTTGGCGCGGGGCTACCTGCACCGGGCCGGCCTGACCGCGGATCGCTTCGTTGCCGACCCACATCACGCGGGTGGACGGATGTACCGCACCGGCGACCTGGTCGCGCGACGGGCCGATGGCAGCGGCATCCTGGACTTCTTCGGGCGCAGCGACGATCAGGTGAAGATCCGAGGCTACCGGGTGGAACTCGGCGAGGTCGCCGCTGCCCTGCAGGCACTCCCGGGTGTCCGGCACGCGGTGGTGCTAGCCCGGCCGACAGCCACGACCAAACAACTCGTCGCCTATGTGGTGCCCGAGAATGTCTCAGCGGCAGCAGAACTCGCCGCCGAACTGCGCGCGGCACTGATCCAGGTGCTTCCCGACTACATGGTGCCCGCGCTGTACGGCGTCCTCGACGCGCTGCCGTTGACCGTCAACGGCAAGCTGGACACCAAGGCACTGCCCGAGCCGGTGGCTCCGGCAGCCGGCGCGGCCCGCGCCCCGCGCGACGCCCGCGAGGTTCTGCTGGCCGACATCTTCGCCGAGGTCCTCGGTCTCCACGAGATCGGGATCGACGATGATTTCTTCACCCTCGGTGGGGACAGCATCTCCTCCATCGCGGTGTCCGGCAAGGCCCGTAAGGCCGGCCTGCAGCTCACCCCGCGCGATATCTTCCGGCGCCGCACGGTATCCGCGCTGGCAGCGTCGGTGACGCAGACCGCGCCCGACGTCGTCGTCGCGGACCGTGGCGTGGGCGCGATATCGGCGACGCCGATGCTGGCCGAGACCGCGCAGTCCGGCACACCGCTGGACAACTTCTACCAGGCAATGGTGCTGGCCACCCCGGCCGGAATCACCCGTGCACAAATCGAATCGGTGCTCGGTGCGGTGGTGGGCGCGCACGACATGTTGCGTGCCCGACTCGACCGCGGCGCCGGCGGCTGGACCCTGGATGTCCCGGAGTCGGCTCCCGCTCCCGCGGTGACCCGGGTGACCGGACCGCTCGCCGACGTCGATGCCGCCGTCAGCGCGGCGGCCGCCGAACTGGATCCCGCGACCGGCACCATGGTGCGCGCGGTCTGGTACGAGGCGCAGAACCAGCTACTGCTTGTCATCCACCACCTCGTGATCGACGGCGTGTCCTGGCGCATCCTCACCGACGACCTGGCCCGCGCCTGGGCGGACATCGCCGCGGGCCGCAGCCCCGTCGTGGATCCCGCCCCGGCCTCCTTCCGCACCTGGTCCGAAACCATCGGTGCGGCGACGTTCACCGATGAGGCCGCACACTGGAACCGGGTGCTCGCCACCGCAGATCCCGACCTCGGCAGCCGTCCCGTCGACCCGGCCGTCGACACCGCGGCGACGGTCGTCAGCCACCGCGTGTCCCTGCCGACCGAGATCAGCTCGGCATTGCTGACGGCCGTGCCCGCCGCCATGTACGGCGGCGTGAACGACGTCCTGCTGACCGGGCTGAGTCTGGCCCTGGCACAGTGGCGCGCCGACCGCGGGCACCACGATTCGACCGCCACCGTGCTGAGCCTGGAGGGCCACGGCCGCGAAGGGGACCTGCTGCCCGGACAGCTCGACCTGTCCCGCACGGTCGGCTGGTTCACCTCCATCTACCCGGTGGCCGTGGACCCGGGCCCGGTCGCCTGGGCGGACGTGCTCGCCGCGGGCGCACCACTGGCCGCCGCGGCCCAGGCCGTCAAGGAGCAGCTGCGTGCGGTGCCCCGGCGCGGCCTGGGGTACGGCGTGCTGCGCTACCTCGACCCCTCGGCGCCCATCGGCGGCGTCGCACCGCAGATCCTGTTCAACTACCTCGGCCGGTTCGCCGGGGGAGCGGGACGCGACTGGGAGGCCGTCACCGGGATCGGCGCCCTGCGCGAAGGCGTCGACAAGACCAATCCGGCCATGCCGCTGGAGATCAACGCCCTGGCCGAGGACCGTCCCGACGGCACGGTGCTGACCATGACCCTGTCCTGGCCCGCCCAGTTGCTCGACGCCGCCGATGTCCGGGAACTGGCGGGCATGTGGGCCGATGCCCTCACCGCGCTGACCCGGTGTGCCGCGCTGACCGGGCACACACCGTCGGACTTCGGGCTGATCACCGTCAGCCAGGACGATCTCGACGACTGGCAGCACCTCGGTGACATCGAGGACGTGCTCCCGTTGCTGCCACTGCAGGAGGGCATGTACTTCCACAGTGCCTTCCTCGAAGCTGGTGCAGTCGACACCTACCGCGTGCAGCAGATCGCGGAGATCAGCGGCCCCGTGGACGCGGAGCTGCTGCGGGCGAGCGTCGTCGCCACCGTGCGCCGCCACCAGGCACTGCGCGCCGGATTCCGCGAGTTGCGTGACGGGCGGATCGCCCAGGTCATCTGGTCGGACGCCGCCGTCGAGTTCGTGATCGCCGACGGTGACGTGAAAACCGTTGCCGAACAACAGCTTTCGAGGCCCTTCACACTGTCGGACGCGCCGCTGGTGCGCTACACGCTGGTGTCGCTCAACGACACCGACCACCGGCTCATCCAGACGATGCATCACATCGTGGCCGACGGCTGGTCCTATCCCGTGATCTTCGGCGACATCGTCGCCCACTACAACGCCGGTCTGGGCGCAGCGACCGGCGTGGCTCCGGTGATCGCCACCTTGCGTGATCACCTCGACGCCGCGTCCGGCACGCCCCACGACACGGCCCGCGACGCATGGTCGACCGCACTGGCGGGCGTCGAGCCCACCACCCTGTTCGCCACCGGCCGCCAGACCGTCGGCGAGCACCGCAGTGCGGTGCGCCGGCTGCCCGCCGAACTCAGTGCCGCGCTGACCCGCACGGCCCGGGAACACGGGGTCACCCCCAGCACCGTGCTGCACGGCGCATGGGGACTGCTGCTCGGCCGGCTGCTGGACCGCACCCGCGTGGTGTTCGGCTCCACCGTGTCCGGGCGTGGCGGCGAACTGGCCGGCACCGATTCCCTTGTCGGACTTCTCATCAACACCTTGCCGGTGCCGATGTCCTGGGATCACACCGCATCCATCGGCGACGTCATGGCAGCGTTGCAGGACCAGCAGAGCGGACTGCTCGACGCGCAGCACCTGGGCCTGGCCGAGTTGGCCCGCATGGCCGGGGTCCGCGAATTCTTCGACACCATGGTGGTGGTCGAGAATTTCCCTGCGACGGCCACCGAGACCCCGGACGATCCGCGGGCGTTGACGTTTCACCGGTTCACCGGAACCGACGCCCCGCACTACCCGCTGTCCTTCGTCGCCTACCTCGACGATCGGGTCGGCATCGAGATCAAGTACGACGCCGATGTCGTCACTCCGGCCCAGGCCGAACGCTATGCCGAACGCGTCGAACACATCCTGTCCACCTACGCCGCCGATCCGGACACCCCCGTCGCAGCCCTGGACCTGCGCACCGACGCCGAGCGCGCGCGGGTCGCCGGCGACGTGGCCCGGCCCGGCCCAGCCCGCACCCTCGTCGACACCTTCGCCGACGTGGTCCGCCGGTCCCCGGACGCCATCGCCGTCACCTGCGGCACCGAACGGCTCACCTACGCCGAACTCGATGCCCGCGCCGCCGCCGTCGCGGCCACCCTGGCCGACCTCGGTGTCGGTGCGGAATCCCTGGTGGCGGTGGCACTTCCACGTTCCACCGACCTGATCGTCGGATTGCTGGCGGTACTCAAGGCGGGCGGTGCCTACGTCCCACTGGACATCGATTCCCCCGCAGCACGGCTGCAGCACATCGTCACCGACTCAGCACCCGTGTGTGTCCTCACCGATGCGCCCGACCGGGTACCCACCGGCGCGGCCCGCACCGTGCTCCTCGCTGAGGCCGCCCGTCATGGCGGATCCGCCCCGCGCGTCCAGGTGGACGCCGATCATCCCGCCTACTTGATCTACACCTCCGGCTCCACCGGCGTGCCCAAGGGGGTGGCCGTGGCGCATCGCCAGGTGGCCGCGCTGTTCGACGGTGCGGCAACGCTGTTCGACTTCGGGCCTGCCGACGTCTGGACCATGTTCCATTCCGCTGCGTTCGACTTCTCGGTGTGGGAACTCTGGGGTGCGTTGCTCTACGGCGGGCGACTGGTGATCGTCGAGCAGGCGGTGGCCCGAGACCCGGACCGCTTCCTCGACCTGCTGGCCGACGAGGGCGTGACGGTGCTCAACCAGACACCGTCCGCGTTCTACCCCCTCATCGAGGCCGACCGGCGCAGCCGACGCTCGCTGTCCTTGCGCTACGTCGTCTTCGGCGGTGAAGCGCTGGACACCTCCCGGCTGTCGGGCTGGTATGACCGCCACCGTGCGGACGCCCCGCAGTTGGTCAACATGTACGGCATCACCGAAACCTGTGTGCACGTCTCGTTCCGGCCGTTGAGCGCGGTGGATTCCGGTGCCGGCCACGGCGTGATCGGCGGGCCCATCCCTGGCCTGCAGATCCATCTGTTGGACAACGCCCTGCAGCCGGTGCCCACCGGGGTGGTCGGCGAAATGTACATCGCCGGTGGACAACTCGCCCGCGGCTACGCCGGTCGGGCGGGACTGACGGCCGCGCGTTTCGTGGCCAACCCGTTCGGCGGCGATCGGCTGTACCGCAGCGGTGACACCGCCATGTGGACCGAATCCGGCGAACTCGTCTACGTCGGCCGCTCCGACCGCCAGGTGAAGGTGCGTGGCTACCGCATCGAGCTGGGCGAGGTCGAGTCGGCGCTGGCCGCCGTACCGGGCGTCACCAACGCGGCAGCGGCCGTGCACACCGACGGATCGGGGCGAGCCCGGCTCATCGGCTACCTGGTCGGCGATGCCGACATCGCCGGAGCCCGCGACGAACTCGCCCGCCGGCTGCCCGGCTACATGGTGCCCTCGGCGCTCATCCCGCTGGAATCCCTGCCGCTCACGGTCAATGGGAAGCTGGACCGGGCGGCACTGCCCGCACCGGCCGAGCCCGCGCATCGGCCACCTGCGGCAGTGGCCGATGGTGCCGCCGCGGTCCTGGCTGCGCTGTGCACCGAAATACTCGGTACCGCAGTCGGTGTCGACGACGACTTCTTCACCATGGGCGGCGACAGCATCGTCGCCATCCAGCTGGTGAATCGGGCCCGCAGACAAGGACTTCGGATCACCCCGCAACACGTGTTCACCGCACGCACCCCGGCCGGCCTGGCCGAGGCCGCCGGTGCTCAGACCCCGCAACCGGAAGCCTCGGACGACCCCGGGCCCGATCTCGGTGAGGTCATGCTGACCCCGATCGTGCAGCGGCTCGCCGAACTCGGTGGCACCGTGGCGCGCTTCAACCAGAGCGAGCTGTTGCGCACGCCCGCCGGTGCGACCCACCAACAGCTGGAGTCGGTGGTCAACGCCGTGGTGGCCCGCCACGACGCGCTGCGGCTGCGGCTGCACCGCCCGGCGCCGATGCTGTGGTCGCTGGAAACGACGGCGGCTGCACATGTCCCGGTCCGTTACGTCGACGCCACGGCATACCCGGCCGATGACCTACGTGCGCTGATCGGCGCCGAATCCGATGCCGCGGCGGGCCGGCTGGACCCCGACAACGGTGCGGTGTTGCAAGCGGTCTTCTTCGACCTCGGTTCCGACCGGCAGGGCCGATTGCTCCTGGTGGCCCATCACCTCACGGTCGACGCCGTGTCCTGGCGGATCATCATCGATGATCTCGGTGAGGCCTGGGCCCGTCAACGGCTGGCACCTGTGCCGACATCGCTGCGCAGCTTCGCCAGGACCGTCAACGAGAATGCCCAGCAGGCGGCCAGGCTCGCCGAATTCGAGCACTGGACGGCCACCCTGGCCCCCGGTGGTGAGCTCGATCCGGACGCCGGCACCGTGGCGCTGACCGTCGGGGCCACCCGGGACCACGAGATCCGGCTGACAGCTGCCGAGACCACGCCGCTGCTGACCACCGTCCCCGCCGCCGCCCATGCAGATGTCAACGAAACGCTGGTCGCTGCCTTGCACATCGCCGTGCAACGGTGGCGAGGGATACCGGCTCCACTGGTGCTCGACCTGGAGCGCCACGGCCGTGACGGGTGGGGCGAGGAACTCGACCTGTCCCGCACCGTCGGCTGGTTCACCGCCATCGCGCCGGTCCGGCTGGCGGCAACCGACACCGACGATCACGTCGCCGTCCTCAAGGCGGTGAAGGAAGGACTGCGCGCCGTCCCGGACCGTGGGTTGGGCTTCGGACAGCTGCGTTACTGCAACCCGCGCACCGCGGCTGCCCTGGGCAGACTGCCCGCCCCGCAGGTGTTGTTCAACTACCTGGGTCGGTGGGCGTCGGATGCCGACGGTGACTGGGACTCGGCGCCGGAAGTCGACGCGCTGCGCGTCGAGCCCGATGCCGACCTCGGAACGCCATATCTGTTGGAGATCAACGTCATCTGCGATGAGACGCAGGAGGGTCCACGGCTGCGGGCCACGCTGACCTACCCGGACGGTGAGTTCGGTGCCGATTCGGTGGGCGAGCTCGCCGAGCACTGGGCAGCCGTGCTGCGTGAGTTCGGCGGTATCTCCACAACGACGGGTTCGCTGACGCCGTCGGATCTGCCGCTGGTCGAGCTGAGTCAGCAGCAGATCGACTCCGTTCTCGCGACCAGTGCCGACGCGGTGCAGACCGTCTGGCCGCTGTCCCCTCTGCAGGAGGGCGTCTATTTCCAGGCGCGCTACTCCGACGCCGCGGTGTACATCGTGCAGAACGTGTTCGACTTCGCCGAACCGGTGGACACCGACGCCCTGCGGACCGCATTCGCCGCCGTGATGCGACGCAACCCGGTCCTACGATCGGGCTTCCGCGCCGACGACCTGCCGCAGCCGGTGGCCGTCATCGCCGAAAGCCCACGCTGCAAGCCGGAAGTCATCGACCTGACGGCACTACCCGCGGCGCAGGCGCAGGACCGGATCGAGGCGATCACCGCCGAGGACCGCTTGCGCACCTTCGACGTCGCCGTGCCACCGTTGGCCCGGTTCACCGTGATCCGCACCGCGGATATCGACCGCCTGATCTTCAGCTACCACTTCCTGCTCCTGGACGGATGGTCGCGCGAGCAACTCCTGCGCGAACTCTTCGCCGAATACGCCGCCGCCAGAATCGGTGCGCCGTCGGCGAATCTGCCCGAGCAGTCGGCTCAGTTCACCGACTACCTGCGCTGGCTGGGCGTCCGCGACCGCGACGAGTCGCGACGGCAATGGGGCCGAGCCCTGGCCGACCTGGCCGCGCCCACGTTGCTGATACCGGAAGCGGTCGGCACCGCGCCCACCCTCGCACTGCGACTGGACTTCTTCCTCACCGAGGAGCAGACCGCGCGGCTCACCCAAGCCGCGCGCGACTGCGGAGTGACCCTGAACGCGCTCATCAGTACCGCGCTGGCGCTTGTGCTCGCCTACGAAACCGGCACCGACGACGTGGTGTTCGGATCGACGGTGGCAGGGCGCCCCACCGATATCGACGGTATCGATTCGGTGATCGGACTGTTCCTCAACACGGTGCCCACCCGGGTGAGGCTGCGGCCACAGACGACCGCCGCCGACACCGTGCGCGCGGTGCAGAACGACCGACTGCAGTTGATGGACCACGAATACCTGGGCCTCGGCGACATCCAGCGCGCGGCAGGCATCCAGGGCGAGCTGTTCGACAGCTTGTACGTGCTGCAGAACTTCCTGGACGACGACACGTTCACCGATATGGAGACCGAGTACGGGATTGTCGGCCACGACTCGATCGACGCTTCGCACTACCCACTGACCTGGGTGGCATCACCGGGACGCCGGCTGTGGGTGAAACTCGAGTACCGCCCTGACGTGGTGGACCGCACGCACGCGCAGCGTCTGCTCGACCGGCTGCGCCACATCCTGGTGCATCTGGACCCCGCCGATCCGCTGGCGTCGGCCGAGATGGTCCTGCACGACGAATCCGGTGCCCTTGCCGTGCAGGCTGATTCGACGAGACACGAGCTGCCCGCAGCGACCGTCGTGGACCTGCTGGCCGAGCGCAGCGAGACTGCCGCCGACCGCACCGCACTGGTCTGCGCAGACGAGAGCATCGACTACGGCCAGCTGGACGCCCGGCTGAACCGGATGGCGGCCCTGCTGCGCGCACGCGGTATCGGTCCGGAAAGCACGGTCGCGCTGGCCATCCCGCGCTCCATCACGGCCGTCGTGGCCCTGTTCGCGGTGTTGCGCTCCGGCGCGGCATACCTGCCGCTGGAACTGGACTACCCCGACGATCGGTTGGCCGTCATGCTCGACGACGGCGCACCGGCCTGCGTGCTGACCACCCGGAGCGTCGCCGCCCGGATCGGGGCGGTCACGCCCGCGAGCTGCCCGGTGATCGTGCTCGACGATGCCGACGTCGTCGCGGAATCCGCTGCCGCACCGGCGGTGTGGACCGGTCACCGACCCGGCCTGGATGAACCCGCGTACGTCATCTACACCTCGGGGTCGACCGGCAAACCCAAGGGCGTTCTCACCCCGCACCGCGGGCTGACCAACATGCACCTGAATCACCGCGAAGCCATCTTCGCGCCCGCCATCGCCAAGGCAGGCGGGCGCCGGCTGCGCATCGCCCACACGGTGTCGTTCTCCTTCGACATGTCGTGGGAGGAACTGCTGTGGCTGATCGAAGGTCACGAGGTGCACATCTGCGACGAGGAACTGCGCCGCGACGCCACCGCTCTGGTCGCCTACTGCCACGAGCATGAGATCGACGTCATCAACGTCACCCCGACCTACGCCCAGCTGCTGTTCGAACAGGGCCTCCTCGATGGCGGACACGCGCCCGTGCTGGTGCTACTGGGCGGGGAAGCCGTGTCCGCAACGGTGTGGAACCGGTTGCGCGACAGCGACACCAGCTACGGATACAACCTGTACGGCCCCACCGAATACACGATCAACACCCTCGGCGGCGGCACCGACGACAGCGCGACCCCGACGGTCGGCACCCCGATCTGGAACACCCGCGGCTACATCCTGGACGCGTGGTTGCGGCCGGTGCCCGACGGGACCCCGGGCGAGCTGTACATCGCCGGAGCCGGGCTGGCCCGCGGGTATCTGCGCCGGCCCGCATTGAGCGCGGGCCGCTTCGTCGCCAACCCGTTCCACACCGATTCCGGCGATGAGGATTCCCGGATGTACCGGACCGGTGACCTGGTGGTCCGGCGTCCGGACGGCAACCTGGACTTCCTGGGCCGCACCGACGATCAGGTGAAGATCCGCGGCTACCGGGTGGAGCTCGGCGACATAGAGAGTGCACTGGTGGCCCACCCGGACGTGAAACAGGCCGCCGTGATCGCCCGGCCGGATCCGTTCACCTCCGGGTCGCACCGTCTGGTCGGCTACCTCGTGCCGGCAGGGCAGCACGATCCCGACCTGATCCGCCGGGTCCGCACCCATCTCAAGGGCGTGCTGCCCGGCTACATGGTGCCGGCGGCGATGGCGGTGCTCGATGAGCTGCCCTTGACCGATAACGGCAAACTCAACACCCGGGCGCTGCCCGAGGTCGAACCACAACAGGCGTCCGGCCGGCTCCCGCGGACGGCAACCGAAGAGACCCTGTGCACGCTGTTCGGTGAGGTGCTCGGTCTCGACACGGTCGGTCCGGACGACGACTTCTTCGACCTGGGCGGGCATTCACTGGTCAGCATCCGGCTGATCAACCGGGTCCGCGCCGAGCTCGGTGTCGAGATGTCCATCCGTGACGTCTTCGACGCCCCCACGGTCGCCGAACTGGCGGCGCTTCTGGACGGGAAGCCGCGGACCGTGGTCGTCCCACGGCCTGAGCTGACGGCAGCCGCACGGCCCGAACACATTCCGGCCTCGCCGGCCCAGCAGCGTCTGCTCCTGCTGGAACGCCTCGGCGAGCACGGGATGGCCTACAACTACCCGCTCGCGTTCCGTGTCGACGGTGACCTGCGCGTCGATGTCCTCGAACGGGCGCTGACCGATGTACTGGACCGCCACGAGTCGTTGCGGACCGTGTTCAGCGAACACGACGGCCAGTATGTCCAGCGCATCCTGACCCCCGGCACCCCGGCGCCTGTCGAGGTCGTCGACTGCGCCGCGGCCGACGTCGATGATCGGATCGCCACGGCGGTGCAAAGACCGTTCGACCTGCACACCGAAATCCCGCTGCGGGTCACCGTGTTCCGCACCGGACCCCGTGAGCACACCGTGGTGGTGCTGCTGCACCACATCGCCACCGACGAATGGTCCGACGGCCCCTTCCTCGGCGACCTCAACCGTGCCTACCAGTCCAGGATCGGCGGCGGCGGCGAACAGCTGCCGGCACTCGGGGTGCAGTACGCCGACTACACGCTGTGGCAACGCGCGCTGCTCGAGACCGTCGGAGAGCAGCAGCGTGAGTTCTGGCGGGCCACGCTGACCGGAGCCCCGGATGAGTTGAGCTTGCCGGCCGATCGGCCCCGGCCGGTGCGGCCCAGCGGCGCGGGCGGCGTCCTGTACCTCGACCTGCCCGTGGAAACCGCTGCGGCTCTGCGGAACCAGGCGGCACGGCATCAGGTCAGCCCGTTGATGATGCTGCACGCCGGCGTGGCCGCGTTGCTGCACCGCCTCGGCGCAGGAGACGATCTCGTGGTCGGCACGCCGGTTGCGGGGCGCGACGAGGCCGCGCTGAACGACGTGATCGGTTTCTTCGTCAACACCCTGGTGCTGCGGGCCGACGTCTCGGGCAACCCGACGTTCGGGGAACTGCTGGGCCGGGTCCGCGCCGCCGACCTGGCGGCCTTCGCGCACCAGGATCTTCCGTTCGATCATGTCGTCGAGATGCTGAATCCGCCGCGTGTGGCGGGACGCAACCCGTTGTTCAACGTGTTCGTCGGATACCACCTGCGCAGCGGCGGCAGCACCGACATGTTCGGGCTGCCTACCCGGTGGAGCGAACCGCCGGTGGCGGCGGCCATGTTCGACCTCGGATTCACCCTCATCGACGACCGTGCCGACGGAGGCGCGACGATCATGGCCGAGTACAGCGCCGACCTGTTCGATGCCTCATCGGTGCAGATCCTGACGCAACGGCTCATCACCGCGTTGGGGGTGTTCACCCGCGACACCACGATCGCCGTGGGTGCGGTGGAGCTGCTCGACGATGCCGAACGCGTCGCCCTTGCCGCCCGCAATGCCACCGACCGGGAGATCGCGCCCCCGATCGGGTTGGGAGCGTTGGTGTCCCGGCAGGCGCAGCTGACGCCCGACGCCGTCGCGGTGCGGTTCGAGGGTGACGAACTGACGTACGCCGACCTCGACTCGTGGTCGGACCGGGTCGCGGCCACCCTCGACGTGCCCGCGGGCAGCATCGTCGGGGTGTCCCTGCCCCGATCGGTCGAGCTGATCGTCGCGTTGGTAGCGGTCGCCAAATCGGGTGCCGCGTTCCTGCCGCTGGATCCGTACTATCCGCCGGATCGGTTGCAGCACATGGTCGACGACGCGAAGCCACACGTCGTGCTCGCCAATCCTGCGGTCATCCGGGTGGTCCGGGGCGAGCCGAACCGGCCCCCGCTACGCGAGATCGACCCGGCCGCATGGGCGTACGTGCTCTACACGTCCGGATCCACCGGCCGGCCCAAGGGGGTAGCCGTCGCGCACGCGGGGATCGTCAACCGGATCGGCTGGCTGCAGGATGCCTACCCGCTGACGGTGCAGGACCGGATGCTGGTGAAGACTCCGATCAGCTTCGACACCTCGGTGTGGGAGGTGTTCTGGCCGCTGAGCGTGGGCGCCACGGTTGTGGTGGCCCGTCCCGGTGGTCACCGGGACCCGGCCTACCTGGCGGAAACGATTGTCTCCGAACGGGTCACGGCGGTCGACTTCGTGCCGTCCATGCTCGAGCTGTTCCTGGACGAGCCGAACTCGACGCGGTGCGGATCGCTGACCAGGGTGACGGTCGGCGGTGAGGCCCTCACCGATGACCTGGCGAACCGCTTCACCCGCACGTTGGGGGTGCCGCTGCACAATCTGTACGGGCCGACCGAGGCCGCGGTCGACGTACTGGGCTGGACCGCCGACGGTGGTCCGGTGGCACTGGGGGTTCCTGGCTGGAATGTGCGGGCGCACGTGCTGGACGGCTACCTCAATCCCGTCCCGGACGGCGCCGCCGGTGAGCTCTATCTGGGCGGGGTGCAGCTGGCTGACGGCTATCTGCACCGCCCCGACCTGACCGCGCAACGCTTCGTCAGCGACCCGCTGGGCACCGGAGCGCGGCTGTACCGGACCGGTGACGTGGTGCGCTGGCGGCGCGACGGTCAACTCGAATACCTGGGCCGCACCGACGATCAGATCAAGCTGCGCGGTGTGCGGATCGAGCCCGCCGAGATCGAGACGGTGCTGGCCGCGCATCCCGGGGTGACCTCGGCCAGGGTGGTGGTGCGCAACGACCGGCTGGTGGCGTACTACCTGGGTACCGGCGCCGCGGCCACGTTGCGCGAGCACGCCGCGGCCGCGCTGCCCAGCCACATGGTGCCCTCGGCGTATGTGCAGTTGACGGAGTTCCCGCTGACCCCCAGCGGCAAGCTGGACCGCAACGCCCTGCCGGAACCGCAGATCATCGCCGGCACCGGACAGGCACCGCGTACCGAGGAGGAACGCCGGTTGTGCGCCCTGTTCTCGGACATCCTGGACGCCCATGTGACCAGCATCGACGACGATTTCTTCGCTCTCGGTGGCCATTCACTGCTGCTGGTGCGGCTGGCGTCGGCGATCCGGCGCGAGTTCGGCGTCGACGTGGCGGTGGCCGATCTGATGGTGACCCCGACCGTCGCCGACATCGCGGCCCACCTGCACGACGACGGGGGACGCGGCGCGGCCAGCCTGGCCGCGGTGTTGCCGCTGCGTGGGGCAGGGGACGAACCGCCGCTGTTCTGCGTGCACCCGGCCAGCGGGCTGAGCTGGCAATTCGCCGGGCTGAAACAGTATGTGCCCGAGAGCATTCCGCTGTACGGGTTGCAGTCCCCGCTGTTCTCCACCGGCCGGCTGCCCGACACCATCGCCGAACTCGCCGGTGAGTACGCGGATTCCGTGCAGCGGGTGGCGCCGACCGGACCCATCCGGCTACTCGGCTGGTCGTTCGGTGGTTCGATGGCACTGCTGATCGCCGCGGAACTTCGGGGCCGCGGCCGGGAGGTCACCTTCGTCGGCATGCTCGACGCGCGCACCGACGTCGTCGACGGCGCGTTCGATGCCGAGACGGTGCTGGCAGGTCTGCTGCGCGAGATGGGCTTCACCGTCGAATCCGGCACCCGGATGAGCGTGGCCGACGCGGTCACACTGGTGCGTGACAGTGGCGACGCCATCGCCATGCTCGACGACGCCCGGATCGCGCAGGTGATCGAGAACTATGTCGCAGCAGAGCGTTTCACGGCCACCGCGGACTACGGCCGGTATGACGGCGACGTGTTCTTCGTGGACGCCGCAATCCTGGAGATGGACCTGGAAGGGGTCGCCTCTCATGGATGGCAAGCGCACGTGGGCGGGCAGCTGGACGTGGTGTCGCTGAACTGCCGGCATTCCGAGCTGATGGATGCCGACACGCTG
>JAHFVC010000019.1:0-15261 GCA_023264765.1 Mycobacterium sp. | reverse complement strand
ACACGCTGGAGCAACTGGGCCCCCTGATCGCCGTACAGCTGAGGGACGGAACCGGCGTGTGACAATCTCCCCGTGGGGAAAACAGTCGTCATCACGGGGGCGGGTAGCGGTATCGGCCGGGCCACGGCCCGGGTCCTGCTCGACGCCGGTCATCAGGTCGTGCTGGCCGGGCGCAGGCCCGAGCAGCTGACGGACACCGCCGGCGGCCGGCCGAACGCGCGGGTGGTGCCGACCGACGTCACCGATGTGGGCTCCGTGCGGGCGCTGTTCGCGGACACGATGGCGGCCTACGGTCGGGTCGACGTGCTGTTCAACAACGCCGGTCTGTTCGGCCCGTCCGCTTCGATCACCGAGCTAGACACCGATCAGTGGCACACGGTGTGGCGCACCAACGTCGACGGTTCGGTGTTCTGCGCCCGTGAGGCCGCCCGCATCATGGCCGCTCAGCTGCCGCGGGGCGGACGGATCATCAACAACGGTTCGCTGTCCGCGCACCGTCCGCGGCCCGACAGCCTGGCCTATACCGTCACCAAACACGCCATCAGTGGTCTGACCGCGTCGATGCTGCTGGACCTGCGTGATCTCGACATCTGTGTGACGCAACTCGATATCGGCAACGCCGCCACCGAGATGACCGCGGGGTTCAGTCAGACGCGGCAGGCCAATGGGAGCCTGGCCGCGGAGCCGACGTTCGATGTCGAACATGTGGCCCGCGCGGTGGCCCATATCGTCGAACTGCCACTGGAGGTTTCGATTCCGGAGCTGACGGTGATGGCCCGCGCCATGCCGTTCTACGGCCGGGGCTGAACCATGCCGGCGCGCTACGTCGTCAACTGTTCGATGCTGCTCACCGAGCTCCCACTCCTGCACCGCCCGCAGGCGGCCAGGGACGCGGGCTTCGAGGCGATCGAATTCTGGTGGCCGTTCGCCGATTCCGTACCGCGTGACTCCGAGGTGGACGCCTTCGTCCGGGCTGTCGCCGACGCCGGTGTGCATCTGGCCGCGCTGAACTTCGCCGGGGGCGACATGGTGGCGGGGGAGCGCGGGTTACTCTCCGATCCGGCTCGGCGACAGGAGTTTTCGGACAATGTCGACGTGGCCATCGGCATCGCGGAAAGGTTGGGTACCACGGCATTCAACGCGCTCTACGGCAATCGGTTCGAGGGCCTGCGGCCGGAGATTCAGGACGAGGTCGCCGCGGCGAACCTCGCCGGGGCCGGTGCCCGCGCCGGCCGCATCGGCGCGGTGCTTCTGATCGAACCGCTCAGCGGTGTCGCCGCCTATCCGCTACGGACGGCGGCCGACGCGATCACCGTGATCGATCGGGTCGGCGTACCAACGCTGCGACTGCTGGCCGATCTGTACCACCTGACGGTCAACGGCGATGACCTCGACGGTGTCATCGACGCCTACGCCCAGCGCATCGGTCACGTCCAACTCGCGGATGCGCCCGGCCGTGGTGTTCCGGGAACGGGAGGTATCGACTTCGGCCGCCACCTGGCGCACCTGGGCCGCCTCGGCTACGACGGCCACGTCAGCTTGGAATACCGGTCCGACGGGCCCGACCCGTTCGGATGGCTGCCGCCGTCACGGCGGGCCGGCAGTCCGTGGGACTGACCGGAAACGAAACGAGCCGGGGCCCGAAGGCCACCGGCTCTGTACTGCTGAACCTCTGCAATGCGGATGCGGATCAGCGATCCGAATCCAGTAACTCGTGCCGCTGCGCCACCGCGATCAGCTCTTCACGGACCGTCGAATCGGGCATTGCGTTGATCCGCGCGTAGAGGCGGCGCCGGCTGTTGGCACGCTTCACATCGGCGCGAAACTGCGCGAAAGACATTCTCTTCACTCCTTGAAAGATCCCCGGGTTGCGGGGATTCACTTGTTGTCGGCGTCCACGGACCGGGGATCACCCGCTATATGGAACACCTCGATGCTCCATGTTAATTCTGTGTAACGCAAGTTTCGCCGTGTGAGTTTCGATACAGGTCAAGCGATTTCGGTGCCGAAGTGGTGGCCCGGGTCACATCGCGCTTACCCGGACCCGGCGCACCACACCGATCTCAGTGCACCAGCACGTTGCGGAATTGCCACGGATCGTCGGCGTCGACATCGTCGGGGAAGAGGTCGATCCGGTCGGTCAACGGTGTCCAGTCGGTGAAATGTCCTTCCACCGGACCGAGGTAGGGGCGTTGCACCTCCAGGCACCGCGCGAAGTCGATCTCGTCGGCCTCGACGATGCCCGCCTCGGGATGCTCCAGTGCCCAGACCATGCCCGCGAGGACCGCGGAGGTGACCTGCAGGCCGGTCGCATTCTGGTTGGGCGCGAGCAGCTTGGTCTCGTCGTTGGACAGGCGCGACCCGTACCAGTAGGCGTTCTTCGCGTGACCGTAGAGCAGCACGCCCAGTTCGTCGATGCCGTCGGTGATGTCGTCGACGTCCAGGATCACCCGGTGCTGCGGAGCCCGGCCGCCCAGCAGTTCGTGCCAGGACATCACCGCGTCGTCGGCCGGGTGGTACGCATAGTGCACCGTCGGCCGGTACACGGGTAGTCCCGCCTCGTCGGTGGCCGTGAAGAAATCGGCGATCGAGACCGACTCGTTGTGTGTCACGCAGAAACCGTGTTGCGGCCCCGGCGTCGGGCACCAGGTGCGGACCTTCGTCGCAGCGCCGGGCTGGGCGAGGAAGATGCCGGGCGCCGACGGGTCGTCGTGGCGGTAGGCGTTGGCCGGCATCCAGCGCTCGTGTGTGCCCCAGCCCAGTTCGGCCGGCTGCAGGCCCTCGGACAGGAAACCGTCCACCGACCAGGTGTTGACGAATGTGCCGATCGGGCGCGGGGTGCGGGCGTGCTGGGTGTCCCGCTCGGCGATGTGGATACCCTTCACCCCGGCGTCGCGCATGAGGGCGGCCCACTGCCGGCGCGTGGTCGGCACGGTGTAGGCGAGGCCGACCGCATCGGCCACGTCGAGCAGCGCCTGCTTCACGAACCACGACACCATGCCCGGGTTGGCGCCACACGCGGACACCGCCGTGGTGCCGCCGGGCCGGGCCCGGCGCTCGGCCAGGAGTGTCTGGCGCAGAGCATGATTGGTGCGTTGGGCCATGGGCAGGTCGGGGTCGTCGTACAGACCGGCCCAGGGTTCGATGACGGTGTCGATGTAGAGCGCACCGCGTTCGCGGGCCAGCCGCATGATGTCGACCGAGGACGTGTCCACCGACAGGTTCACCACGAACGTGCCGGGCGACAACAGCGGGTCGAGCACCTCGGCGTAGGTCTGCGGAGTGAGGAAGGCATCGACGCGGGTGACACCGGATTCTTTGAGCACGCGGTCGTTGTCGTCGTTGGGCGCGAGGACGGTGATCCGTTCCGGGTCGACGTCGAAGTGCCGCAGGATCAGTGGCAGCGTGCCACGGCCGATCGAGCCGAAGCCGATCATCACGACGTCGCCGAGGCGTCCATAGGTGGTCACAGCAGTTCTCCGTTCGATGAGGTGGTTGCCGGTAGGTGGTAGGTGCGCAGCGGCTCGATCCCGTTGAAGCCGACCGAGGAGTACGACGTCGTATAGGCACCGGTGGAATGGATTTCGACCGGGTCGCCCGCCCGCAGCCCGGCGGGAAGCGGGTAGGGCTCGCGCTCGTAGAGGATGTCCAGGCTGTCGCACGTCGGGCCGGCCAGCACCGCGGGGGTGTCCTCGCCGTCCGCCCCGGGGCAGGTGATCCGGTACCGGATGGCCTCCTCCTGGGTCTCGATGAGGCCGTTGAACATACCGATGTCGAGGTAGACCCAGCGCCGCCCGTCATCGGACGGTTTCTCCGTTGCCAGCACCACTTCCGCACGGATCACGCCGGCGTCGCCGACCAGGAACCGGCCGGGTTCGGTCATCACGTCCAGATCGGTCATACCGTGCCTGCGTAGCGCGTCGCGGATGTTCTCGCCGTAGGCGGCCAGCGGCGGCGTCGGCTGCGCGTGGTGGCTGGGCAGCCCGCCCCCGAGGTTGACGGCGACGAGGTCGTGCCCGTCGCGCCGCAGCGCGTCCCGCAGCCGACGCGTCGCCCGCAAAGGGGCATCCCAGGCCCGCGGTTCGCGTTGTTGCGACCCCACGTGAAAGCTCACCCCGACTCGATGTCCCCGCGCGATCGCACGCTTCATCAGCGTCAGTGCCGCGTCTTCGGCGGTGCCGAACTTGCGGCTCAGCGGCCAGTCCGCACCACCGCCTTCGGACACCAGCCGGATCAGCAGCGTGGACCGAGGGGCGCACCGGGTCAGCTTGTCGAGTTCCTCGGGTGCATCGACCGCGAAGGTCCGGACGCCCGCCGCGTACGCGGCCACGATCGCGGACTCCTTCTTCACGGTGTTGCCGAACGAGAGCCGTTCGGGGCCGATGCCGAGCGACTGGCAGAGCTCGATCTCGCCGATGCTCGCCACGTCGAAGCACGATCCCGCCGCAGCGAGCACGCGCAGCACCTCCGGTGCCGGATTTGCCTTGACCGCGTAGAAGATCCGGGCATCGGGGATGGCCTCGCGCAGAGCGTCGTAGCGCTGCCGCACAATGTCGAGATCCATCACCAGGTACGGCGTCGGAAGATGCGTATGGCCGTCGACGAACTCCTGCAGTCGACTGGAGGTGCGGAGGTCCGCCAGCACCCCGGTCATTCCCGCTCCCGGGAAGTACGAACTGTCTGCAACATGGCTAGGAGCTTTCCGGAGCTCCCGTCAGGGGACGTAGGTAGCGTCCTACTCGATTGCGCGGCGCCGATACTCGTGTGCCGAGCCGTCAGTCCAGGATGCGGCGCGCCACGTTGGTGGTCATCAGGTCGAGTAGTTCGTCGGCACGGCCGGCCATGATGGTGCGAATTGCGTACAGCGAGAATCCCTTTGCCTGCTCGACGGTGATCGCCGGCGGGACCGACAGTTCCTGGCGGGCCGTCACGATATCCACCAGCGCCGGTCCGTCGTGCGCCAGCGCCGCGGCCAGTGCGGGTTCCAGGTCGGCAGGGTTCTCGACGCGGCGCCCGAACAATCCCAATGACTCGGCCACGGCGGCGAAGTCGGGATTGTTCAGCTCGGTGCCGAACGTGACGATGCCCGCCGCCTTCATCTCCAACTCGACGAAATTCAGCGACGAGTTGTTGAAGACGATGAGCTTGACCGGGAGCCGGTTCTGGGTCAGCGTGATCAGCTCGCCGAACAGCATGGCCAAACCTCCGTCACCGGCGAACGCGACCACTTGCCGGTCCCGGTTGACGGTCTGCGCGCCGATCGCCAGCGGTAGCGCGCACGCCATCGTCCCGTGGTTGAAGGACCCGAGCAGCCGGCGTTTCCCGTTCATCGTCAGATAGCGCGCCGCCCACACCACCGGGGAGCCGACGTCGACGGTGAAAACCGCGTTGTCGGCGGCGAGCCGATCGGCCACGGCCGCCACATATTCGGGGCGGATCGGGGTGCGATCCCGGTCGTTGACCGCCAGCTCGTCGAGCCGGCGCCGGGTCTTGGTGTAGTGGTGCAAGGAGCGGTCCAGATGGGCACGGTCGTGGTGGGCGCTGAGCAGCGGCATCAAGGCGGCCAGCGTGTCCGTGACGGTCCCGACCAACCCGAGGTCCACGGGGGTGCGCCTGCCGAGGTTGCGGCCCCGGATATCGACCTGGATGACGGTGGCGTTCTCGGGGTAGAACTGCCGGTAGGGAAAGTCGGTACCCAGCATGAGTAACACGTCGGCTTCCTTGATGGCCTTGTAGCCGGAGGCGAACCCGAGCAGGCCGGTCATCCCGACGTCGTAGGGGTTGTCGTACTCCACGAACTCCTTGCCGCGCAACGCATGCACCACGGGCGCCTGCAGCGTTGCGGCGAGCGCCACCAGCTGATCGTGGGCACCCTGCACCCCGGCCCCGGCGAGGATGGTGATGTTGTTGGCACCGTTGAGGATTGATGCCGCGCGCGCGAGCTCGTCGTCGGACGGGCGGATCACCGGATGGGTGGGCAGCACGGGGGTGACGGGCACCTCACCGACCTTGGCCAGGAAGATCTCGCCGGGGATCACCACGACGGCGACGCCGTTCTCCTCGACCGCCGCGCGCATCGCCATCTCCAGGACGCGGGGTGCGGACTCCGCGGTGGTCACCATCTCGCAGTACACGCTGCATTCGCGGAACAGCTCCTGGGGCCGGGTCTCCTGGAAATACTGCGAACCGATCTCGGCCTGCGGGATGTGCGCCGCGATGGCCAGCACCGGCACCCGGCTGCGCTGCGCGTCGAACAGGCCGTTGATCAGATGCAGGTTGCCGGGCCCGCAGCTGCCCGCACACACCGCGAGCCGTCCGGTGAGCGCGGCGTCGGCCGCGGCGGCGAATCCGGCCGCCTCCTCGTGGCGCACGTGCTTCCAGGCGAAGTCCTTCGACCGCCGGATCGCATCGGTGAGCCCGTTGAGACTGTCCCCGGGTAATCCGTAGACCCGCTGCACCCCACTGGCTTGCAGGGTCGTGATGACGTGATCCGCGAACGTGGTCATGGCTCAACCCTAGGCTTTCGCGGTCCGCGGGGGTGAGTGACTACACGTCCTGCGGGGACGTCGGGACGCTGGTGAGGACATCGACGATCGACGGGTAGCTCGTCAGTGCCGCCGCGCCCACCGGCACCATCGCCACCGCCCATTCGTTGCGCGCGGTGTAGGCGATGACGGCGAACGAGTCGTCGATCGCGTCGGCGGGCACATCGTCGCAGGGTGGCTTGCGGGTGTACACGAACGCGCCGTGCTCGTCGACCGAGACCGACCCGCACTCCAACTCCCCGTCATACCAGTCGCTGCCGGCGACGCTACCGATGCTCTGCGCCAACAGTGCGGCGGGCACCACCACGTAGCCCGCGACATCGTCCAGCGGTGCGGTGATCTGCCCGGTGAACGTGCCGTCGCCGAGATACGGTCCGGCGGGTGTGACGGTGGCCAGTTTCGGGATGGCCACCGGCACCGTCGTGACCGTGACGCCGCCCCGCCCGTCGTCTGAGACGAAGGCGAAGCTGTCGTGATAGACGACCGCGTCGGTGCGGTGCTCCTCGTAGGGCGTGTAGACGAACTGGACCAGATGGGTGTGCGCGTCGGTGTGCACCGTCACCACGGTGCCGAAGGTGGGTTGGGTGACGGTGATGCTCTCGTGTTCGACCGCCTGGACGTCGAACACGACTTCGCCGGTGGGCAGAAAGGTGGCACCCGTGAACGCGCCGAGATGGTCGATGTCGATCGGGTCGGGCGAGCGCGGCCCCCACGTGGTGACCGCCGGAGAGCGCACGGCCGGGACGGTGAGCGACAACCGCTCCGAGGTGCGGGTGACGCCCTTGGCGTCGGTCACCGACACCGTGATGGTGTCGCTGGTCGGTTGCAGGCGGGCCGCCGCGAGGTCCCTGGGCCGGTACACGATTCCGACGTACGTGCCGGGTGCCAGCCCGAACGCATGGCCGGTCAGGTCGGTGTCACCGTGCGAGGCGCGGGCGTCGACGTCGAACGGCCCGAAGGTCGTGGTGCGTCCGAACTCGGCGCCCGTCACCTCGATGCCGACGCGCCCGCTGAGACCCTGGGCCACCGGGAAGAAGTAGACGAACTCACCGAACGTCAAACCCAACTCGTGGTCGTGATCGAAACCGTAGGGCCCGCACAACGAGTCGGCCGGTAACGCGCGATTCGAGGGGCCGGAGTTGCCCGGGGCCCGCCTGACATACCGCGTGTAACGCGCCAACTTCATCGACTATCTCCTTGCCGTGACCAGCATCTTTGTCTGCACGGCGACGCTATAGCCGGGCACGGTGCGCAATCACGAGTAGCGCACTACGTGTCTTTGCGGGAGGCCGTCAATCCTGGGCGTGCCTGCGGTAGTCCCACCGTTCGAGCCAGTCCTGCAGGTCGTGGACGCCCAGCGCGGTGGCAACGACCAGGACGAGCAGGGTGAGCGTCAGGATGGTCCACATCGGCCGCTCCTCCCACTGCGGTGGACTACTGTTCCGGCAACCTTATGGCTGCAGGCGGCACCCGCCACGCGTAGTCGGCTACGCGACTTCGGGACGTCGCCTCACCTGCACCTGGCGGTAATTCCGGCGGGACGGATGTCCTGGCTTTAATATCCGGACGTGACGGCAGTGAAGTGGGTCACCGCGCAGCGCGGTGTGTCGGCGGGTCAGCTGGACGCCGCGGTGACCGCCGGCGACCGTCGGGGTGCGTTGCTGGTGGGTCAGGCCGGGGTGGGTAAGACGGTGCTCGCGCGCGCCGCAGCCGAACGGTTCACCAGGCGTCACCCGAAGGCGACCGTGCACTGGATCTCGGCGACCGCGTCGGCCAGCAGGGTGCCGTTCGGTGCGTTCAGTCACCTGGTGGAGGTGACGGGGACCGGTGAACCCGCCAGCCTGCTGACCCAGGCCCGGGCGACGCTGTGCCCGGCCGGAGCGAACGTCCTCATCGTCGTCGACGACGCGCACCTGCTCGACAACCTGTCCGCAACCCTGGTGCATCAGGTGGCGGTCACCTCCGCGGCTCGGCTCATCCTCACGCACCGCTCCACCGAGCAACCGCCCGACGCGGTGACGGCCCTGTGGAAAGACGAGGTGCTGGCCCGTCTGGACATCGAACCGTTCGACACCACCCAGACCACCCGACTGGTGGAGGCGGTGCTGGGCGGACCCCTCGAATCGGCCAGCGCCGTTCGGATTTTCAACCTCAGCGAGGGCAACCCGCTGTACCTGCGGCATCTGGTGGACGGCGCGGTGCAGGCCGGGAGCCTGCGGGCGGTGGACGGGGTGTGGCAGTTGCGCGGCGAGATGTCGCTGACCGCTGCACTGTCCGACCTCATCTCTGGTCACCTGTCGGCGATGCCGGAGGCGGTGCGCAACGTGTTGCAGTACCTGGCGGTGGAGGAGCCGCTGCCGGTACCGGAACTGTCCGCGGTGGCAGGCGCGGACGCGGTGGAGGCCGCCGAGGCGGTCGGCGCCGTGACGGTGGTGCCCCGCGGGGCGGACCTCGTGGTGCAGCCGGTGCATCCGCTCTACACCGAGACGTTGCGCGGGTCGCTGGGGCTGCTGACGGCGCGCAGGCTGAGAACCGAACTCGTGGAACAGTTCTCCGCCCGCCCCGCGACGCACCTCAGTGACCGGTTGCGCTGGACCGCTCTGGCCATCGATAGTGATCGGGCGCCCGAGGTGACCGACGTCCTCGCCGCGGCCTGGCAGGCGATGCAGCTCGGCGATCTCGCGCTGGGGGAGCGACTGGCCCGTGGCGCACTGGACCGCGACGACGGGCTGCCCGCCCGGCTGGCCCTTGCGCATTCGCTGTCCTGGCAGGGCCGTGGCCGCGACACCGACGACGCCCTGTCGCCCGTGGACACCGACGCCTTGTCCGAATGGGAGCTGACGGCCTGGCTGCTTCCCAAGGTGGCCAACCAGTTCTGGATGCTGCGCGAATCAGAGGAGGCGGTGCGGGTACTGCACGAGACGCGGGCCCGGATCTCCGAACCGGCGCCCCTGAACACCATCGACGCGCTGGCGGCCACCTTCGCGATGAATGCCGGGCGGCCGGCCGAGGCCATCGAGATCGCCACCGGGGTGCTCGCGGCGCCGACGGCCGACGACTTGGCCGTCGCCTGGGCCGCCTCGGCCGCCGCGCTGTCGTCCGCGCGGATGGGCCGGTTCGCCGATGTCGACACCTTCACCGAAAGATGCTTGTCGGCGGCCCATCCCGGGCTTGTGCGTTATGCCAGCGGTCTCGGGCAGGTGCAGACCGCACTGCTGGCGGGGGCCATCACCCGGGCCGAGGAGCTGGCCCGGCACTACCTGGGCTTCGCCGAATTCGAACAACCCGGCCGTGCCATCGGCGAGGTGATCCTGGGTCAGGTCCTGATGGCCAAGGGCGAGCTCGACGCGGCGGTGACCACCTTGCGGCACGCCACCGCGGCCCTGCGGGACACCGGCTATTCGTGGGGTCCGATGGGCCTGATGCATCTGACCAAAGCCCTTGGCCAGCAGGGGCTTTCCGAGACCGCGGCCGAAGTCCTGGGCCGGGCGCAGGGCAGCCACGGCATGCGCTCGGAGCTGTACTCGCCCGAGTTGCACCTGGCGCGGGCCTGGACGCTGGCGGCCGGGCATGACCTGCACGGTGCAATGGCCGCGGCACGCGAGGCTGCCCGGGGGGCGCTGAGGTCCGGTCAGCGGGGGATCGCGATGCTGGCCTTCCATGATGCGGTGCGACTCGGCGATACCGCGAGCGCCGACGGGATCGCCCGGTTGGCCGCCGAGTTGGACTGCGCACTCGGTCACGTCGTAGTGCGTCACGTGCACGCGCTGACAGCGCGTAATGGCCAGGAATTGAGCTCCGTCGCAGACGAATTCGAGGAGATGGGAATGATCTGTGCGGCCGCCGACGCCGCCGCCCAGTCCGCCATCGCGCATGGTGGCGCGGGTAGCCGCAAGCAGGAGCTGGCGGCGCGCGGCCGGGCCGGTGAACTGGCCCAGCGCAGCGGCAGCGCGCTGACCCCGGCACTGGAGAAGGTGCTCAACCCGCTGCCGCTCACCGGCCGGGAGCGGGAGGTCGCGATCATGGTGTCGTCCGGCCTGTCCAACAAGGACATCGCGGAGCGACTGAGCATCTCGGTGCGCACCGTCGAAGGTCACGTCTACCGGGCCGGCATCAAGCTCGACGTGGAGGGCCGCACCATGCTCGCCCAGGCGGTGGCGGCCTCCCGGATCGGGCCCGAGGATTCACGATGACCGCGGAGTTCTCATGACCGAGGTGCACACCACCACCGCACCCGAGATCCGGCTGCGGGCGGCCCCCGGTTACACGGTGCCCGAACCGGAAACGGTGTGGTTCAAGGCTCGTGACGGACATTGGCTGAATTTCAAGCATCTGCCGCCCGCCCCGGAGCGGACCGTGGACCGCGGCCCGGTGATTCTGGTGCACGGCGCGGGAGTGCGGGCCAACCTGCTGTGCCCGCCGACCACGCTGACCCTGCCCGCGATGCTGTCGGCGGCCGGTTTCGATGTGTGGATGCTCAACTGGCGCTCCAGTATCGACCTGCGCCCTATCGAATGGAATCTCGACGACGCCGCGGTGCTGGACTATCCGGTGGCGGTCAAGGTGGTTCTGGAGCAGACCGGGCGGGAGACGCTCAAAGCGTTCATCCACTGCCAGGGTTCGTGTTCGTTCCTGATGTCGATGGTGGCGGGCAAGCTGCCGCAGGTGAGCACCGTGGTGGCGAACTCGTCGGGTCTGCATCCGCTGGTGCCGTGGCCGACCCGGATCAAGTTGCCCATCGCGATGTTCGCACTGGCGCCGTTCGTGCGGTGGTTCAACCCGCAGTACGGCCTGAACGCTCCGAGGTTCTGGCCCAAGGTGATGGACTGGATAGTCCGGTCGTTTCACCATGAATGCAGCAATGCGGTCTGCAAACACGCGAGCTTCGTCTACGGGTTCGGATTCCCGACCATGTGGAATCACGACAACCTCAACGACGAGACCCACGAATGGCTCAAGGGCGAATTCGGTGCGGTTCCGGTGAAGGTGTTCAAACAGATCGCCAGGTGTGTCGCGAAGGGCCGGCTGGTGTCCATGGGCGACTATCCGGAGGATGAGTTACCCAAGGAGTTCGCCGAGGACAATCCCAAGCTGGACACCACCTTCCACCTCATCACCGGCGCGGAGAATCGCACGTTCCGGCCCGAGGCGATGAAGAAGACCGCATGGTTTCTCAACAGTTTCTCCGGCTCGGACCGGCACAGCTTCCACGAGTTTCCCGGCTATGGGCACATGGACATGTTCGTCGGCAAGAACGCCCACAACGACGTGTATCCCTACATCATCGCGAAGCTGAGCGAGTGACACCGTGCCCAAGGTGATCGTCGCACTCAACATGATTCTCCTGCTGTGCCTTTCGGTGCTCGCCGGCGGCAGCGTGCCGGTGCTGGTCGGGTCTGGTCCGGCGTTGGCACACGGTGTCGTGCAGACGTTCACCGCCGTCGGACTGGCCGCCGGCGTGATCATGTTCCTCACCGAGATCTTCTCCGGCGTCAAGTGGGTCCCGGTGGTGGCTCTGGGTGCGCTGGCGGTGGGTTGGTGGCTGGCGGGTGCGGAGCCGACCGGTAGCGCCGTGGCTTGGATCATCGGTTGGTGGGCGGTGGCAATCTGGTTCGGATACCTGGCCTTTCAGGCGAGGGAGGACCGATGAGCGGGCTGCGGTTCAGGGAGACGATGGGCGGGCAGATCGCGCCTCAGGAGTCGTCGCCGATCGCCGGCTATGACGCGCCGGGCGCGCTGGCCGCCACCCTGCGGGCATGGGTGGACATCCCAGATCTGAAGCTCTTCGTCGACCGCAGCCTCCCGCACCGCGGGCGCCTGGACGTCGATCTGGACATCCCGGTGCTCAGCGCGCGCCGATTCGCGGCCTCGGAAGGGCAATTCGAATTGTTCCGGGCCGGCGACGTACCGTCGGGGAAGCGCGGATACTGGATGGTCTACGACGCCTTCCTCACCGATGGCGATCGGGTGTACCAGATGACCGGACGCAAGTATCTGCAACCAGGCTGGCGGCTGTACCGCGTGTGGCCCGATACGACCGTCTTGTTCGTGACGCTGCGTGATGTCACCCACGGCGGACGCGTCGATGTCACGAGCCCCGCGGGCGACTCTGAAAAGACTGTGGTGCCGGCAGATCCGGTTTCGGCGCCGGACTGGCTGACCGCCATCGACGTCGACGAGCCCGCCGCACTCCGCGACTACCGCAGGCCCAAGTATCTGGCAGGGAAGATCCGGATCACCCCGGCGGCATTCGGCGGCCAGCTGTTGTCGATGCGGGCGGTCGGCGTCCCCTGGTATCGCAGGCCCTTCACGGTGGCCCGGTTCCAGTGGTTCTTCGCGTGGTCGTTGGTTCGGATCTACGTGGGTGGTTGACCGAATTCGTCGGCCGGACGCGGCGGTTGGGTGAAATCGCCTTCGGCGACCAGGTTTTCGGCTGAACGGTGAGCGAACGCCGCGATGGTCAGGGACGGGTTCGGGCCGACCGGGCCGGGGAATACCGATCCGTCGCACACCCGTAGGCCGGGAACCCCGCGCACGCGACCGAACGTGTCGATGACACCCGGCGAGGTGTCCGTGTCCATCGGGCAGCCGCCGACGGGATGGACGGTGATGACGCGTTTGAAGAAATCGGAGATCAGGTTGCGGGTGAACTGGCCGCCGAACCCGGCGGCGATGGTCTTCATCCGCTCCCTCATCGCGTCGAAGTAGGGCACCGACGTGGCGAGTGACCAGTCGTTGCGCAGGATCTCGTCGTCGTCTTCGTCCAGGTACAGTCTGCCGTCCGGACGGTCCCGTCCCATCCCCAGCAGCGGCATGAAGCCGGCGGAGAACGATCCGTTCTTCAAGATGTCGTTGATGTCGTCTGACAGGTTGGGGTCCTCGTCGACGTCCAACAAATCGCCGAGCTTGCGCACCAGCACCTTTTTCATCGCGCTCACTGCCATCCCGCCCACCTGACCCAACTGCATGAGCCACGCCGCGAACGCCGGGTACCCGGCGTCTTCGATGTACATCCCGTGGCTGCCACCCGTTCCGGGGTAGTGACGGTAGG
Source organism: Mycobacterium sp. (assembly GCA_023264765.1). Lineage (GTDB taxonomy): Bacteria > Actinomycetota > Actinomycetes > Mycobacteriales > Mycobacteriaceae > Mycobacterium. Next base: position 1,665 of record JAHFVC010000019.1, on the reverse strand, counting down.
CGGTGATCACGGGGCCTCTGGTGCAGGCCAAGTCGGTGTCGGCGCTGTGCACGAATCCGAGGTAGTCACCGTTACCGCTGAATCGGCGGCCCAGGGCACCGCTGTTGATGTTCAGCACATCTCGGTGGCGCAGCAGCAGATACGTGCTCCCCAGGGTGCCCGCGGCGAGCACCACTCGCTTCGCCTCGATGGTCTGCCTGGTGGGCCGGTCGCCCCGGTGCACCTTCACGGTGACCTTGAAAAGGTGGCCGTCGGGGGAGGTGGTCGGGGTGAGACCCACCACCTCGGTGAGGGTGTGGATGGAGACGCCGCCGTCGGAGGCCAGCGAGAGGTAGGTGTTGTCCATGCTGCTCTTGGCGCCGTCGTTGCAACCGAGATCGCACTCGCCGCAGAGTCGGCAGGTACGGCGGTGATACCCCGCTCCGTGAATGTTGCCGTAGGCCTCGTCGTTGAGCGGTGCCCCCACCGAGGGTTGGTCGTTGTCGTCGCGGAACCGTACTGCCAGCGGTGCGAGGACGGCCTGCTCGCCGCCGTCCTGTGCGTCGATCTCGAGGAACCGGGTCGTCTTGGGTAGGTGAAAAGCATTGTCTGCCGGGCCGTTCGGCAACGTCTGCACCCGCAGGAACTCGCTGACGGCGCGGTAGTGCTTCTCGAGGTGCTGGCGCGACAGTGCCCACGTCTCGACTCCCGTGCCGTCCGGGGTCGGTTGGGTGAACCACGATTCGTCCTTGGGCAGCATCACGTTGGCGTAGATGAGCGACCCGCCGCCTAGTCCGCTGGAGACGATGGCGTCGACGTTGTCGAAGCTCCACACGTCGAACATGCCCTTCAGCCCCGCTTCGGGATCCCAGAAGTTGAGGCTGATCCCTGCCGGGTCGCGCGGAAACGAGCCAGGCGGGTAGGCGCGACCCCGTTCCAGGACGCATACCTCGTGCCCTTTGCCTGCGAGTTGGGCGGCCATCACCGAGCCACCGAAACCGCTGCCCACGATCAGGACATCGGTCGTCGGCGGCAGGTCGTCATCGAGTGGCATGGCGAATCTCCGGGGGCAGTCGGCTGGTGCCTAGAAATTAGTCCACCGACGGCGTCGAGCAGCGTAAACGCGCCATTTCAGTACGTTCGGCCGACGAATCTTGGGATCGGTAGCGCTCCGCGCGCACTGTACTTGGGCGCATGGCGACGCCACCGGGGCGAAGCGATCGAAAGGAACTCGAAAGACATGAACATCGTGCCCGCTCGCATCCAGGAGCAGATCAACCGCGTCGACCGTTCCCGCGCCATGGTGCTCGGCATCGTGGCCGGCTTGACCGTGCTGTGGTCGGTGTACCGGCTGGTCTGGCTGGTCTACTCGGCCACCGTGCTGGCCGGTGTCGGCTGGTCGCCCATCGCACTGGTCTTCCCGTTCATCCTGTGGACGGCCATCGGCGTGGTCGCGGCGATCGCCGGCCTCGCTCTCCTGAACCGCTACAAGCAGCCCGAGTAACAGGCGAGCAGACAGTGACTCCCGCATTTCCACACCGGAAATGCGGGAGTCTGCGTCTGCTCAGCGGTATTTGTTCACGTATTCGGTCATGGTTTTGAGTTGGTAGGCCGACACGTCGTGGGCGGTTTCGTCTTCGGCGAAGACCGAGGAGACCATGACGGTGTCGTCGCGGTCGTAGAAGC
>JAHFVC010000018.1:27954-34603 GCA_023264765.1 Mycobacterium sp. | reverse complement strand
ATGGGTCCGGCGCCAGCACGAACTGGACGGATTTCGCCCCGAACACCGTCGGCGATGCGATTTCGGCGACCGAATTGGCCGGAATCGACTGCAACCGTGTGGGATCCATCGCCAATGTCAGCGCGGCCTGGCCATTCGGCCGCTCCTCGATGGTAGCCACCTTGCCCACCTGCACGCCGTGGAACTGCACCTTGGCGCCGGGGTTCATCACCAGGCCCGCACGCGGGGACAGCACCGTGATGGTGGTGGCGTCGGTGAAACCGCCACGGAACGCGCTCACGGCGACTCCGACGACGGCCACCACAACTGCGATGGTCGCCAGACCGGCCAGCGGTCTGACCACAGCGCCGCCCACAGCGATCTCCTCCCCGTACGGATTCGGCGGCCTGGGTTGTGCGCCCCAGGGAACTGCGCCCGCCCCGGGTGGCCAGCAGCTCGCCAAAACCTAACGTTTGATTCGGAAGCTAACAGTCGCCGCCAGCGGGGTCAAGACCGGAACGGCATGTGGCCGCGACGACTAAACCGCTTGAGACAACGTAATTGTGCGTGCCAAGCGATGCCCGGAAATAGCGGTGCTTTCTGTCGAATCGACCAGTGCGTAACAAAAATTAGGTTATTCTCGCCCAGCGGACCAAAGGACTGGAAACGTGCTCACGCTCCGATTCGACATGCGCGCGCCCGCGTTCGGCGCACCGGCGGGACAGCTCTATGCCGCCGCCATCGACATGTGCGCCTGGGCCGAGACCCGGGGCGCGATCATGGCCGTGCTCTCCGAGCACCACGCCACCGCCGATGGCCATCTGCCCGCTCCCCTACTGCTCGCGTCTGCGATCTCCGCACGCACCGAACGCCTGGCCGTGCTGTTGGCTGCGGTTGTCCTGCCGTTGTGGGACCCGGTGCGGCTGGCCGAGGACATCAGCGTGCTGGACCTGATCAGCAACGGCAGGGTGGCGTACGCGTTCGGCATCGGCCACCGCAGCGAGGAATACGAACACTTCGGTGCCGACTTCCACAACCGCGGCAGGTTGGCGGACGAGAACCTGGCACTCTTACTGCAGCTGCTGAAGGGCATGCCGGTGCAGCACGGGGGTCGCTGGATCCAGGTGACGCCGAGCTGTGGAGGCGACGGCGGCCCGACCATTGTCATCGCAGGTGGGAGTAGAGCTGCGGCCCGCCGGGCGGCCAGACACGGACTGGGTTTCATCTGCCAGACGGCCAGCCCTGAACTCGAGGACCACTACCGAGCGCAATGCCGGGCGCACGGGCGCGAGCCGGGATTTGTGCAGTTCCCCGACCCGGAAGCGCCGACCGCGGTCTTCGTCGCCGACGATGTGGAGAAGGCCTGGGCCGAGCTCGGCCCGCACCTCCTGCACGATGCGATGGTGGCAGCGTCCTACCGGCCGGCCGATGCGTCGGTGGCCAGCATCTCGCGCGCACAAACCGTTGCCGCACTGAGGGCTTCGGCTGGACCATATCGGGTGCTCAGTACGCCAGATGCGGTGCAGATGGTGCGCGCCGGCCGGCCGTTGCCCCTCCTCCCGTTGTGCGGCGGCTTGTCCCCCGAGCTCGCCTGGCCCTACGTGGAACGGGCTGCGGCAGCGGTCGCCGAGGCGCAACAAGAAGCTTCGCCGACGACACCGGGAGCAACATGACCACAGTGCCGCTCAGGATCGTGGTCTGGTCGACCGGAGGCGTCGGGTCGATTGCCGTCGATGCGGTCAGTCGTCGACCCGACCTGGATCTCGTCGGCGTGTGGGTGCACAACGTGGACAAGGTGGGCCGCGATGCCGGACTGCTGGCCGGTGGCGCCGAGATCGGCGTGATCGCCACCGACGACGCCGACGCCCTGATCGCGCGCAACCCTGACTGCGTCGTCTACGCGGCGAGTGGGCCCGAGCGCGATGCTGCCGCGCTGCCCGATTACGAGCGGTTGTTGGCGGCCGGGATCAACGTGGTGACCACGACGTCGACGAGCTTGATCTATCCGCCCTCCTATTACCTTCCCGAGTGGCGGGATCGGCTGGGAACCGCGGCCGAGCAGGGCAATTCATCGTTTTACGCGTCGGGCGTCTTTCCGGGGTTCGGTTCTGACCAACTGGCCCTGGTGCTGTCATCGCAGTCGAAGAAGATCCATACGATCACGGCGACCGAGATCTCGCTCAACGACCACTATCCGGTCGCCGAGGTGATGATGGACGGGATGGGCTTCGGACGTCCGCTCGACTTCGAGCCGATGTTGAAGACACCCGGATTCATCGAACTGGCGTGGAACGCCCCGATTCGGTTGATGGCGAGAGGATTCGGCGTCGACGTCGAGGAGATTCACGGATCACTCGATCGCCGGGTGACCGACCGGGATATCGACGTGGCGTTCGGGACCATCGCGGCGGGCACCTGCGGTGCGGTGCGAACCCGGGCGGCCGGGGTGGTCAACGGGCGTGAAGCCATCATCATCGATCACGTGATCCGGATGGCACGCGACGTGGCGCCGGACTGGCCGGCGTCGGTGGCGGACGCGACCTATCGGGTGGATGTCGAGGGTGATCCCGACATCCACTGCGAGATGACCCTCGGCGATGCCGCCGGGCACGGCGCCGGTACTGCCGCGATGGCGGCCACCGCCATGCGGGTGGTCAACGCGGTGCCGTTCGTGGTGGCGGCCCCGAGCGGCCTGCTGACCTCGTTGGATCTGCCCAACACGCTGCCCCGGTTCGTATTCGACTGACGCGGTCCGGGCCGGCAGTACGCCCGCCCGGACCGCATGGCAACCGGTTACTACGCGAGTTGAACCCGCCCGGTGAGGATGTCCATCAGCGGCTTGCCCGGCGGGTACCCACCGGACAGCGACGACATGGCATGCCCGCTGTCGACCGTCAAGGTGATTCCGCTGATGCCGCTGGCCGCATCGCTGTTGAGGAAGACCATCGCGTTACCCATCTGCTCGGGCACGTGCACTGCCCGACCGGTGGCGTCCCGGTAGTCCTGTGCGAAACCGAGCCACAGATCGGCATTGGCCTGTGCGAGTGGGGTATCGGTCGGTCCCGGGCAGATGGCGTTGATCCGGATCCCCTTCTTGAGCAAGGGAAATGCCTGCAGTGCGACATAGCCGTTGATGGCCTGCTTGCTGAAGCCGTAGTGCATCGCCCCCTCCGGCTGGGTGGCGGCCCAGGCCAGCGCGGAGTCGTAGTCCGGGGTGTCGAGAAACTCTCGCACCGTGTCGAGATTGAGCTCCCAGCCCATGCCGGCGACCGACGAGATGAAGCAGATCGCCGATCCGGCGGGCAGCCGGTCCTCGGCGATCAGCCGCTCGATGAGGTGGCGGTGCCCGATGAAATTCGATCGCATCAGATCGGGTCCGTCGGCGATGCCTGCGGCTGCGAAGACCGCATCGACCGCGCCACCCAGTTTCTCGACCGCGGAGTCGATGAGCGCGGGATCTCGCAGATCCATCGGGATGACGCGGTGCACCTCGTATTGGACGGGTGCATAGTCCATCACGGTGACCTCGGCGCCCAGTGCAGTTGCGGTCTGCGCGGCAGCCGCCCCCATGCCGGTGGCGCCACCGACGACCAGCACCTTCTTGCCGTCATAGCGGAACTGCTCGAAACCCATCGTGAACCTCTGATCTCCCATGTGGACGTGGGCCGACGGTGCGGACCGAAAATAACCGATCGAAAAAACCTAACGTTTGTTCTACACTAGGGTGGCCCGCATCGGCTCGTCAATGCTTTCACCGTCCGGCCCCCGATGTAGCGAGATCGCGTAAAAACCTCTGGAACTGCATGATTGACTGAATGGTCAGATCGCTGAGAACGTCGAGCGGGTCGCCGGACGGTTTGGGTCGAGTGCTACTGGCAGGTACGCACTGGCCTAAGTTCTGTTTAGTCATACGGTCCAAAACACAATGACAGGGAGTGCAGCATGGAGATGAACGACTTCGTTCTGGTGTCCGTCGACGACCACCTGGTCGAACCGCCGGATATGTTCGAGGGCCATATCCCCGCGAAGTACAAGGACGACGTGCCCAAGCTGATCCAGCGCGCCGACGGTACGGACGCCTGGGTGTTCGAGGGTCAGGAAGCGACCAATGTCGGCCTCAACGCCGTCGCGGGCCGGCCCCCGGATGAGTATGGGGCCGAACCCACCAAGCTGTCGGAGATCCGCGAAGGTTGTTACAACATCCACGAGCGGATCCGCGACATGAATGCCAACGGTGTCGCGGCCGCGCTGAATTTTCCGTCCTATCCGCAGTTCTGCGGTCAGTACTTCGCCCGGGCGCAGGACAAGGATCTCGGTCTGGCGGTGCTGCGCGCCTACAACGACTGGCATATCGATGAGTGGTGCGGCACCTATCCGGGCCGGATGATTCCGCAGGCACTGCCCCCGATCTGGGATCCGCAGGCGATGGGCGATGAGGTCCGCCGAGTGGCCAAGAAGGGCTGCCATGCGGTGACATTCTCGGAGAATCCCACCAAACTGAACTACCCGTCGTTGCACGACCAACACTGGGATCCGTTCTGGCAGGCCTGCAGTGACGAGAACGTCGTCGTGAACCTGCACATCGGTTCGTCCTCGTCGGTGGTCATCACTTCGATCGACGCACCGGTGGACACCATGATGACGCTGCAACCGATGAGCATCGTCGCCGCTGCGGCGGACCTGATCTGGTCGCCGATGTTGCGGCGGTTCCCGGATCTGACGTTCGCGTTGTCCGAAGGTGGAATCGGTTGGGTGCCTTACTTCCTGGAGCGCATCGACAGGGTCTACAAGATGCATCGCGCGTGGACGCACCAGGACTTCGGCGACAAATTGCCCAGCGAGGTCTTCCTGGACCGGATCGCGCTGTGTTTCATCGATGACGAATTCGGTGTGGAGAGCCGTGACAAGCTCAATCTCGACATGGTGGCGTGGGAATGCGACTACCCGCACTCCGATTCCACATGGCCGTTGGCGCCCGAGACCCTGGCCATGTATCTCGACGGGGTGCCCGATGAGGAGATCGAGAAGATCACTCACCGGAACGCGCTGCGGCTCTACTCGTTCGACATGTTCTCCCATCTTCCGAAGGAAGAGTTGACGGTGGGCGCACTGCGTGCGCAGGCAACAGATGTGGATCTCGGCTTCCGTTCGTCGGAGCGACTGCGAAAGACCGGAACCGACACGGTGACAGTCTTGGACCTGGCGCAGAAGCTACCCGTGTGACGGTTATGCGTTTCACGCTGCGCCCTCGGTGAGCAGGGGTGGTCTGATAGCCTCCGAGCGAAGGGAGAGCTCGGAGCATTCGACCAAGGCTGCTGGGAGGTGTTGTGGCGCTGGAGCAACCGTCCGACAACTCCCGGCGACAGGAGATCCTCGGTAGTGCCGAGTCGGTGATCGCGTCACGCGGTCTGCGGACCTCGCTCCAGGAGATCGCCGCGGCCGCCGGGATTCTCACCGGGAGCCTCTACCACCACTTTGCATCCCGGGACGACCTTCTGTTGGAACTGGTCCGTCGTTACCATGCCGATTTGGCGCAAGTGGGCGCCGACGGTGTGCACCGGCTGGACGCCCGCGACGCGGTGAGCGTGCAGGCCAACATCTTCGAACTCGGGGCGGCCATCGCGAGATGCGCGGTACGCAATCGGGCCGCCCTGCAGATGTCGTTCTTCGCAGCCCCCTCCGAGAACACCGAACTGGTGGCATTGCTGCGCAATCCGCCATCTGCGGCCGCGGACGCGATGGTGCAAACCTTGCGCGCCGGCCGATGGAGTGGTGATATCCGGCCGGACATCGACCTGCAGGTGCTCGCCAACCGGATGTGCCAGTCGATGCTGCACGTCGGTTTCGACGTCATTCGAGGTGACGCCCCGCCCGACGAGGTGGCCGGGGTGCTCTGCCGAATCATGTTGACGGGAATGGTGATCGAGCCTCCCCACGAGGACGAGCTGAACGCCTCAGCCGCACTCGGGGCGGCTCAGGGCATCATCGACACCTGGGCCGCCGATGAGATACCGGACACCAAGGCCATGCATGTCCGGCGTGCGGCACTGACGGTGTTCGGCCGCAAGGGTTTCGAGGTGACGACCATCCGCGACATCGCCGCGGCCGCCGATCTGAACGCCGCGACGGTGTATCGGATCATCGGATCCAAAGAGGAATTGCTTGCGTCGATCATGCGCGACTTCGGCGAGAAGACCGTGACCGCCTCGGTGGCGGCGATGAATGCGCCGGCCACCCGGGTCGAGAAACTCGACGCCCTCAGCTGGATCTTCATCAACGCGGTCGCGCAGTTTCCCGACGAATGGAAGATCCAGCTCGCCTGGATGCGGCAGTCACCTCCCGACAGCCCGAACCCCGGCTACGCGTTCGGTGAACGCATGCAACAACTTCGAACGTTGTTGACGGCCGGTATCCGTTCTGGTGAAATCCGCGGCGATGCGCGAGCCCCGGATCTGCTGTCACGGTGTGTGATGGACTTGCTGTGGGTTCCTGAGGACATCATCGGGGCGCTGGGTACCAGGGCCGCGCTCACGCTGTCCCGCGAGACGGTGCTGTGGGGCACCACACCCACGGCTACCCGCCCGGCCCGTTCGGCCATTTGAGCAGAGAGCCGGCGTCGACGCGGATGTGTTGACCCGTGACATAACGACTTTCGTCGCTGGCGAGGAAG
>JAHFVC010000018.1:0-27944 GCA_023264765.1 Mycobacterium sp. | reverse complement strand
AGCAGGTGGGTGTTGCAGTTCGTCGGGTGGATGGCATTGACCCGGATCATCCGCGGGGCCAGATGCAGACACATCTCGTCGACGTACTCCATGACGATGCGTTTGCTCCAGCCGTATCCGGCGCCGCCGGGCCCCATGTCCGGGCTGGTGGTGGTCCCCCGGATCATGCCTGCCGTAGAACCGGTGACGATGATCGAAGCGCCGTCGGGTAGATGCGGGATGGCGACCGCGACGGTGTTCATCACGCCGACCAGATCGACATCGGACGCGTCGACGAAACCCATCGGGTCGGGGTTGCCCATCGCCATCGGCAGGATGCCCGCGTTGGCCACCACGATATCGATTCGGCCGAGTTCGGCGCGGCCCGCCTCCAGCACCTCACGGAGTTCGTGACGCTCGCGGACATCGGCGATCCGCGCCACCATGCGACGGCCGACCTCTTTGACCGCACGCTCCGTGTCGGCGAGGTCATCTGGGGACGCCAAAGGGTATGGGTTGGTGGGGATGTCGCGACAGATGTCGACCCCGATGATGTCGGCGCCCTCTCTGGCCATCGCGATGGCGTGCGCACGGCCCTGGCCGCGGGCCACCCCGGTGATGAACGCAACCTTGCCTTCGAGTTTTCCGGGCATGTGACATCGACCTCCGGTGTCCGGCTCGGGTCGCGGATGCGATCCCTCGCACTGAACTTAGGGCACAAGTCGTCGGCAGATCAACAGAATGAGACAAATATTAGGTTGTTGCAGGTTCCCGCAATGCCGTGGGAGCTCGGCGTCACGCCGCCATCCGGCCATCGGCGCGCCGATAAGGAGAACTGATAGTCCTGATATCCGGATACTTGGGGCGGCATCGGCGACACGTGTCGGCGGATTGACGGGTTCGCCCGACGGGTTGTAGGTTTGAAACAAATATTAGGGTGTGACTGGCGATGCCGACGATACCGACAAGAGGGTGGATCAGTGACCAGCAATCCGACCGTCGAGGTTTACTACGACCCGTTCGATCACGCCATCGATGACGACCCGTACTCAGTGTGGAAGCGGATGCGCGCCGAGGCGCCGTTGTACTACAACGAGAAGTACAACTTCTATGCGCTGAGCCGGTACGACGACGTGGCGCGAGCACTTCCGGACTGGCAGACCTACCGCTCCGGCCACGGCACGACGGCCGACATTCTGTTCAGCGGCATCGAGGTCCCACCTGGCATCCTGCTGTTCGAGGATCCGCCGTTGCACGACCTGCACCGGCGGCTGTTGTCCCGGGTCTTCACGCCCCGCAGAATGAATGCCGTCGAGGATCTGGTGCGCGAATTATGTTCGGGTGCACTGGATCCACTGATGGGCCAGGACGGATTCGATTTCGTCGCCGACCTAGGTGCGATCATGCCGATGCGCACCATCGGCTATCTTCTCGGCATCCCGGAGGAAGGTCAACAGCTGATCCGGGATCGCAACGACACGAGCATCACCGTCGGCTCGGACCAGGCAGACCTCAGCCCGACGATCTTCCAAGACGCCATCGCCTTGTTCGCCGAGTACATCGAGTGGCGGTCCACCCACCCGTCTGATGACCTGATGACCGAACTGCTCAACGCGGAGGTGGAGGAGCCCGATGGTTCGATGCGTCCGCTGGAGCGGACCGAGGTCCTGGCCTACACCGCGATGATCGCCGGGGCGGGTAACGAGACGACGGCCCGGCTGATCGGTTTCATGGGCCAACTGCTGGGCGAGCATCCCGATCAACGCCGTGAACTCGTCGCGGATCCGTCCCTGATTCCGGGAGCGGTCGAGGAGACCTTGCGTTACGAGCCGCCCTCGCCGGTACAGGCACGATACGTGGCCAACGACGTCGAACTCTACGGGCAGACCATCACCGAGGGCTCATACATGTTGCTGCTCAACGGATCAGCCAACCGCGACGACTCACATTTCACCGAGCCCGACCGCTTCGACATCCATCGCAGAGGCGGACACCTCAGCTTCGGACAAGGACTGCACTTCTGCCTCGGCTCAGCCCTGGCACGGCTCGAGGCGCGGGTGGCCTTCGAAGAGGTGCTCAAACGATGGACCGACTGGGAAGTCGACCACCAGCATGCCAGCCGCGCCCGAACCTCCAGTGTCCGCGGCTGGGCTCGACTTCCGGTGCGGGTGCGGTAGCACGATCTGGCCGCACAATGGACGGATGGATCCCCGCCGGCTCCAACTGTTACTGGCCCTGTCGCGGCTCGGATCGATGCGTGCTGTCGCCGATGCCCACCACCTGACGACGTCCACGGTCTCTCAGCAGCTCGCCGCGCTGGCGAAGGAGACCGGCGCAACTCTGATCGAGCCCAACGGCCGCCGGGTTCGGCTGACCCCCGCGGGACGCCGGCTCGCCGACCATGCCGTCACCATTCTGGCCGCCCTCGATGCGGCGCGCCTCGACCTGGATCCAGACGCCGAGCCCGCGGGGACGCTGCGGGTGGGCGGTTTCGCGACGGGTATCCGGGTGTCGCTGTTGCCGATCGTGCCGGAAGTGGTGGACCGCCATCCCGCGATCAATATCGTGATCAGCGAGTACGAGCCCATCGAGGCGTTTCGGCTGCTCGTCGCGGACGATCTGGACCTCGCGCTGACCTACGACTACAACTTGGCGCCAGCGGCGATGAGCCCGGTCTTGGAGGCGGTGCCGCTCTGGACGATCGCATGGGGTTTAGGCGTGCCACGGCAGAGCGGATTGGATGCCGGCCGGCCGGCCGACGTCGCCGTCTACGCCGACCGACCGTGGATCGTGAATTCGCGCAATACCGCCGACGAGGTGGCGCTGCGGACACTGGCCGGGTTGGCCGGTTTCACCCCACACATCGCGCATCAGATCGACAGCCTGGATCTGGTCGAGGATCTCATCGTCGGGGGTTACGGTGTCGGCCTCCTTCCGATCGGCCGTCCGACGATGCCCGGGGTGACGGTGCTGAACCTGGCAGATCCCAGTGTTGTGCTGACCACCTATGCGGTCACCCGGCGTGGGCGGGCCGATTGGCCGCCGCTGCGGGCGGTGCTGGAACGCCTGCGGCCGCCGCCGGGTCCCCTGCCGACATCGGCGTGGCTCCGCCCGTCTCCGGGCTCGTACCCAGGCTGACGTTTACAGCGTATTCTCAGGAACATGCGCATGCTGCTCCGACTGATCACCGTCGGCGCCTTCGTCGGCGTGGTGGGCGGGTCATTGATCGCCCCGGCTGCGCTCCATTCATCCGGCGTGGCACTGGCGGCCTGCCCCAATCAGGGAATTCTGGTGGGCAAGCAACAGGTGGGTGCCTACACCGACAACTGTGACCTGGTGGTCACCCCGCCGCCCGCCATCGGTGCCGCACCCAGCGCCGGCGCGATCATCGCCTGCCGCGGGATAACGGGTTGCCTGTCGGACTTCGTGAACAACCCGGGCTGGGTCAAGGTGCCGCAGGTGGACACCCGGCCCAGGCAGAGTCCATAGCGCGGAACTCCGCGAAGAGCGGTCATCGCGGCTGATTGGGCACACCGGGGAACAACTGCTCGCTCGGCCCTGACGTCACGTAGCCGTTGAGCTTGGTCATCAGGTGTGGCGCGAAGACGGCGCCGTAAACGGCATGGCCCACCAGGATGACGGCGACGATCGACACAAGGGCCGACTGGGCGCGCGTGCTGGTCACTCGATCCGACCACGACTCGATGACGTTGCGCCCCTGGGAGTCCGTCCGGCCGAGCAGGTAGGCGAAGACCATGACCTGCACGCCCATCGCGATGGCGTCGTAGATCGGGTACTGGTGCTTGCTGCCCTCGAAGATGGCCAGTCCGGGAATCACGTAGCCGTAGTAGAAGACTCCGAGCCGGGCCCCGATGAGCGCATTGAAGAACATGGCCCATAGGAATCCGACGAGCCACCCGGTGGTGAGCAGGACGAGCGGCCGACGCCAGCCGAATCGGGCGGCGACCCGCTTTCCGAGAGCTGCGCCGATCAGTCCGGGTAATACGAAGTATGCGATGTAACCGATGGGCACCGAGGAGGGCAGCCCGCCACCCCAGGTCATGTTCATCGGCCACCAGGACGGCATGCGGGGAAGCGCCGGCGGGAACTGCGCATACATGGTCCAGTCGTAAGGTGCCTCGATCCAGGAGAACGAGATCGCCGAGATCGATACCAGGAGCAACGGGTGCAGCCTGCCGCGCTTGATGCTCAGGTAGATCCCCACCACCAGGAAGACCACCCCGCCCACGTAGGCGAAAGTGAGGCCGGCGATGACGACTGGGCTCAAGCCTGCGTTCATCGGCGATCAGTCTTCGTGCGAGCTTCGGGATCGAAGAAGTACACCAACCCGAATATCAAGACGATCAGCCCGAAAAGCGTCCCGAGCATTATGAGCTGGCCCAACGTCCCATCCTCTCCCCTGCGGTCACCACCATTAATAGTGGACACTATTAATGTCACTGCGGTCAAGGGGCGGCTATCGTGAACTCCCGTGTCCCAACGAAGTTCGTCGAGAAAGGGACCCGCCGATACGGCGCGGGCCGCGCGCAGACCCGCGGGCGAAGCGCGCCGCCTATTGCTGGCTGCGGCACGAGAGCTGTTCGGGCGCCGCGACTATCGCAGTACCACCACCCGCGAGATCGCCGAAGCAGCCGGTGTCACCGAGTATCTTCTGTTTCGCCATTTCGGCTCGAAAGCCGGTCTGTTCCGGGAGGCGCTGGTGGTGCCGTTCACCACCTTCCTGGACGACTTCGGCGAGATATGGGATGCGGTGGACCCCGACGTGGCCGATGAGGAGGATCTGTCGCGGCAGTTCGTCGGCCGGCTGTACGACATCCTGGTCGAGCATCAGGGCCTGCTGCTCACGCTGGTGGCCTCCGACGGGCTCGGCGACGAGGATATCGAGGCCGCCGGGATCGCCGATATTCGGCGAGCACTCGGCATGCTCGGCCGGATCAGCGCCGAGGGGATGCGGTTGCGCGGGCTGCGACCGAGCCAGGCGGATCTGCCCGCCCACTCGACGGTGGCGATGATCGTCGGCATGGTGGCTTTGCGCTCAACGTTTTTCGGTGACGCGCCACCGTCACGTGAAGCCATCGTCGACGAACTCGTTCAGGCGACGCTGCACGGTTTCCTGCACCGACCCGACTGATACGGCCTCGACCGCTCGCCGCAGGTACGGCCACGCGATATCCGGCGGTATCCCGCCGCACAGCGGCGACAGGTTGAGAATGCCACCATTGCCTACGATTTCGGCTGCCTCGCCAACCGAGATGATGCGGTGCGAGCTGAAATTCTTGCGCAGATGCTCGGCATCGACCGCGTCCGAGATGCCCGCCGAGGTCACATTTGCCGGGTTCCACCGGGCATACATCTGAGCGTCATGGAGCAGGTATCTGCCGAGTTCGAACCATGCGGCGTCGACATCCTCGGCGACAAAGGTGACGGTCGGCGTGTCCGGCGGCGGCAACATCGTCGCGCCGGGCGGATGTCCATGCTCGCGACACGCGGATTCGTAGGCCTCCTGCATGCCGGGTGCGGTTCCGTTCGCGAGGAGCCCGAGACCGTACCTGCCCGCACGGCGAGCCGCCGCGAGGCTGGCACCACCCCACATCAACATCGGGCCGCCCTCGGTCTGTGGTGGCGGTGACGCGACGATGACGCGATCGCCGTGGGTGACCGGCATCCCCGTCAGCAGCTGACGCAGCAGCGCGAGCTTGTCATCGGCAATGGCGCCGCGCGCGGCCACGTCGAGGCCGAAGTGCTCGAATTCCTCAGGGCGGTAACCGAGTCCGAGAATGTACGATGCCCTGCCGTTGCTGATGATGTCGAGGACTGCGATCTCTTCGGCCAAACGGACGGGATCGTAGAATGCCAGGATGACGACGAGGCTCAGCGCCATCCGCTCGGTGCGTGCGGCGATCGCCGACGCCAAGATCAGCGGCACGGGCAGGTAGCCGTCGTCGGCACCGTGATGTTCGCACAACACCACGGCCACACCACCACGGGTGTCTGCCCACGCCGACATCTCGATCGCGGCGGCGTACAGATCGGTGGTCGAGGCGCCGAATGCCGGGGCGCGCATATCGAATCTGAGGGTGAACATCAGACTTCACCATAACCTAAATTTTGTTTCATTTGACGACGAACGCTGCGTAATCGTCGTACCCTGAGCACTTGCTACGACACACACCGATATTTCGGAGCAAAAGTTAGGGATCAAGATGGCAGCGAACAGGCAACGGGTCGTCGTCTGGGCGACCGGCGGGATCGGTTCGATCGCCATCTGCGCGATCGCCCAACGTCCGGATCTCGATCTGGTCGGGGTGTGGGTGCACTCCCCCGACAAGGACGGCATGGATGCCGGGGAATTGGCCAACGGCGAACCGATCGGTGTGAAGGCCACGACCGACGCCGACGTCTTGATCGCCTTGGCGCCCGACTGCGTGATCTACGCGGCCAGCGGTCCGGAACGCGACGCCGCCGCGATTCCCGACTATGTCACGCTGCTCAGCGCAGGGATCAACGTCGTGACCACCAGCACCACCCGGTTGGTCAACCCACATGCCTACGAGCCGGCGGAATGGCGTGACCAACTCGCCGTTGCCGCCAAGCAGGGACAGGCGACGCTGTACGCCTCGGGTATCGAGCCCGGGTTCGCCGCGGATTATCTGCCGTTGGTATTGACCACCCAGTCCTCGCAGATCGAGAAGATTCACGCCTACG
This sequence comes from Mycobacterium sp., assembly GCA_023264765.1. Classification (GTDB taxonomy): domain Bacteria; phylum Actinomycetota; class Actinomycetes; order Mycobacteriales; family Mycobacteriaceae; genus Mycobacterium. The sequence goes on along the minus strand of JAHFVC010000018.1, from coordinate 21,239 downwards.
AGATCGGCCTGTACGACGACTACGGTGTCGCCGACATCATGGGCGACGCGATGGGATTCGGACGGTCGCTGGAATACCAGCCGTGGATCGGTTTCCCCGGTGCCATCGCCGGCGAATGGCAGGGCCAGATCCGGATGATCGGCGATGCGCTCGGGGTGGAGATCGAGGAGGTGCGGGAGTCGCTGGAGCGAGCCGTGACCGACCGGACTCTGGAGGTCGCCATGGGTACCGTCGAGGCCGGTACCTGCGGTGCGCTGCGGATGCAGGCCATCGGCGTGGTTGACGGGCGCGAGGCCATCGTGATCGAACACGTCACCCGGTTGGCGCCGGACGTCGCCCCCGACTGGCCGACGCTGCCCGGCGCGCTGGGCTACCGCGTGGTGATCACCGGCCAGCCGGATATTGACTGCACGTTGTCGGCCACGGTGCGCGACCGCAAGGAGGCGGGCATCGAGAACATGACCTCGGGAGCCGGTGCGATGGTGGCGACGGCGATGCGTGTCGTCAATGCCGTGCCCTATGTGATCGCGGCCGAACCCGGCCTGGTCAGCTCGGTCGACCTGCCCTTGACGATCCCGAAGGGCGCCTTCGCCGCCCGGTAACCGCGTCGTTCAGATCGGTTCGCGTATAACCACTTGCCCTGCCACGTTGCGCCGGTAGGTTCTGCTGCCATGACACAAGGCGGTATCGATCCGTTGCCCACCACGTCGGCGCCCGGCGGGCTCGGCACCCGCTTCTTCGCCAGGCTGATCGACGGCGTCCTCGTCGGCATCGTCTTCTTCGTGGTCGGGTTCTTCCTGGATATCCTCGGCAACTACTGGGTGACCGGCCTGTTCTCCGGCCTCCTGGTGTTCGTCTACTTCACGGCTTTCGAAGGGACCCAGGGGTGGACGCCGGGTAAGAAGCTGCTGGGACTGCACGTGCGCGGCCCCAACGGTGCGGCCAAGCCGGACCTGCAGCAGGCCGCCGTCCGCAACTCCTTCACCCTGCTCGCCGTGGTGCCGTTCGTCGGTGGCCTGCTGGCGTTCATCGCCTACATCGTGATCGCGGTGACCATCAACGGCAGCCCCACCAAACAGGGCAAGCATGACGAGTTGGCCGGCGGCACACAGGTTCTCAAGGGCTGAGTGTCTACACGAAGATATCCAGGATCAGGACGACGGCGAGCCCACTGACCGACAGCACCGTCTCCATGATCGACCACGTCTTGATGGTCTGACCGACGCTGAGGCGGAAGTACTGGTTCACCAACCAGAATCCGGCGTCGTTGACATGGGAGAAGAACAGCGAGCCCGCGCCCACGGCCAGCACCACGAGCGACACCTGCCCGGTACTCATTCCCTCGACGAGACCGAGGATCAGCGACGACGCGGTGATGGTCGCCACGGTGGCCGACCCGGTGGCGAGCCGGATGAGCACGGCGAGCACCCAGGCCAGCACCAGTACCGAGATGTGCACGCCTTCGGCCCAGCGGGCCAGCATGGTGCCGATCCCGCTGTCCACCAGCACCTGCTTGAAGCCACCACCCGCCGCGACGATCAGGATGATCCCGGCGACCGGGGGCAGGCTCGATTCGAGGCACTTGGTCATCGCGTCCCGAGTCATGCCGCCGCCCTTGCCGAGGGTGAAGATGCCGACCACGACGGCGAGCAGCAGCGCGATCAGCGGGGTGCCCAGGGCATCGAGAATCTGCCGGAGCCACTGCTTTTCGTTGTCGATGAAGATGTCGGCAAGGGCCTTGCCGAGCATCAGCGCGACCGGCAGCAGGACGGACAGCAGGGTGATGCCGAAGGACGGGTGGCGATCCTGGGTCCTTGTCTCGTCGGCGTCGAAGGTGTCGGGGGCGTCGACCACCACCCACTTGCCCGCCAGTTTGCCGAACAACGGCCCCGCCACGACGATCGTCGGGATCGCCACCAGCACACCGAGACCCAGCGTGACACCGAGGTCGGCGCCCAGCAGGCCGACGGCCGTCAGCGGCCCGGGATGTGGTGGTACGAAACCGTGCATGGCGGACAGGCCGGCAAGCGCCGGGATGCCGATGGTGATCAAAGACTGCTGCGAACGGCGCGACACCAGGTAGATGACGGGCATGAGCAGCACGAGGCCGATCTCGAAGAACATCGGCAGGCCGATGATGGCACCCACCAGGGCCATGGCCCACGGCAGCATGCGGGGTGAGGCCGCGCCGACGATGGTGTCCACGATCTCGTCGGCGCCACCGGAATCGGCGAGCAGCTTGGCGAACATCGCACCGAGTGCGATGAGGATGCCGACGCTGGCCGCCGTTGATCCGAACCCGTCGGTGAAGGATTTCAGGACCTTGGTGAGGTTCTCCCCCGCGACCAGTCCGACCGTCAGCCCGCCGAAGATCAGGGCCAGGAACGGATGCAGCTTGACCAGGGTGATGAGCACGACGATGACGGCGATGCCGGCGAGGAACGCCAGGATCAGCTGCGTCGCGGAGGACACGGGCTCCACGAGCTTGGGGGCGTCGGCCAACAGGGTGACTGCGGTGTTCATCGGTGATCCCCTCCGGTGAGTGAGATGTAGGTGTCGACGATGGAATCGATGCTGCGGCCGACGTCGATGACGACGCCGCCCTCGTCTTCCTCGAGCGGTTCGAGGGTGTCGAACTGGGATGCCAGCAGCGAGGCCGGCATGAAGTGCCCGGGCCGGCTGGCCTGGCGGGCACCGATGATCTCGGGAGTGCCGGACAGGTGCAGGAACCGGGTGCCGGGGCAGTGTTCGCGCAACTGATCGCGGTAGCGCCGCTTGAGTGCCGAGCAACTCATGACGCCGCCGTCGCCGCAGTGCTCCCCCAGCCACTGGCCGAGCACCTCGAGCCAGGGAAACCGGTCCTCGTCGGTCAACGAATGACCGGCCTTCATCTTCTCGATGTTGGCGGGCGGGTGGAAGTCGTCCGCGTCGGCGAACGGGACACGGAGCCGCTGCGCCAGCGCTGCGCCGACCGTCGACTTGCCGGATCCGGAGACGCCCATGACGACGATGGGTGACGTCAGCCCGATGACCATGTGCACCTGCCCTCTACTGTGTTTGACCTCACACAGGATGACGCAAAAGTCTGACGATTGCAAGAAGATCACGAATAGATCTGTTTTAAACGTCGACAGCAAAGTTATGACACGATGTAAACCGTGGGCCCGTCGTCAAACGTCAGCGCGTTGCATGACAACGTGCTGACCGCTTTGGGTGCCGCCGTGGTGTCCGGGCAGTACCCGCCCGGTGGTGTCATCACACTCGAGGGGGTAAGCGCCGAGCACGGCGTGTCCCGCAGTGTCGCCCGTGAGGCCATCCGCGTGCTGGAGTCGATGGGCATGGTCGCCTCCCGGCGCCGCGTCGGCATCACCATCCAGCCCGCCGTGAACTGGAATGTGTTCGATCCCAGGTTGATTCGATGGCGGCTGGAATCGGGTGACCGGGCAGCGCAACTGGTGTCGCTGTCGGAGTTGCGGCGCGGATTCGAGCCGGCGGCCGCGGCGCTGGCCGCGCGGCGGGCGAATCCGCACCAGTGCCGGATCATGGCGGCCGCGGTATCGGACATGGTGGTGCACGGACGTTCGGGTGACCTCGTCGCATACCTGCAGGCGGACAAGATCTTTCATCAGACGCTGCTGGAAGCCAGCGGCAACGAGATGTTCCGGGCCCTCACCGCCGTGGTCGGTGAGGTGCTGACCGGCCGCACCCACCACGGGATGATGCCCGAGGTGCCCAACCCCGCGGCCATCGACCTGCACGACGAGGTGGCCCGCGCTGTCCGGTTGCGCGACGAGGCCGGCGCAGAACGGGCCATGCGGGCCATCATCGACGAAGCCGCCCACGCCGTGGCCGAGGATGCGTGACGCCGGGCCGTCAGCCCCCGGGTGCCCCCAGACCGCCGGCCCCGTCCTTGAGCAAGCCGCGCCGGATGAGATCGGTGGTGGCGTTGTCCCACCGGACGGTCTGTTCCCGGCTGTAGAGGGGCCCCGGGAGGTGACGTTCGATCTGCCTGCGTAACACGCTCGCCGTCACGCGCAGCAGAACCGGGTTGAGCACCGACCACAGCGAGTCGAGGTCGGGCCTGGTGAGCCCGCGCGCGGCGAACGTCTCACCCTGGGTTGCGCTGATCGTGACCAAGCCGTCGAAGACCGCCGCACCCGTCGCTCCCCCTTCGGGAAGCACCCGGGCCAGGTAGTCGATCACCTGAGGGTGTTCGATGAACAGCCGCGCGGGCCCGCCGCGGAAGATGCTCGGGTCGTCGTCGTGGCCCTCTGCTGCCGGTGGTGCCGGCCGGTCCACGAGTGCTCTGCCGCAGACGTCGAGAACGTGTTCGTCGACCGCCGCGACCAATTCGGCCTTACTGCCGAAGTAGTGCTGGATCAGACCCACGCTGACATCGGCGGCGTCGGCGATGGTCCGCAGTGACGTCGCCGACACTCCGTGCTCGGCGAAACACGCCATCGCGACATCGCGTATCCGTTGCTGGTTGTTCGTGTCGGCCGCTGCGGGAGGTCTTGTGCCAGCCGGGTCCGCCATGGTCCAAACCCTACCGGGGCGCACGACGCCGGCCGCCGAGAATGCTTGACTGTCGGTGTGACCAGACCGACTTCTGTTGCCCGCCGGTTGTTCGATCGACTGGAGCCCGTGCACGCCGTCACCTATTTCGCGCCGGAATCCCGTGCTGCGCTCGGTGACTTGGGCTACCGCGGATTCTGGACGGGCTACTTTGCCGCCCGTTCGGCGCCGCTGGGGCAGGTACCCCCCGAAGTGGTGACCGCACTGTTCTACAACTTCTCGGAGCGCCAGGTGCACAAGGCGTTACCCGCGGCGTGGGACATCGCCACCCCGGCCGCGGTACTGGCGGCGCGGCAGGAGTCGGCCGTCGCGGCTTTGCGGCGCTACGGGATCACCGACAACGAGGCTGTGCAGTCCGCGGCGGGGCTGGCGGAGCTGGCCGCGCGTGCTGCCCCGCTGCACGGCCGTGCCCTGTTCGCCGCCAATGCCGCGCTGCCCTGGCCGGACGAACCGGTGGCCAAACTCTGGCACGCCACCACCTTGCTGCGAGAACAGCGCGGCGACGGCCATGTCGCGGTGCTGGCCGCGCACGGGATCAGCGGCCGCGCATGCAATGTGCTGCACGCGGTGGCGGGCCGGGTGCCCCGCGAGATGATCGCCCCCAGCCGCGACTACGACGAACAGGCCTGGCAGGAACAGCTGGACGAACTCGTCGCGCGCGGGCTGGTCGATGCCGGCGGGTCGCTGACCACCGAGGGCGCGGACCTCAAGGCGCAGATCGAGGACGACACCGATCGGTTGGCGCTGCGTGCCTTCGACGCGCTCGACGACCGGCAGCTGGCCGACCTGTTCGCCGCGCTGACCCCGCAGACCCGGCTGGTGGTGGCCGGCGGTGACGTACCCGCGGCCACCCCGATGGGACTCAATCGCGATGAGCTCGACGATGATTCGCTCGCCGGCGGGCAGGAGCGGTAGCGACCGGGGATCGATTCAACGTGGGCCGTACATGATGAGCCCGACGCCGGCCAGGCACACCAGCGCACCGGCCAGATCCCAGCGGTCGGGCCGGAACCCGTCGACCGCCATGGCCCACACCAACGACCCCGCCACGAACACACCGCCGTAGGCGGCCAGCACCCGGCCGAAGTGCGCGTCGGGCTGAAACGCCGCGACGAATCCGTAGGCGCCCAGGGCGATCACACCGGCGCCGACCCACCACCAGCCGCGGCCCTGGCGCACCCCCTGCCACACCAGCCAGGCGCCCCCGATCTCGAGCACCGCCGCGAGGACGAACAGGGCCACCGATTTAAGCGCGAGCATGCCACCAGTTTGCGCTCCTCAGAGGTTACGGTTCCATTCCACCCAGCCGATTCCGCGCCGACCGTCTGCGGCGGTCACGCTGGCCCAGGCGCGCGGGAAGTGGCTGATTCTGCCGTCCGGGGACGTCAGCAGCACCGGAGCGTGGCCCTTCACGTCCACGCTGACCTCGACGCCGCCGGGGGCCAGGGCGATGGTGGTCGATACTGGTAAGCCGTTGTCGCCGAAGGATTGATCGGCGGTCACCGACTGTAGTTCGACAAAATCGGCACCGTTTTGGGCATAGCCGATCCCGACGGGGGGAATACCGGGGATCCTGATATCGACCCCGTGCAGGTGGGTGCCGTCGTCGAGATGAAGGGCGCTCCACACCCAGTCCATGCTCCACCAGTCGCGCACCCCCCACGAGTGGTCACGCTGCCCGGGGACCGCCGACAGGCTGTACTCCCGGCCCGCGACTGTCGCCGTCCCGGTGACGGTGCAGGGGATCTCGTAACGCGGCGTGATCCGGTACTGGTAAGGCGTTCCGGCCGTGCTGAATTCCAGATCGAGCGTCAGATCCACGGGCCGGCCGGTGCCGCCGTGCAGCAGGCCGGCGGGATCATCGAACGCCTCGCCACGGCCCCGTACCGACACGCGATACGAGCGCAGCGGGTCGATCGCGGTCAGGGTCAGGTCCAGGGCATCGGTACGCACCCGGCCGGGATCGGCGGGCAGGGGCACCTCGAAATCGTTGAGCGCCACGGTCGGCATGCCCGGTCCGCAGACCAGTGCATTGACCCACGCGGTGCCCTGATTGGGGATCAATCCCAGCCGCACCCACCCACCGATGCCCTGGGCGTCGTCCGCGAAGTCGAAATACCAGCTCTCACTCCACAGCGGCTCATCGCCCTGTTGGTGCGGGCCTTCATCCGCGGTTTCGGGTGTGAGCGGCTCTGGCGCAGCGCTTTCGGGTAGTACCGCGAGGGCGTCGATGTCCAGTACGTGCTCGCAGTGTCGTGCCAACATCGTCATGAACATCTCGTCGCCGCGATCGGTCCGCTCGACCAGCATCGAGGAGACGATTGCCATCATCACCCCGAAGAAGCTCTGCCTGCGGACGCCGTCGCGCACCTCCTGCAGCGTCGGCGCCCCGGCGCCGAGGGCGCCGTGATAGGTGGCCAGCAGGTCGTCGTAGTGCTCGCGACGCACCTCCGGCGCCAGCGCGCAGCCCAGGAAATACGCGACGTCGGTGCCCGCCGGACCCCAGGTGACGGTCTGCCAGTCCACCACAGTCAACGGCCGGTCGGCACCGGGCTGCCCGAAGAGCATGTTGTCCAGCCGGTAGTCGCCGTGCACCAAACCGGCTGCAGCCCCGGCTTCCTGGGCCAGATAATCGTCGAAGGCGCCGACCAGGCGCTCGCACACGGCGCGGTGGCGTGGGTCGATCCGGTCGGCGTAGCGCTCGGCGAATGCGGCGTACAGGCCGGCGATCAGCGCCTGGTTGATCGGCGCGTCGCGGTTCAGCCACGCGGCGCCTGCGAGGTCGGGGTCACCGAGCAGCGGGCCGTGCACCAGGCCCAGCTGATGCAGCGCGAGCGCGGCCTGTTGGGCTGTGGCCCCGCGAATCTCATCACCGACGGCCGCGGGTGCGGCGTCGCCGAGCACCAGGTCGAACGCTCCGGTCTCGGCGTCGTAGGCGTGATGGAAGCACGGGGCAAACGGGCCGTTGATCTCGGGCGCGATCTCCGAATAGAACCGCACCTCCCGTTCGTAGAGTCCCATCGCCAGCCCGGTGGTCCGGCTGTTCGGATCGGCTGCGGCGACCTTGAGCACCACCGACGCCGGGCCGGTTTCCCCGTCGGCGTAGCGCAGCGTCACCCGGTAGCACTCGCTCATCTGGCCGGTACCGATGCGCTCGAAATCGTGGCCGGTGACGCGGCCTGCGCCCAGCACACCGGTGAGCCATTCGTCGGTCAGATCGGTGGGTCGTTCGATGAGTTGACTCTGCACGGGTGTGAACCTAGCAGTGGCGGCCGTCACATGTGACAGGTGTCAAGTTTTTCATTCCCGGGCACGTCGAGTGCCGGGTTGCGGTCGAAGAAACCGAACGGCTTCAGCCAGAACGACACCACGTCGACGGGCATCACCGGCCAGTCCTCGGGGCGGGTGATGTGGTGCAGGCCGAACACGTACCAGAGCACCACGTCGGTGTTCAGGATGGGCCGGTCGGCCTTCGTCCACTCGCCCAACCCGGTGTCGGACACCGACTGGTTGACGAATTCGCCTGCCGGCCAACGCTCGTCGGGGTGGTTCGGGGTGACCCACAGCGTGTGCCCGATGACGTTGGCCCGTTGCAGCACGGGCGCGGACGGATCGAACATCGCGGGCAGTGCCCCGGTGGGCACCAACTTGTAGGACGGGTGGGTGCCCAGACCGTTGACGACGTTGGTGTTGACCACCTTCCAGGTTCGCTGGGTGCCGAAGTTGAGATCCTGCTTGCCTTCGTTCTCGGTGCGCAACGGGACGTTTCTGGTCACCACCGACAACCCGTGCGGGTTCTGCTCCGAGATGGGTTCGGCGTAGGACTCCGACATGACGACGGTGTTGTCCGGCCCGTCGATGTCGAGGTCCAGCCGGGCCACCAGGAAGTGCTGGTGAAACGGCGCGTAGGTGCGTTCGTCGACCAGGGTGCCGTTGGGATTGGGCGCGCCCGGCGGGAGCGGGGTGGTGACCATGATGCCGGTGGCCCGCACCTCGCACTCGATGTTGCCGTCCTGATAGAGCCGCCAGTACACCAGGTACTCGTAGTTGGCGACGGTGACGTGGAAGCTCAGCGTGAGCCTGCGCATCCGGCGCACCGCGGCGCCGGCGTCGTGGTCGACGTGCTTCCACAGCACCGCGTTGTCCTCCTCATGGATGCAGATGGCATTGGCGATGGTGTAGGGCTCGCCTTTGCTGTTGTGCAGCACGGCATCCAGGTAACGGATCTCCCCCAGGCAGTCGCACCCCAGCGCCAGCGAGGTCGTCATGAATCCCAGGCCCCACTCGCCGATGTCGAAAGCGGTACGGCGGTAGTGGTCCACCGAGGCATCCCGGTACGGGACCACCATCTCGGCGAACGACATCCGGTGCGCGATGGGACGGATGCGGTCGCCGTCCCGGTAGGTGACCGTGTGCAGCGTCATCCCCTCGCGGTAGTTGAAGCCCACCCGCAATGACCAGTTCTGCCAGGTCAACAGATGGCCATCGAGAGTGAACGACGGACCTTCGGGTTGCGTGATGTGCAGTGGCTTGAGTGGATCACGTTGTGATGCAGCGGATATCCGCTCGGGGATGTGCCGAGGGAGGTACTCGCCCATCACCTCGGGGGGTTGTACGCCTTCGGCGAACGGACCTGAATCCTCGACCCTGAGCACCTCCATGGTGTTCAGGTCGATGACGCAGTGCAGACCGCTGATCAGATGCGCGTACTGGTTCGCGCCGGGGGCGTCCCGGCGCCAGGTGTCCGACCAGCCCAGCCTGCGGTCGCGGAATTCCGGCGGCGCCACCGCATCCCCGAATGTCCAGGTGTCCATGAACACGCTGTCGAGGTCGGTGATGCCGCGCCGGGCCAGCGCGGCGATCACGCCGGGGTGCGCGCGCAGCACCTGGTCGCACTCGACGAACTCGTCGACGGTGAAGTTGGCCTGGACGCCGGGGATGTGCTCGAAGGATTCCACCGTCTGAGTGCTGAGCGACACCACGGCCTTGTACGTGGCGTTGTACGCGCGCTCCAGGCAGACCGCCAGTGCCCGCCGCGGCGGGGCGGACGCACCTTCGGCGAATGCGCGCAGGTCGTCCTTGCCCGGCTCGACGAGTTCGATGGAGGCGAAGCGCCAGCCAGGAGCGCTCACCGAGTGCCGGGCGCCGAGGATCGCGGCGACAGCGGTGAATTCGTCGGTATCGAGGGGATCGAGCGGATGCGCCATCGCTCTACGCAAGCACACCGCGCGGCCGTCCGCAGGCCATTGCGAAGGCTGCTGCGCGGCCTCCTCAGCCGACCGTGAGGGTGAACCCCTCCCAGGCCTGGCGGCGGGCGGCAGCCGGGTCGTACTCCAGATGGGTGTTGCGGTCGAAGACCAGCACCGCCCGCATGCCCTGGTCGTATCGGGGCCAACCCTCTCCGGGGTCGCCGGTCCGGCTGAAGCTGCGCCACCTCGTCTGCATCTCGCGGCTGACCCGCCGCGCCGAGGTCCCGTCGGCCGCCGCGGTGAGCAGGCCGCCGAGTCGGGTGCGATACACGCCGAAGACGGCCAACAGTTCGGTGGCGTGGGTGGCGCCCATCCCCGACCAGCTCAGGATCCGCGGTGCGTAGTCGTAGCGGTAGACGTAGGTGGGCTGGTGGCGGTGGTGGGCCTCGGCGATGTCCCAGCTGGCGGTCCCGAACGCGAAGTCGCCGCCCAACCGGATACAGGCCGCCCGGCGCGGATAGTCGGGATAGGCGGCGATGACGCGGTCGCGGGTTTCCGCGCCCGTGCCCGCCAGCAGCATCTCGATGCTCTGCTCGGTGGTCGGCAGCAGCTGCATGAAGCGGGTGAACAGCCGGCCCTCGTCGGCGTTGCTGCCCACGATCAGCGGGATCGGATGCGCGCGCCCGGCGCGCATGGCCGCCACCGGGTCCTCGGGAAGCAGCTCCGTACCTGCGGTCGGACCGACGGGGAACGCTCCGGGCATCTCCTTGCCGGCACGCGCGATCAGTGTGTCCAGCGCGGCGAGCAGGTCGGCCGCAGGGGCGGACATCGCAGCCGCGGCGCCGTCGGCCGGGGAGGCGCCCAGCAGGCCCGCGAACTGCTCGGCGAACATGGCGGCCTGCTCCGGATTGCGTACCATGCCGCTGGCGGCGCTCTGCGAAATCGCTTGGGAAAAAAGACCTTCGGCTTCGGGAACGGCCATCAAAGTGGCCACGGCGTGTGCGCCCGCACTCTCCCCGAAGATCGTGACGTTGTCCGGATCGCCGCCGAACACCGCGATGTTCTCGCGAACCCATCGCAGTGCCAGGACCAGGTCCCGTAGGTAGAGGTTGTCGTCGATGGGGTGCTGCGCCGTGGACAGCGAGGACAGATCGAAACAGCCCAGCGCGCCGAGCCGGTAGTTCGCCGACACATAGACGCAGCCACGCCGGGCCAGTGCGACCCCGTCATAGATGGGGGTCGCCGAACTGCCCATGATGTAGCCGCCGCCGTGGATGAAGAACATCACCGGCAGAGGGCCGTCGTCGGGGGGATCTTCGGGAGCGACGACGTTGAGCGTCAGACAGTCCTCGCTCATCTGCTGGTAGCGGCCGACACCGAGCAGGGTGTACATCTTCTGCTGCGGGGCGCAGCTGGTGAACCCGTGGCAGTACCGCACCCCCGGCCATGGATCGGCCGGGAGTGGCGCGCGGTAGCGCAGCGCGCCGACCGGGGCCTTCGCGTACGGGATGGAGCGCCAGCGATGTACCCCGTTTCGGGTGAAACCCTCGATCGTCCCGGTGCTGATCTTCACGCGGACGGTGTGTTCGTGCATGGCCCGACCGTAGCGAACGGCTACCCTTGCCGCATGCGGATGGCAGTGCTCCTGATGGCGTCCGCGCTGGTGGCGGGGTGTTCGCAGGATATGAAGGGCGCGGCCGTCCCCGCACCACCGCCGTTGACCGCGATCACGCCGGGTACGTCGGCACCCGCGACCACCAATCCCCCATCGTCGTCGGCTCCGGCGACGCGCAGTCCGGCACCCGGTGCGCCGATCGCCGAGGTGACGCACTGGGTCGAGGCGGGTAAGGCGGTCCCGGCCGGGAAGTTCGGCTCCGTCACCCGCGACGGCGCCACCACCGACGTACACGGGATCGCGTTCACCACCGACACCGTCAGTTGCATCAGCAGCGCGCAGTACAACGACGGTGCCCTGGCGTGCCTGGTGAAGCTCACCAACCCACCCCCCAAGCCGCCCGACGCCTTCACGATGTGGAAAGGCAACTGGGTGGACTTCGACGGGACGAGCGTGAACATCGGTTCGTTGCATGGCGATCCGGGCCCGTTCGGGGACGGCAGCGGACCCGGTCTGGCCCAGGGTGAGACGCTGACGTTCCACGACTTCGCCTGCCGCGCCGACGGTGACGCGGTGGTGTGCGTCAACCATGCCCACCAGACGGCGGCCCGGATGCGCCCGGCCGGCGTGGACGGTTTCGGCTGCCTGGCGCCGGCCACCGCGCCACCCGACATCGGGATCAGATTGTCCTGCTAGGCGGCGATTCCCTTGGTCCGCAGCAGCGGTAGCACGCCTTCGGCGAACCAGTACGCCTCCTCCAGATGCGGATACCCGGACAGGATGAACTCGTCGAAACCCAGCGAGTGGTACTCGTGGATCAGTTCGGCCACCTCGCCGTGACTGCCGACCAGGGCGGTGCCCGCACCACCGCGGACCAGCCCCACACCTGCCCACAGGTTCGGGTAGATCTCGAGGCCATCCAGTCGGCCGCCGTGCAGCGCGGTCATCCTGCGCTGGCCTTCGGACTCCGATTTCTGATGTAGTGCAGTGGCTTTGGCGATCTGTTCCGGCGAGAGGCCGGCGAGTAGCTCCTCGGCCACCGCCCATGCGGCCGCCGAGGTGTCGCGGCTGATGGTGTGCAACCGGATGCCGAAGCGCACGGAGCGACCGCGCTCCTGCGCGAGATCGCGAACCCTCGCGATCTTGGCCGCCGCGTCGGCGGGTGGCTCCCCCCAGGTGAGGTAGACGTCGACGTACTCCGCAGCGATCGGCAGCGCTGCCGGTGACGATCCCCCGAAATAGATCTGCGGCAACGGATCCGGCGGTTCGGAAACCCGCGCATCGCGGACCCGGTAGTGATCGCCGTCGAAATCGACCGACTCCTGCCGCCAGATGGCGTTGACCAGACGCAGGAACTCGCCGGTGCGGGCGTACCGGGAATCGTGGTCGAGCCAGTCGCCGAACCGGCGTTGCTCGGTGTCGTCGCCGCCACTGACGATGTTGAGCAGCAGCCGGCCCCCGGAGAACCGTTGCAGCGTGGCGGCCTGCTGGGCGGCCAGGGTGGGTGGCACCAGACCGGGCCGGAACGCCACCAGGAATTTGAGCCGCTCGGTCTCGGACAGCAACGCAGCCGTCGTCAACCACGCGTCCTCGCACCAGGTTCCGGTGGGGGTGAGCACCCCTTCGAAGCCGAGACGATCGGCGGCACGCGCCACTTCGCCCAGGTATCGGCGACTGGGCTGCCGGAATCCCGCGGGCACGTGCTGCTGGGCCGAGGCGTGGGAGGAACCCACGATCGACCGGCTGTCACCGGCGGTCGGCAGGAACCAGAAGAACTTCGCGGCCACAGTGTGCTCCTAGCTGGTACTGATGAGACCCGGCCGAAGCGCTTCGTTGTACCGGCGATCGACCCAATCGGAAAACTTTGGGGCCGAGGGTATCTGGCCCGACTGGGCGAACAGGTCGGCAATCTTCTGCTCGGAGGCGACGACTGTATCGTCGAGTTCGGTGGGCAACCTCAGGCTACGCCCTTGGGACACCGTGGCCACCTCCGGATCCAGCCCGACCGCCTGGGCGTAGCTCGCAGCCCACTCCTGCGGATGGTCCTGGGCCCATTTGGCAGCCTTCTCGAAGCGCACCAGCAGATCGGCCAGGGCCGTATTGCGTTTCGGGTCGGCCAGCGCCGCATCGGAGGCAACGCCGAACCAGTAGCCGTTGGTGACATCCTTGGCCTGCCCGACACTGCGGACAGTCAATTGCCGAGCGGCCTGGGCGGTGTAGGGATCCCAGATCGCCCAGGCGTCGGCTTCCCCTTTCGTGAACGCCGACAGCGCATCCGCGGGCTGCAGGTAGACCAGTTTCACGTCGTCGACGGTGAGTCCGGCCTTCTTCAGCTGGGCCAGGATGTGACCGTGCGCCGAACTACCCTTGCCCACCGCGATGCTGCGGCCCCTCAGGTCGGCGATCGATCGGATCGGGGACTCGGTGCGCACCAGTACCTGGTCCCCCACGCCGCCGCCGTCGTACGCCGACACGACCTTGACCTTGGCGTTGGCGGCGGCACCGAAGATGGGCGGGGTGTTACCGGTGATCGCGAAGTCGATCTTGCCCGCGGTGGCCGCCTCGATCTGCGGAGGGCCGGAGGTGAAGGTCGAGAAGACGACGGTGTACGGGGCGCCGTCCAGCGCGTGGGCGGCCCGCAACAGTGACTCGGTGCCCCCCTTCTGGTCACCGACCGCAAGGGTGAGCCCGGTCAGGTCCGACAGGGGGACCGTCGAGGGGGCCTGTGGCGCGGCGGTCCTGTCCTGCTGCGAGACGCACCCTGATACCAGGGTGGTGGTGAGAAGCAGGGCTGCGGCCGCCCGTATCGCGACATTCATGGTGATCCCCTCAAATGATCGAGTGCTCAGATCTGGACGCCGAGGCGATCCAGCAGTTCGGTGCGGTACAGATCGGCGGCGCTCGACCCGCGGGGGTCGGCGATGACCAGTTGGTGCACGACCCGACCGTTCTCCAGGACCAGCACCCGGTCGGCCAGCGCCACCGCTTCGTCGACGTCGTGGGTGACCAGCAGCACGCCGAACCCGTGCTCGCGCCACAACTGCAGCAGCAATGCCCGCATGCTCAACCGGGTCAGCGCGTCCAGCGCGCCGAAGGGTTCATCCAGGAGCAGTAGTTCGGGTTCCGACACCAGCGCACGCGCCAGGGAGACCCGTTGCGCCTGGCCGCCGGACAGGGTCTGCGGCCATGCGGAGGCGCGATCGGCGAGGCCGACGTCGGCCAGGGCACGCTCGGCGCGGGATCTGGCCTGTGCCCGGGGCAGCCGGGATCGGGTCAGTCCGTAGACCACATTGGTGAGGACGGTCCGCCACGGGAACAATCGCGGTTCCTGGAAGGCGAAGGCCGGCGGCGCCGGAACCAGGCGTTCCCCGGTGTGGTCGGTGGACAGTCCGGCGAGCACGCGCAGGATGGTGGACTTGCCCGACCCGGACCGGCCGACGAGGGCCACGATCTCACCGCGGCCGACCGTCAACGACACGTCGTCGAGGACATGGTGTTCGCCGTACCACTTGTCGATGTGGCGTAACTCGGCGGCGGTTCCGGTGTCCCGGTCGGCGGTGAGGGTCATCCGCGGTACCTCAGCGACCGGCGTTCGGCGACCCGCACGGCGGCGTCGGTCAGGATACCGAGCAGTGCGTAGACGATCAGGCCGAAGATGATGATGTCGATCCTCAGGAAATCTCGGGCGTTGTTGATCAGAAAGCCGATACCTTGGTCGGCATTGATCTGCTCGGCGACGATCAAGGTCAGCCAGGCGATCGCCAGCGACTGCCGCACGCCCACGAGCACCTGGGGTGTGGCGCTGGGCACGATGATGGTTCGGAACCGCTGCCAGAATGAAAACCCAAGTACCTGAGCCGTTTCGAACAACTTCGGATCGACCTGGCGGATCGCCGAGAACGTGTTCAAATACAGCGGGAACGTGACCCCGAGCGCGACCAACAGCACCTTGGGCAGTTCGCCGATGCCGAACCAGAGAATGAACAGCGGGATCAGACCCAGATGTGGGAGGGCGCGCACCATCTGCATGGGTGGATCGACGGTGGCTTCCGCCCAGCGGGACAATCCGACCAGGGTGCCCAGCGTGACGCCCAGCACGCTGCCCAGGATCAGCCCCTCGACGACCCGGATGCCAGAGACACGCAGGGCGTCCGAGAGTTGGCCGTTGCCGACCAACTCCACCCCGGCCTCGGCGATCAAAGATGGAGCGGGCAGCACGTCTTGGGAGATCAGGCCCAGCGCGCTACCGAGTTGCCAGAGGGCGAGCAGGACAAGCGGTGAGGCGATCCGTAGAAGGCTCCAGGCACGCCGCCGCCCGCGGGCGGCGCCGGCGTGGCGTCCGGGCGGCACCTGCGGTGCGGCCGGCGCGAGCGGAGTTGTCACGGTGACGCGACGCTACGCACCGGCTTGGCCGCCAGGAAGTATTCGGCTCGTCCTGAGCCAAACACCGGGCGTGCGAAAAGGCTTCGGTAACAAGGAGTTTACCGAAGCCGTTTCGTCCGTGGCAGCGAATCAGCCGAAGCGGGTGGTGCCGGTGACAAGCTGCCCCGTCACCTGGGTGCCGTTGATCCTCGAGATGAGGGTGTTGTTGGACAGTTTGACCGTCTGATCGGCCTGCTGCAGCTTGCGCTTGTTGCGCACCTGGGCCTGGAACTGAGCGGCGTTGAGCTGCTGCAGCTCGGCCTGCTCGAAGTCGCGGCCGCTGATACCGCCGTTGAACTGCACACCGGTCACCGAACCGTCGGGCCGCACGATCCAGGACGCGCGCACGCCGTCGAGTGCGGCGGTGTACATCCCGGCCGGGGCCGACACCGGTGCCGCGGTGAAGTCATAGGTGACGCCGTTCATGGTCAGCGCCCCCTGGACCTCGTTGCCGGTGAAGGTCGCGTCGAGGTTGTCGCGCAGCTTCGAGGTGATGTCGATACTGCCGGCGGCCTGGTTGCCGAAGAACCAGGCTTCGTCGTCGGTGCCGTTGCAGGCGTACGCGGTGACGGAGTCGCCGTCGACCGAGATGCCGATCGCCATCTTCTTGCCGTCCTTCTCGGTGTCGGCCATGTAGCGGGCCGACGCCGGAAACGGCGTGGCGGTGTGGCTGTTGGGGGCGGTGGTGGCCGATGAGGACCCCGCCTCGGTGGACGTGCCACCGGAGCAGGACACGGTGCCCAGGGCGAGCAGCGCGGCGGCGCCGGCGAGGAGGGTGCGGGTGAACTTTCTCATGGATACCAGCATGGTCGCCCCCGCGCGGTGGCACATGGAGATTGTGTGGAGATTACGTGGAGAACGCCGCCCCTGTTCAGGACCCCAGAAAGTCCGTCAGTTCGGTCAGGAAGACCTGCCACGCGGGCTCGGTCTCGGTCAGCAGGTGGTTGTTGCTCTGCAACGCCACCAGTCGGGAATCCGGGATCAGGGCGGCCAGTTCCTCGCCGTAACGCATCGGCACCCGATGGTCATCCGCGGAATGCATGATCAACGTCGGGCAGGTCACCTCGCGGGCGAGGTCGCGCACATCGATGCGGCCGAACTCATCGAGGAACCGCACGGCGTTCTCGGGTGAGGTGGTGCGGCGCTGCAGATGGTCGAAGGCCTCCCAGTCCGCCCGGGTGCCGTCGGGCTGGAATTGGGCGGCGAACACCTGCCGGAACGCCGGGTCGTCACGGCCCCAGCCCACCCGGGCCAGGTCCAGATCCAGTGCGGCGGCTCGTCTCTCGTCGTCGTTCATGGCCCGGACGGCGCGGCCGCGGGCGTAGGCCCCGCACAGGATGAGATGGGTGACCCGCTGTGGGTGGCGGGCGGCATAGGCCACCGCGACCGCCCCGCCCTGCGATACGCCGAGCAGTGGAAACCGTTCCAGCCCAAGGGCTTCCACCACGGTCTCCAGGTCGGCCACCCAGTCGTCGAAGGTGAAGTCCTCTGCTTCCCAATCCGACAGGCCGCAGCCGCGCTCGTCATACCGGATGAAGGTGCGCCCGGCGGCCAGGTCGCGTACCCAGTGCCGCCAGACCGGGCTCTCGATGTCATATCCGAGGTGGGTCATCCAGTTGGCCGCGCGCACCAGTGGCGGACCTTCACCTGCCACGGCGTAGGCCAGTCGGACGCCGTCGGCGGCGCGGCAGAACGCGATGTGCTGCCGCGGGGGCGGCGCGCCGGCCGCGGCGGCGGGTACCGCCGGAACGTGCAGGGTGCCGACGAACTGATATCCACGGCCCCGGACGGTCCGGATGTAACGCTGCGACTCGCCGTCGTCGCCCAGCGCGCGCCGGACGGCCTTGATCCGGCTGGTCAGCGCCGCCTCGCCGACGAATCGCCCACCCCACACCCTGTCGAAGAGCTCCTCCTTGGTGACGAACCGGTCGTGGTTGCTCACCAACTGTGTCAACACGTCGAACACCTGCGGTTCGACCCGCACCACCTCGCCGTCGCGGCGCAGTTCGTACCGCTGGGTGTCCAGCACGAACTCGTCGAATCGCCACACGCCGGCGGGAGCGTCAGGTGCGGGGGTGGGCACCGCGCCATCGTAGCTGTGAGAGACCTTGGCGGGCCTGCTCGTCAGCGCCAGCCGTCGGCGTCCTTGGCGGCCCGCAGCAGCACCTCGCACAGGTCGCTCAGTTCTGCGTTGTCGGCGCCCTCTTTCAAGGCGGTTGCGATGTCTTCGGCCGCGCACCGCACCTGGTAGACCCGGTCGGACAGGTCGGCCGCCTCGTCGGCAGTGAGCACCACCACGTCCGGGGCCAACGAGGTGCCCTTCACCTGGGCCCGCTGTTCGTAGGCGCGCTGCCGGCAGGATTGCCTGCAGTACTGTCTGCGGCGGCCCAACCCCGCGTCGGCCACCTCACGGCCACACCAGCGGCACGGCTGTTGACGCGCACGGCGGCGCGGCTGGGAGGTCGCCGGGTTCGGCGCTGCGGAGGTCACGGATCCCGACTGTAGACCTGCAGACGTGGCTGATCCGGTAACTGCCGGTATCCTGAATGGCTGAGTCAGGAACTTCTCGGGCACCGACCGCGTTGAAGCTCCGGACGAAATTCAGCCGGTAATGAGGAGTGGTAACGATGGCCGATCGTGTCCTGAGAGGAAGTCGCCTCGGAGCAGTGAGCTACGAGACCGACCGCAACCATGACCTGGCGCCGCGTCAGGTGGCGCGGTACCGCACCGACAACGGCGAGATCTTCGACGTCCCGTTCGCCGACGACGCCGAGATCCCCGGCACCTGGCCGTGCAAGAACGGCATGGACGGCACCCTGATCGACGGTGACGTCCCCGAGCCCAAGAAGGTCAAGCCGCCCCGCACCCACTGGGACATGCTGCTGGAGCGCCGCTCCGTCGAGGAACTCGACGAGCTTCTCAAGGAGCGCCTGGAGATCATCAAGACCCGCCGCCGCGGGTCCTGACCTTCGGCATGGCGTGCGCACCCCGTTCGGGTGGGCACGCCATGCGGGGTGATCAGCCGGTGATGCCGCGGGCCCGGTCCAGCCGGCCGCGGATCCCCCACTCGGCCACCTTCGACATCGCCTCGCGGATGTTCGATCCACTCATCTTCGACACGCCGAGTTCGCGTTCGGTGAACGTGATCGGCACCTCCACGACCGTGAATCCGGCGTTGATAGCGCGCCAGGTCAAATCGATCTGGAAGCAATAGCCCTTCGAATCGACCGCACTCAGGTCGATCTTCTCCAACACCTCGCGCCGGTAGGCGCGGTAGCCGGCGGTGATGTCGTTGATATCCACGCCCAGCAGCACCCGCGAATAGGTGTTCGCGGTCCGGGACAGCGCCAGCCGGCGCCACGGCCAATTGCGGACGGTCCCGCCGGACACGTAGCGCGAGCCGATCACCACATCGGCGCCGCCGTCGACCGCGCCGAGCAACCTGTTCAGCTCCTCCGGTGCGTGGCTGCCGTCGGCGTCCATCTCCACCAGCACCGTGTATTCACGGCTCAGCCCCCAGGCAAAGCCGGCCAGGTACGCAGCGCCCAGGCCGTCCTTGCTGATCCGGTGCATGACGTGCACGCGGTCGGGATCGGCCAGCGACAGTTCGTCGGCTAGCTCGCCGGTACCGTCCGGGCTGCCGTCGTCGACGATCAGGACGTGGACGTCGGGCTGGGCCGCGTGCACGCGGCCCACGATCAGCGGGAGGTTCTCCCGCTCGTTATAGGTCGGAATGATCACCAGCGTGCGCCGGCTCGGCGCCGCCGGATTGCCCGGTCGCTCCGCTCCTGTCCCAGGAGTGGTCATCTGCTTCCTTTGTCCTCACTGCCCGCCTCGGGCTTGTCCGTAATGCCCGGTTCGGGCTGCACATCTGTTCTGCCGGCCCCTGCCGTCCGGCGCCTACGCACGAAACTCCCATTGTGCAGCATCGCCGCGATGACAGCGCCAACGCCGATGACGAGCAGGGCGATCTGGATGGCCGGGGCCCACCGCGTCGCGAAGGTCAGATTGGATTTGAGCCGCACCGCGGCGTCCAGATACGCGGGTTCGAAGAACTCGGTGCTGGCCAGTGCGCGGCCGTCCGGGGCGACGATCGCACTGATCCCGACGGTGCCGGCCACCACCACATAACGGTCGTGCTCGACGGCGCGCAGGCGCGCGAACGCCAGCTGCTGGGCGCTCATCGCCTTGTTGAAGGTGGCGTTGTTGGCGGGTACGGCGAGCAGTTGCGCGCCACTGAGGACCGATTCGCGGGCGGCCCGGTCGAAGATGACCTCCCAGCAGGTGGTGATCCCGATCGGGATCCCGGCGGCCGTCACCACCCCGTTGCCCTCCCCGGGCACGAAGTAGCCGGCCCGGTCGGCGTACGACGAGATGTGCCGAAAGACGTTGCGCCACGGCAGATATTCGCCGAAGGGCTGCACGATCTTCTTGTCGTGACGCTCCCCCGGGCCGGTAAGCCCGTCCCAGACCAGCACGGTGTTGGTCGCGACCGGGTTGTCCGGGGTGAAGCCGGGTGCGCGCAGCACGGTGCCGACCAGGATCGGCGCGTGGATGGCCCGGGCCGCTGCGGAGATCTCCGCGCCGGCATCGGCGTTGATCACCGGGTCGATGTCCGACGAGTTCTCGGGCCAGATCACCACCATGGGCTGCGGTGCTCGCCCCGCCTGCACGTCCTCGGCGAGCTTGACGGTTTGGTTGACGTGGTTGTCCAGCACGGCCCGCCGCTGGGCGTTGAAATCGAGCCCGAGACGCGGCACGTTGCCCTGGACCGCCGCAACGGTCACCGACGGGTGTTCACCCGAACCGGCGCCGGATTTGTGTACGGCGGGCCACACCAATGCGGTCCCCAGAAGTACGACACAGATACACACTCCGGGCAGCACCACCTCGGGGCGGGCGGCGTCGCTCGTCGCGGCGGCGTGGTCGGGGTGGCTGCGCCGCCACCAGAGGACGATCTCGAGTGCGATCGCGGTGAGACTGAACCCGACCAGTGCCACGGCCACCGAGACCAGGGGGGCGCCGCCGACCTGGGCTAATGGCAACAGCGGACTCTCGGCCTGGCCGAACGCCACGACCCCCCAGGGGAAGCCGCCGAAGGGCACCTCGGATTTGAGCCACTCCTGTACCGCCCATTCCGCGGCAAACCACACCGGCCAGCCCGGCAGTGTCCGCACCAGCACCGCCAGCAGGCCGAACAGCGCGGGGAACAACGCCTGTAACAGAGCCAGCGCGAGCCACGGCAGCGTGCCGACCAGGTTGCCGATCCAGGGCAACAGCGGGATGTAGAAGGCGAGCCCGAACACCAACCCGTAGCCGAACCCGCCTGCCCGGGTGGTCTGCGTGCGGGTCAGCACCCAACCCAACAGGGCCAGTGCCAGGAACGCGCAGTACCACCAGCCCCAGGGTGGGAAGCTTGCGCACATCAGCAGGCCGGC
>JAHFVC010000225.1:7822-11147 GCA_023264765.1 Mycobacterium sp. | reverse complement strand
GCCGGTCTTCACCGGTGTCTACCAGCCCGGTGCGCCGACGCCGCAACCACCGCTGCACGTGTACTCCGAGCGGGGCGGGCAAGTCATCCTTCCCGACTCCATCTACCGGCGACCGGCGAAGTAGTCCCGCCCCGAGGGCCCCGAGCGGTGATGAGTACCGAGGTGAGCGACATCCCAGCCGTCGATGGTGGACTGCCCACAACCGACGTCTTCGTGGCGCGCCGCAAGCAGATCTTGGCCACCATCGCGCCAGTGGACGCAGGTCTTGAGCCGCCGGAGCCGCCGGCAATGCCCGTCGCCGATGGCGCTGCCGCCGAGCCGACCCACGACGACCCGCTCGACGACGACGGCTACCCGGCCGAAGCGTCCTCGGCCGGTTTCCTCCAATTCCCCTCCGGCGACGACGACGATGACGACCTGGCCGCCGACGACGACCTCGACGATGACGATCGCGCGCCCCGGCCTACGCCGCCAACGACGGCACGCCACCCACTGTCACAGCGGCTACACGGCATCGACTGGAAGTCCCCGAAGGTTCTCATCGGGGCACTCGCCGGGGCCGTGCTCATCGCAGTGCTGGTCATTGTCTTCAAGCCCAGTCCCGCCCCGGCCCCGCCACTAACGATCAGTTCTGCCCCGCCGCCCACGGCCGCCGCGCCTCCCCCGGCCCCAGTGGACGGACCCATCAAGATAGAGTCCGCGACCTCGAAGTGCCCCGCCGGCAGCTCGGAAGAGGCCAACGCGTTCGACGGTCAGACCGACACAGCATGGACATGCAAGATGCCCTACGGCCCCGGACAGATCCTCACCATCAACCTCGGCGACGTATACGTCGTCTCCAAGCTGTCCCTCGTTCCGGGCTTCAACAAGATCAGCACTTCCGGGGACGAATGGAACAAGTACCAGACCGTCACCAAAGTGCGGTGGCTGTTCGGGGAGTACTCCCCGTCTAAACCGTGCACGCTGGACAACAACTGCTTGGAGCAAAACACCGACAACACCCGAGATGTGGTGTCGATTCCGGTGATGCCCAACAAGAAGGTCTCCACCATCAAAATGGTCATCCTCAAGACGACCCCCCCGCCCTCGGACTCCGGGCTTCTGGTGGACCCCAACGCAGCGACCGACAGCTTCGCGGTCTCCGAGATCCAGATCATCGGCCACCCCGCCGGCTGATGCCTGACACGGCAAGGACCTCACCCTCACGACCACTTCCCCGAATGCCGCGCCCAGGCGCTCGGGCTGCCTTGGATGGCTCACCACGTTGGGCGAAAGGGGCAGAAGGTGACGATGCGCAAACCGCTGACAGTCAGCATGGCCACACTTGCCGCGGTCACAGTGGCAGCAGGTTGCTCTGCGACGGTGCAGGGCAATGCGGTCCCTCAAGCCGGAGCCGCTCAGGTTTCCGCGCAAGTGGACGGTCTGGTACTCAGCGCTGCTGAAGTCAACAAGGCAATGGGCGCGACCGACATGGAGTTCGGTACGGGCCGAGACTCCTTCGTGGACAACAGCGACCAGACGAGCCCTCATCAATGCCTGGAAGTCAGCAACATGGGGCAGGACAAGGTGTACGCCGACACCGGATGGTTGGCCGTGCGAATTCAAGGTGTGCGCGAACCGGTCGACCACTTCCAGCACCTTGCTCACCAGGCGGTGGTGTCGTTTCCTCACGCCTCCGACGCCGACGCCTTCATGGTTTCTGCAGCCCGCGCATTTCTCGGCTGCGCCAATCAGCGCTACACCTACCGCGGCGAGAACGGCGATCCCGACACTGTCTGGGATTCAGGGCAAGTGGCCAACACCGACGGCGTCTTGGCGATATCCGCGACTCAAGAGGGCGGAGACGGCTGGACATGTCAGCGTGGCTTGACCGCGGCCCGCAACATAGTCGCCGACATCATGACGTGCAGCAGCAACCCTGCCCATAGCGCCGCCGTCACGATCGCACGCGGCATCGCCGACAAGGTGACCGGGCAATAAGTCCCGCGCGGGAGTGCTCTGCTCTCCCCCAGTTCCCGACAACTGTCGGCGCGGACCAATGACACCACGAGGGAGAGCGCTCTGTTCATCGGAGGTTGTTCATCGGGCTTGGAGTTGACCGATCTGGTTGAGCATCCACTTCGACATCAGCTGCACGCCGGTGTGGCCGGCCTCGTCGAGAGGTGCGTGATCGTAGGAAGTGTGTGCACCGCCCTGGAGGAAACGGGCGAACGCCATCAGATCCGACGTCACTTGTTGCGGGGTGAACTGCGCGTAGAACGAACCCAGCGCGGGGAACTGTTGCGGCGGCACGGCGGCCATCAACGCGTTCATCCCCACGGTGACGACGTCGAAGAGGCTCTTGGTGCGATCGGCGATCGCCCCTTGGTTGTCGGCACCGGCTTGCTGCAGGGCGCCGATGGCGTTGCCGGCCGCGGCCCAGTCCTGTCCTGAAGCGTTGTCGGATACCGCGGGGGCGGTGGCGGCGATGCTGGCCGCCATGTCCGCGCACGTCTTCACTGCGGTCGTGACGAGCCCGGGAATCTGGACGAAGGCCCGCGACTGCACCGCCGTGATGATTCCTTGAATCGCGGCGATCACGGTCCCGACGCCTTGCAGTATCGGCCCGGCGCTGCCTGCCTGTTGGATCAGTGCGGCCACGAATCGCTGTCCCCCGGTGATGAGGTTGGCGACGAAGTTCGGCTGGCTGAGCATGTTCGTGAATCCGGCCACCGCGGCGGTTACGGGGGCAAGGAATGTGCCGACGGCGATGCTCAGCACTTGCCGTGCACTGTTGGATGGGTCCGCGGAATCGATCTGGGATCCGAGCAGACCGATCAGTCGAATCGTGGGGGACTGTGTGGGGACATTGCAGTAGAAGTCGTCGGGTGCGCAGATGGAGATCACTCGGTCGGCAAGTGCCCCGAAGCCTCCTGGTCGAGCGCCGGCGAACCCGACCGCGGGGCCGGTGACACCGAGGGTCGCTTCTCCCTGAGGTGCTTGTCCGGGGTCGGCCAGGAGCGCAACGCCGATGACCTTCTCGGGCTTGACTGGGCTCTGCTGAGCGCCGATGAGCGCCGCCAGGTCACCAGCGACGTGCGCGCCTTGCGAGTAGCCAGTGATGAGGAAGCGAGTGTCAGGGCACTTGGCAGACTGATCTTCGATGACTTTGGTGGCGTTCTCGACCCCGGTGCGACGGCTGAAGTTGTAACCCAGCGCGTTCGCCGTGCCGCCGATGATGTCGGCCGGATAGGGCACATACATGCCAACCACGCGGACCGGGCGCGCCGCGTTCTTGATCGGCTCAATGACTTTCTGGAGCATTCCGGTCGGTACCCGCGGGTTG
>JAHFVC010000225.1:0-7812 GCA_023264765.1 Mycobacterium sp. | reverse complement strand
GGTCTCGGTGGTTCCGGGGACCGCCACCACCATCGCTCCGGGGCAGGATGCTGCCGATGAAGTCGCGATCGATGCGCCGGTTGGGCCCACAATGAACGCAACGAGGGCGGTGATGATCACCGAGAGGGCAGCGGCAATGTGACGCATGGTCGGCTCCGATCGAGGTTGGATGGGTGCGATTAGTCAGGCAACTGCGCCCACAGTGGCGCTCGTTTCACGGCCGTAGTGGGCTCGAAGTTTCACCAGAGCGCGGCGCAGTTTGGTCTCGCAGTAGCTCACCGATTCGCCCAATGAGCGGGCCAGGGTCGGCACCGGGACGAGGCTGTCACCGAGGAATCGGTCGCAGAGAAGCTCGCACTCGGACTGACTGATGACGCCCGCTTTGCGTGCATTGGTGACCAATTCGCGGACCGAACCCTTGCGCTCGATCGCTTCCCAGTCGATGGTTGTGTGCTGGGCGACGGGTGCGACGTCGACGTTCGCGAGGTTGCGATGGGTGTCCCCGAGACCGCGGTACTCCTGATGGCAACCGCGCGGGCCGCTGCTCTGGAACGCGCCACCGACATCCCATTGCTCATACAGATAGGTGCCGCTGGCGGGGTACTGCGGGACGGTCGGTCGCTCGCGAGTCGTGCGCTTGAGTGTCTCTCCGTACAACCGGCCGGCGATGGAGAGGCTGTGCGGATCGGTCGTGAACGCGACGTCGTAGAAGACGACCAGGACGGCTTGGGCGCGGACCTCAGGTCGGTCGATCTGTTCGCAGTCGTCGAGTCGGGCGTAGCGAGTGAAGGTGATCAGCGCCGGCCGGAACGCTTCGACGAGGACGGCGGCCGCCAGCTTCGATCCGGCTTGGTAGTAGGCGACAACAGCGCCCAGGCCGTGCGGGTCGTCGCGCAGATTGTCGACCAGTTCGGCTGGCGTATCGGCGCGCCATCCGTGGCGTTCCTGCCACTGGGCGTACTCCGTCCTGGCGGAGGCGGTGGAGCACTGCCGACGGAAGTCGTTGGCAAGCTGGCTCCACACCGACTGCCCGGGGGCAGATACCGGTGTTTGCGGGAGTGAATCGAAGTCGGGGGTGGCGTACGGGTGGCCGGTGGTGGATTCGACTGCGGTGTAGGTGGCGGTCATCGCGGAACTCCTGGAAGCGTCGGTGTGTGATTCCGTGTTCCATTAGCGAGTTCAATAGTTTCGTGACCAGGGCTTTTACCGTTGCCGGTAACGCGTTACGGCCGCATTGAAGGCCCCTAAATACATGTGATGCGCATCACAATTGACCGGTAGCGGGTTCCCACGACCAGCAGTGTTCAGACCGGCGCAACGATGGCGCCAAAGATTGCCACGACGGATCCCACAACAGTCGGCGCGAGCGTGCGTCGACGCGTGTTACGGCCCGCAGAACCGTGCGAGCAACACCGCGGCATGCCACAGGCCGACGCACGGTCGACGGTGACGACACCCGTGACGACCGTGGTGTGCGCCCAGCTGCTAACACGCGTGGTAGCGATCGCGCTCACCACCAGGTGAGTGAGACGACCTGACGACAGGGCCGTGGTCTCAGCGGCGCACGCGTGCGCTACCGGGCGAGACAAAACGACGGTGATCTGGCGCGCTCACCGGGGTGCCAACCAGGTTGGTAACAAGTCTCGTCACACATGTGACCACACATCGGCCCACAGCTACGCCTGTTCTCAATCATTCTAGCTGGTGAGAGGGCCTTTACACTAGTTTGTGGCTAAGTTCGTACATGAGCGCGCCACTATATGGGGGAGGGAGCCGATCCGCTCCGCTTCTCCTCCGTCGAGCTAGGCGGATCGAGCGTACAACCCCTTGTCAACCGATGTGATGGCTTCATAACACGCAGCGACCACGGCGTCCGCGTGCCAACCGCCCTGGCCGAAGGCCGCCGAAAACTCGGGCCACATTCATGACCGGAACCGCGATCGGGTCGGCATATACCTTCTGGCGTCCTGTCCCTGACCCTCGCCGCGAAGGATCCCGCCGATGCACCCACTCCGCCGCCGCTCCGGCAGCGCCGACCGTCGCGCCGCCGCCGAGCACGACCCTGCCGACGACGCCGCGCGTGTCCGTTCCTTCACCGACGACATCACCGCGGCGTGCATCGATTTGATCGACCTGCCCCTCGACATCACGACGCAGCGACGCGTCGTCGAACTGCTGCTGCACGCCGCCCCCGAAGCCGAACAAGCCATCACCCGACTCAACAACACCGCTGTCCCCCACTGACCGGGAGATCCACATGCCCAACGCCACCGACTCCAACGCCGACCGCCGACTGCTGCGCGCAGCCACGCGCCGCCAGGCGGTGATGAAGTACGTCATCATCGCGGGCGTCGTCCTGGCCGCCATCGGTGGGATCGGCCAACTGTGGTCTCTGGGTTCCGCGGTCGTCGGCATGGTGAGCCGCCCCTCGGATCAGACGGTCGGCATTGCATCCGCGGACGACACCGCCCGCGTCGGCGACTTCGCGGTGGACTGGGTCCAGACATTCCTGTCCTCCGCCCGCGGTCACGAAAGTGACCTCGCCGCGTTCTACACCGGGGATCTCACTCTCCCCGAAACACCTGTCGACGCGATCGATCCTCAGTTGGCCTCACTGCCCGAGCCGCAGCCCGGCCCGGCGCCCAACCTCGTGCAGTGGTCGGTGGTCGTCAGCGTCGCCCAGCGCGACTCGGCCGACAGCCTCCAACGCCGCCGCGTCTACTACCAAGCCACCATCGTCGTCCTCGACGGCACCCGACTGCGCGCGATCACCCTGCCCGCCGTCGTCAGCCCCGTGTGGAGCACCGGTGTCGACGTGAGCCTGGACTACGAGACCGTCGTCTCCGACAGCGATCCAGCCGTCGTTGCCATCACCGGCTTTCTCCGGGCACTGCTGGCCGGCGGCAACGACATGAGCCGCTACGTCGCGGCCGGTTACGACGCCCGACCGATGGCCCCTCCCCCGTTCCGGTCCATCGCCATCACCAATGTGCGCTCCCAATCCCCGACGTCCTCGGCCGCCGGGGGCACGCAGGTCCGGATGCTCGCCTCCATCAAGGGGACGCGCGCCTTCTCCACCGTGCCGATGCAGTACCCGCTGCGCCTGATCGTCACCGACGGCCGTTGGGAAGTCGCCGGCATCGAGCTGTTCCCGGCTCTGGGATCCAAGGCCACCGACCCGCCCGCGCCCCCCACCGCCGGCGCGGCCACGAGCACCGCACCCACCCCGGGCGGAACACCCACCGACAGCGTGTTCGGCAAGCCGTGATCCACCACCTGAAAGGAAACAACCCGAAATGATCACCACCGTGTTGGCCGCCACCGATCCCGGCACCATGATCAACAACGCCTTGACTCTGGTCCGCAACGTCGGTGTCAGCCTCATCATCCTGATGGGGTCAGGGCATCTGATCTCCAAGACCGTGAGCCGCCAGTTCACCATCGGCGCGCTCACTCGCACTGCCGTCATCACCTGCCTGGGCGTGGCCCTGTTCCTGATGCTGCCCACCCTGGCCGAGTCCTTCACCGGAGTCACCCAGAACGTGACCGGCGGCGGCAGCGGCGTGCGGTGACACACCAATTCACCAACCACACCGCGCCGCCGGGCGCGACAACAGTGATCGACAAGTGAGGTGGGCACATGGCGCTCAGTGCTGAACTGACCGACCTGGGGTACCGAGCCGTGCGTGTCTACACCCTGGCGATGCGTTTTCCCCGGATGGTGGGCAAGGGCTTCAACGGCGAACGCCTCCCGGGCGGCCCGTACACGCTTCCCCAGTTCGTCGGCGGCGGCATGATCTTCGGCCTGTCCGGCATCTCCGCCTACTTCCTGCCGATCATCAACCCGCTGATCAATCTGCTCGCCGGCGCAGCCCTGACGGTGATCGTCGGCGGGCTGCTGGCCAACATCCCCATCGACGGGATCAGACTCACCACCCGGATGGGGTGGCTACTCGGACTGCTGCTGTCCACCGCGCCGTCCACCTCCGAACTCATGCCCACCACCAGCCCGGTGGCCATCGTCGGCGGCGACGTGATCATGTTGGACTTCACCCGCCGCACTCCGCGCCAGACCATGCCGGCACGCCAGCCCCGCAACAGGGCCGCCACTGCAACCCGCGAGCCGCTGTTCCCACCACCGGCCCCGGCTCAGGCACCGCCGGTTCCGCCGGTCACCGCAGCCCCGGTGGCAGCCGCGGCCGTGTTCGGCGCCTTGACCCGACGCCCCCTGGACGAGGCCTCCTAACTCCGAGCATCCAGCCGCCCGTTCCGCCGCACGAAATCTCGCCTCAGTGAGGTGACCGGAATCCAATTTCGTCCGGCATATACCTCCGGGCATGAGCACCAGTGCCCCCGCTGCCGCACCGTCTCGATCACTGCGCCAACACCTGCGCACCAACACGCTGCAGCCCACCGTGGCCATCGCCGGCAATCTTCGGCTCACCCGATCAGGCACCTGGTGGGCTGATTACCTCGTCGAGGGCTTCGACTACGGACTGCGCGACGTCGACGACAAGGACCAAGTCCGCGCGCTGCACCAGCTGCTGTTCCAAGAGGTCCCCGACTACACGTTGCTCGCCGGATTCTCAGCCCCGATGGATCTGCCTGGCGCCATGCGCCGGATGGTCTCCCCCGCCGACCTCGACCGTCACGACTACATCGACGAATGCAACGCCCAGGCCGCGCGGCTGCACTCGCTGCGCCCCAGGAACCGGCTCTATTGGCTGAGCATGCCGCTGGATCAGAAGTTCCGGCACGGCCCCGCCGGGTCGCGGCTGCTGAACATGGACTTCTTCGGCGGCGACAACCAGCCCAGCACCGAGGACGTCGACGCCGCCGCCGCCAAGGCCGACGAGCTCGCTGAGCGACTGTCCTCGATCGTCACACTTCATCCGGTCACCGGGCGGCAGATGCGGTGGCTGTGGGACCACCACATCAGCCGTGGTCTCGACGCCGGCCCGTGCCCCCCGGCCCGCGACGGCCGCATCCGCGCCGGGGTCCGCACCTTCACCGAAGCGCTGTTCGACGAGGGCGCCAACGCCGACCGCGCCAACCACACCGGTTGGTGGCAGCGCAACGCACCGTCCTTCGGACGGATCGT
Source organism: Mycobacterium sp. (assembly GCA_023264765.1). Taxonomy (GTDB): domain Bacteria; phylum Actinomycetota; class Actinomycetes; order Mycobacteriales; family Mycobacteriaceae; genus Mycobacterium. Next base: position 2,711 of record JAHFVC010000225.1, on the reverse strand, counting down.
CAAGATCAGCCGACCCGACGACGACGACCCACGCACCACCTACCAGTGCATGCTGACCGTCAAGTCGTTCCCGGCCGACGAGATGATCTTCCCCGGCGGCACCGAGTTCTTTCAGCTCGCCGACACCATCACCGGCCGCGGCGACAAGGCGGTCATCGACTGGGCCGTGCGCATCCGCAAGGTGCCCCGCAACGAGGTCCTGGCCCGCAACATCAAAACGCTGCGCCAGATCGACGAGCAGATGGATCAGCGCGACGGCGAGACCAGCTTCGGCGCCTCCATGCTGACCGAGAAGGCCTACATCCTCGCCGACTACAACCGCCGCATCGAAGGCGCCGACGACGAGGTTGAGATCCGGTTCACCCCGATCTTCGCCGTCGGTGCCGCCACCCAGGCCGACGCGAGCGCCGCGGTCACCGAGCTCACCCGCGCCTGCAGATCCAAGCGCATCACCCTCGAGGCTCCGCTGGGCGCCCAGCGCGAGCTGTGGATGTCGATGGTGCCCGGCGCCCACCACATCAAGGCCGTCGACGCGTGCGTGCACATCACCACCAGCGAAGAAGTCGCCGCCTTCGTACCGTGCGTGTCCGCCAAGGTCGGCGACGCCGAAGGCCCGATCATCGGCGTCAACCTGACCAGCGGATGCTTCGAACCGATCCACCTGGCGATCATGGAGCGCACCGCCCGCCAGGAAGCCGCCAGCGTGGCCACCGTCGGCCAGCCCGGCGGCGGCAAAACCTACTTCCTGCAGACCATCAGCGGTCAGATCATCGACCGGGGCGGCCAGATCCTGGCCGTCGACCGTACCGAACGCGGCGAGTACGCCGAATGGGCGCGCGGCCTGACCAACCCGACCGTCATCGACCTCGCCGCCCCCGACTTCAGCATGGATCCGCTGCGGGTGTTCTCCCGCGAGGAGGCCGCCGACCGCACCCTGGATCTGCTGCTGCCGCTGATCAACGTCTCGGCGAGCTCGCCGGCGGCCAGCGTGCTGCAAAGCATGCTGCACCCCGACGTCCGCGACGACAACGACATCCACAGCCTGGCCGATCTCGTCGGGTTCATGGCCAGCCCGGACCTGCCCGCCGACTTCCGGCGCGGCGAGATCGCCGAGCTGGCCAACATGCTGTCGTTCTGGATCAACAACCAAAACGCCGGTGCCCTGTTCGACCCCAATCTCCCGCCGCTGCAACTGACCTCACCGGCAACGATCATCCGCACCCACCGCCTCCAGCTGCCGACGGTCGAGGACATCCACTCCCCGCACCTGTTCCAGCAGCTGACCCCCACCAAGCACATGGGCCGCGCCCTCTACGGGCTGACCGCCACCATCGCGCGACGCGCCTTCTTCGCCGACAACTCCCGCTTCGGTGCCTACGTCCTCGACGAAGCCCACCACCTCACCACTACCCACGGCGGCCCGCAGGTCGTCAAGGAGTTCGCCCGCGACGGCCGCAAGCACAACGCCGCCATCCTGATGGGCTCCCAGGATCCCGACGACTACGGCGACCTCACCGACTTCTTCACCACCCAAGTGGTGTTCAAGCAGACCAAGGAGAACCAGGCCCGCAAGTCACTGGCGTGGCTGGGCCTAGCCCCCGACGCCAATCCGCAGCTGATCAAGGATCTGCGCTACAACACCTCACCTGCCGGCAAGGACGGCCAACGTCCTCCCGAGCACCGCCGCGGCGAGTGCTACATCCGTGATTCCGCCCTCAACATCGCCCGCATGAAGACGCTCGGCCCCGCCCTGGCGCGCCGCGCCGAGCAGATGAACACCAACGCCCCCGAGGCGCGGCGATGAGCACCACGGCTCGGCTGTGGAACCGACCGCTGCTGTGGGACACCAGCTGCCCACCGCACCTCGCACTGACGGGGATGGTGCTGCGCTGGGTGCATTCGGGCAGCCGCTGGCGCACCCGCATCGTGTACGCGTTGCTGATCTGGCACCTCGTCGGATTCTTCGTCCTCGTCGTCGCCGGCCCAGCCTTGGCCGCCCCCAACACCGACACCCCTGCGCCCAAACCCAACCCGGCCGACACCTCGATGTTCGGGTGGATCGACGTCAAGGACTCCAGCGGAATCCCGGTCAGCGACTACTTCATCGCCGTCGACCAGGGAAACGCGTTCTCCGTCCTGCCCGGGGTGGGCGACGAAGCCAAGAGCGCCAACATCGCGCTCGCCCCGATCCTCGAACTCGAATACGGCTTGTTCAAGATCACCTGCCAGGTGGCGCTGTGGATCATCGGCTACGGCCTGTCGTTCAAATGGCTCGACTTCATCGCCAAACCCTTCGACAAACTCGGCCAGGCCACCGAAGGCCTGACCCACAACATCGGCATCCTCACCCTGGCGCTGACACTCGCCGGCGGGGTCGCCGCCTTCGCCGTCGTACGTGGCCGCACCTCCAAAGCCGCCTACCAAATCGGCTCGGCAATCGTGATCACCGCGCTGATGGCCAGCATCTTCGCCCACCCGGTGGCCGCGTTGGTCGGGTCAGACGGCTACCTGGCCAAAGCCCGCGACGTCGGAATCAGCATCTCCGCCGGCATCACCCGCGGCACCGCGGCCTCACCGGCCGGCTCGGATCCAACCATCAACGAACTGCAAACCGCCCTCGCCGACGGGTTCGTCAGGACCCCAACTCAGATCCTCAACTTCAACGCCAACGCCGACGCCAACGGCTGCAAGGGGGTGTGGAACGCCGGCAT
>JAHFVC010000499.1 GCA_023264765.1 Mycobacterium sp. | reverse complement strand
ATCAGGTCGTTGATGGCCAAGGTGAGACCGGCTGCGGCGCCGGCCAGCGCGGCGGTCGGCAAACCCCAACGGCGATAGAGGAATACGGCGAAGACAAGTTCGGCGCCCAGACCTTGAACCAGGCCGGACTCGAGGGTGAGCACGCCCCACTGGTTCCCGACCAGGGCCGACACCGTCGCTGCGATCAGTTCGCCGTACAGGGCGGCCCCGGGTTTACGGATCACCAGGGCGGTGAGCACCCCGGAGAACAGCCAGCCGCCGCCGAGTAGCCCCTGAAGGCCCGGCAACGCGGTGCCCAGCGGGGTGCTGATCGGGTTGGATGCGATGTTCCACAACACGAAGACCAGACCGGCAGCGGTGGCCAGCACGCTGGCCACGACGATGTCGACGACGCGCCAGCGCAGGGCGCGACCGGTGGCCGCGGTCGTCGTGTCGGGGGGCTGGGTGCTCATGAATCTCCTTCTGGCCGTGCGCGAAGGCATCAGTATGTACGTTCGGGATCCACGTCGTATGACTTGGCATCACCGTGAGTATTTTTTGTATACAGAAGTGCGCCAACCGTATGCTCGGTCGGGTGCAGCGAACTCCCTTTCACAGTGCTTTCCGCGCTGACCTGCTCGCCGGGCGGTTCTCGGCCGACGACCCGCTGAGCGAGAGTTCGCTCACGGCGGCGTACGGCGTCTCCCGGACACCGGTACGCGAGGCGCTCAACAGGCTGGAACAGGAGGGCCTGATCATCCGGTCGGTCCGCGGGTACCGGATCCGGTCAGGTACTCCCGACGACGTCATCGAGATCTACGATGTGCGGATCGCGCTGGAGAAGGCGGCGGCAGAAGCGGCGTCGGTGCGGCGCACCGAACTGCAACTCGCCCAGCTCACCCAACTGCACCAGCATGCCGCTGAGGCCGCTGACTCTGCACTGGCGCGGCAGTTCAATTCGCAATGGCACGAAGTGCTCTGGGCCGCGTCGCACAACTCGACACTGCAGGAGACGCTGACCAATCTGGTGTCCCGCCTACGCGTCTACGACCGTGAGGCGGTTCATCGCGACGATCTCAGCGATGTGGTCACCGAACATCAGGCCATCCTCGACGCGATCCGGGCTCGCGACGCTGCTGCCGCCAGCGCCGCGGTCGCCACGCACCTGCAGCGCACCAAACAAGAACGCCTGGACACCTTCGCGCGGCCGATCTGACCGGTTGCCTGTGATCAGATCTGGACGGCATCCACCCGGCGGGCGATGAATTCGTCCCACGAGTGCTCGCCGGTGGTATCGGCCAGCGTGCGGGCCCGCGCCAGGATGTCGCGCGCCGAGTCGAGTCGCCCGAGCCGTTGTTCGATGTCGGCGAGCAGGGTCAGGAACAGCGCGTGCATCGCCACCGATCCGTCGCTGGCGAATTCGTCGAACGCCGCGAAAGCCGCTGCGGCGTGGTCGATGCCGGATTCGAGCACGTCGGCCCAGATGCTGATGATGCGGGCGCAGGCGCCCCACTGCTGTGCACCCGAGGCGCAGAGCTTGCGATCGATCTCGGCGGCCGCCACGGCGGTGCCGTCGGTGATGCCGAGGACCGCCGCGCATTCCACCTGCACCAGTTCGGACGCCAGGATGTTGAATGTGTCGCCGCGACTCTGCGCGAGTTGCCTTGCCAGCCTGCGGTATCGGTCCATCGCCTCGGTGTCGCCGCGCAGCGCTTCGGCGATCGCCATCCAGCAGTACACCCGTGGATGGACGAAATGTAGGGGGTCGGTGACGGTTTCGGGTGGCGGGAAGTTCGTCATCATGTGCTCGCCGGTGGCCACCGCCGCGTCGATGTCGCCGCGGAGGAAATACACCATCACGTGGGTGAAATCGCTGGCCAGCCCCGCATCCGGATCGCCGGAACGCAGGTACTGCTCCCGCAGGCCGTTGGCCATCACCGCCGCTTCCTCGGTGTGGCCCATGCCGACTCGGGCGAAACACTGGAACGCGACGGCGCTGTAGAAGCTGCGGCCCCGCACCTGCTCACCGATCTCGAAAGCCCGCGCGACGGCGTGTGTGACGGCGCTGCTGGTCTGGCCTTCGAGGATGCCTTTGGCGGTGGCCAGATGCATCCAGAGGGTGGCCTGGCGCTCCAGGTAGTCGGGCTTGGCGGGCAGTCGGCCGGCCACTTGGAGTGCATGCTCGGTCAACACGGTGATATCCGCGTAGGCCGAGCGAATCAGGGCCCGCTGGATGACGGTCTCGCTGATCTCCAGTGCGACATCGGGATTGAGTGCCGTTCCGGCCAGCCACGCATGGTCGGCGGCGGCTATCGCGTCCTCGTAGGCGTCGGTGGCAATGGCGGCCGCCCGCGTGGTGGCGATCGCGGCGTGCACGGCGGTGCGCTCGGTGGTCGACAGATGGGCCAGCACGGCGTCGCGCACCAATCCGTGGCTGAATCGGTAGGCGCCCGGATGTCGCGGCACCTCGTCGAGCAGTCCCGTTTCGTAAGCCGGACGCAACCGGGTCTGCACCGCCGACACCGAGAGATCGACGACGTCGGACAGCGCGGCGACGTCGAACACCGGGCCCATCACCGCCGCCGCTCCGAGGGTGCGCCGGGTGGCCCGGTCGAGTGCGCTCAGACGCCGGCCCACCACACCGAGCACGGCCTCGGGTACCCCGTCGCTCCGTTCTCCTGTGCCGAGCCCGTGCGCGATCTCCTTGATGTAGAAGGGGTTCCCGCCGGCCTCCCGCCACACCGTTTCGGTGATCGCGCCGGGTACCGGCGCACCGGAGATCGCGTCGATCAGCTGGTGTGCGGCGATTCGGTCGATTCCGGCGAGCGGCACGGTCGTGGTGGTGCTGGAGTGCAGCAGCCGGGTCAGCGCCTTTCGGTTGATCGGCCGGTCGGCGCCGAAGTAGGTCCAGTTGGCCAGCACATGGATGGGCAGCCGCGGTAGGTGAGCGGCCAGCAGGGCGAGTGCCTCCAGCGAGGTGGTGTCGGCGTGGTGCAGGTCGTCGAGGATCAGCAGCAGTGGACGCAGTGCAGACAGTTCGCGCACGGCGGTGGCGATCCCCTCGGCCAGCGCGAATCCGGTGGCGGGTAGTGCGGCGTGCGGCAGTGCGGCCACGGCATCGCCTGCGTGGTCGTCGTCCCATTCCGGAACCAGTGCGTCGGCGACGCCGGGTGCCGCGTGGCGCACGGCCTGCCGTCCCGCCGGACCCAGATCGGCACCGAGTTGGCGCAGGACCTGAATCCACGTCCACATCAGCGGCAGCCGAACCCCGGTGGGGTGGCCGGCCCAGACCACCTGCACGCCGCCGGTGCCTGCGCGATCGGCCACGGCCTGCGCCAGGGAGGTCTTACCGATCCCGCTCTCGCCGGTCACCAGCGTCAGGCCGCCGGTGCCCACCCTGATGCGGTTCACCGATGCGGTGACCGATTCGGTTGCCGAGTCCCGGCCGACGTAGAGCGGGGGCCGCGGCATCTCCGGTGCGGACGAAGAGGAGCCGTCCAGCGGCTCGGCGGAGCCGTCACCGATCTTCTCGAACAGCGTCTGCAGGCCTTCGCCGGGGCGCACGCCCAGTTCCCGTTTCAGGATCGCGCCGACGCGGTCGAACGCCCGCACCGCATCCGCCGGGCGGCCGGCCTGCGAGAGTGCGGACATCAAGTGGCCCCACAGTCGTTCCTGCAGCGGGTCGTGGGCGATTGCGGCCTCGATCTCCGGGATGATCTGGCTGCCCCGGCCGTCCTGGACCGCGGCATCGAAGCGGGCCTCGATGACGGTGGTGTGTAAAGCGCTGTAGCGCCGGGCTTCTGGGATCGCGAAGTCGCGGTAGAGGAACTCGCCGAAGGGGTCGCCGCGCCAGAG
>JAHFVC010000224.1 GCA_023264765.1 Mycobacterium sp. | reverse complement strand
CTGCGGTCACCAACAGCAACCCGGCCAGCGCGGCCTGCGGGATGTAGTGCAGCAGAGGCGCGAACAACAGCAGCGCCACCGCGACGGCGGCCGCGGCCAGGATGCCGGAGAAACGAGTGGCCGCACCGGCTTGATGGTTGATCGCCGACCGCGACAGCGACCCCGACCCGGGCAGGCTCTGGAAGAAACCACCGGTCAGGTTGGCCAGTCCCTCGGCCAAGATCTGCCGGTTGTAGTCGATCTTCTGCTGGGTCTGGTGTGCGATGGCCTTGGCGATCGACAGCGCCTCGATGAGGCCGATGAATGCGATCGCCAGCGCACCCTGGGACAGCTCACCCAACGAGTGCAGGTCGATGGTCGGGATGTGGAATCCGGGCAGGCTCTGGGGCACCTTCGCCGCCAGGTTCACCGCGGTCTTACCGCCGGCGCCGGGTGTCGACCACCCCGCCAGGAAGGCGACCGCCCCGGCGATGATCAGCACCGTCAGCAGGTCGATCTGCGGAAGGCCGTACCGCTTGACCAGCCGGCGCAGCACCACCGCGATGACGATCGTCGAGACGCTGAGGAACACCGCTTTCAGGTTGATCTTGTCGCCGTGGAACACCGTCAGATACACGTTCTGCAGGATCGGGGTGTGCGCGTCGCCCTTGCTCTTCACACCGAGGGCGTTGCCGATCTGCCCGAGCGCCAGGATCAGCGCCGCGGCCGCCATGAACCCGATGATCACCGACTCGGAGATGTAGCGCGTCAGGTCGCCCAGCTTGAGCACGGCGATGAGGATCTGGATGACGCCGACCAGGATGCCGAGCAGGAACAGTGCCTCGAACAGCAGTGTGCGGTTCTCCGGGTCGATGAACGCCAGCGAGCTGAACACCAGCAATGAGATGGCGCTCGTGGGTCCGTTGATCAGGTGCGAGGACGACCCGAACACCGAGGCGACGGCGGTCACGACGATGGCCGAGTACACGCCGTATTTCGGGTCGACGCCCGCGATCAGCGCGTAGGCGATGCCTTGGGGCAGCGCGACGGCGGCCACGGTCAGCCCGGCGATCAGGTCCCGGCGTCCCAGACTCAACGTGTAGCTCATCAGTTCGCCGCCTTTGCCGGAGCCGAGATGTTGTCGTAGATACCGTTGTCGGCGTAGAACTTCTGCCGCGCGTCGTTCCAGTCCTTGGCGATCGCGGTGACGGGGAACAGTGAGATGGCGGGCAGCGTGTCGGCGTGCTTGGCCAGGACATCGGGCAGGATCGGCCGATATCCGTACTGCGCGAACAACTCCTGTGCGGGCCGGGTGAACAGGTACTCCAGGTATGCCTTCGCGTTGGTCGCGGTGCTCGGGTCCTTGTCGTTGGCATCCACCCAGGCGACGGCCGGTTCGGCCTTGATGCTCACCGGCGGATACACCACCTCGAATTCGTCCTTGTTGGCGGCGACCTCACGCAGCGCCTCGTTCTCCCAGGTGAGGTGGACGTCGCCGATCTTCTGGTCGGCGAAGCTGGCGGCCGACGTGCGCGCGCCCGCGTCGAACACCGCGACGTGGCGGTACAGCTGGCGCAGATAGTCCTGGGCCTGCGCGGGGGTGCCGTTGCGGGTGGTCACCGAACCCCACGCGGCCAGGAAACTCAGCTGCCCGTTGCCGGAGGACTTCGGGTTCGGGGTCACCACCGACACGCCGTCGTGCACGAGGTCGGGCCAGTCGTGGATGTTCTTCGGGTTGCCTTTGTGCACGACGAAGACCACCGTCGAGGTGTAGGGCACCGAGTTGTTGGGCAGTCGCTTCTGCCAGTCGTCGGAGATCAGCCCGCGCTTGCGTAGCGAGTCGACGTCGCTGATCAGGGCCAGGGACACCACGTTGGCAGGTTCGGTGCCGTCGATGACATTGCGGGCCTGGCGACCCGAGCCGCCGTGCGACTGCTTGATCTCCAGCGGGCCCTGATGCTGCGCGACGAACGCCTTGTCCAGGGCCGCGTACACCTCACGGGTGGGGTCGTAGGACACGTTGAGCAACTGGTTGGGGGTGTCGTCGGGCAGGTTCTTGACCGTCAGCAGGACGCCGGCAATCACGATCGCCACGACACCGACAATGTTGAGCAGAGGCACCCGGCCGATGCGCCGTGGTCCCCGACTGTGAGCCTCGCTCATTCAAAACCCCCTGATCTGCAGCGATAGGCGCCTGACGTTAACGACTGAGGGCTTTCTCAGCACGCAGGAGAATCTGTGTGATTGCAACCGCCCGCTGTGACCGGTCTCAGGTGTTCGTCAGGAGCCCGCCGCGCGCCGACTAAGGTTTCTGGGCATGTCGATGTCCCGCACCCTGGGTGCTCTGACAGCGCTGTCCGGATTGCTGCTGGGGTGTTCGCACTCCGCACCTGCACCGACGGCTTCCCCGGCGACCAGCAGCGTGACCCCTGCGTCGACGAGCATGCCGTTGGCGCCCGTCCCGTCGCCGGCGCTGCCGCTGTGCGGTGATGTCACCGGTATCCCGCTCCGGGACAAGCTGGCGCAGCTGCTCATGGTGGGTGTCACCGACGCCGCCGACGCCAAGGCCGTGGTGGCGAATTACCACGTCGGCGGGATCTTCATCGGCAGCTGGACCGACAAGTCGATCTTCGGTCCGCCCCTGGCCGACATCACCGGCGCGGCGTCGGCGTTGCCGCTGGGCGTCAGCGTCGACGAGGAAGGCGGCCGGGTGTCCCGACTGTCGAGCCTCATCGGTGCGCAGCCCTCGCCGCGGGTGCTGGCCCAGACCAAGACCGCCGACGAGGTGTATCAGATTGCGCTGCAACGCGGTCAGGCGTTGCGCGGCCTCGGCGTCACCGTCGACTTCGCCCCCGTGGTGGATGTCACCGAGGAGTCCGACGACGAGGTGATCGGCGACCGGTCTTTCGGCTCGGACCCGGCCAAGGTCACCGAATACGCCGGCGCCTACGCCCGCGGTCTGCGCGACGGCGGTGTCACGCCCGTGCTCAAGCACTTCCCCGGACACGGCCACGGCTCGGGCGACTCGCACACCGGCGGCGTCACCACCCCGCCCCTGGAGGCGTTGAAGGCCAACGACCTGGTGCCGTATCAGACCCTCACCACCGAACCCGGCGTCGCGGTCATGGTCGGGCACCTGCAGGTTCCGGGCCTGACGGGCAGCGACCCCGCCAGCCTCAGCGGAGCGGCGTACGGCCTGCTGCGCTCCGGCGGGTACGGCGGCCCGGGATTCAACGGCGTCGTCTACACCGACGACCTGTCCAGCATGGCAGCCATCAACGCGCGCTACGGCGTGGCCGAGGCGGTGCTGCGTGCCCTGCAGGCCGGTGCCGACGTGGCGCTGTGGGTGACCACCGGTGAAGTCCCCGCCGTGCTGGACCACCTGGAGCAATCGGTCAACGCCGGCCAACTCGCGGTGCCCAGGTTGGATGACTCGCTGCGCCGGCTGGCCGCGGCCAAGTGCTGACCTGACCGTTTCCCTGGCGCGATGGGCGCGACCGTCGCAGGATTCTCCTATGAACACACATCGCGCAGTCCACGTCCCCGCGGCCCAGGGCCAACTCGAGCTCGTCGATGTCGAGACGTCCTCCCCACCACCCGGACATGTGCGCATCGCCGTGGCCGCCTGCGGGGTGTGCGGCACCGACCGCGAGTTCGTCGCCGGGCATTTCCCCGGGATGACATGGCCGCTGACCCCCGGTCACGAGATCGCCGGCACCATCGCCGAGATCGGTTCGAACGTCGAAGGTTTCGCGGTCGGTGACCGGGTCGCGGTCGGCTGGTTCGGAGGCAACTGCAACCACTGCAGCCAGTGTCGCAAGGGCCAGTTCATCCACTGCGAGAACGGGCAGGTGCCCAGCTATCAGTATCCGGGTGGGTACGCCCAGTCGGTCACCGCGCCGGCGACCGCGCTGGCGCGGATCCCGGAGGCATTGTCGTTCGTCGACGCGGCCCCGATGAGTTGCGCCGGTGTCACCGTCTATCACGCGCTGCGTTCCACGCACGCGGTCGCCGGTGACCGGGTGGCGGTGCTCGGCGTCGGCGGGCTGGGCCACCTCGGCATCCAGTTCGCCCGGGCCATGGGTTTCGAGACCGTCGCCGTCGCGCGCGGTGCGGACAAAGCTGACGACGCCAAGCGGTTCGGCGCGCATCACTACGTCGACTCGAAGGCCGGTGATGTCAGCGAGTCGCTGCGCGCACTCGGCGGGGTGGCGGTGGTGCTGGCCACCGCGGCCAACGCCGCCGCGATCGGGCAGACGGTCGGCGGCCTGAATCCCCGTGGTGAGCTGATCGTCATCGGGGTGTCCGCCGACCCGCTGCCGATCAGCCCGCTGGACCTCATCACGCCTGCGCTGACGGTGGCCGGGCACCCGTCGGGTACCGCGGCCGACGTCGAGGACACCATGAACTTCGCTGTGCTGCACGGTGTCCGGGCCCAGATCCAGGAATATCCGCTGGAGCAGGCCGCCGAGGCCTATGCCGCCATGGAGCAGGGCCACGCCCGGTATCGCGGGGTCATCACGATCTGAGGCGGCTCAGCGCACCACCGTGACGTGGTCCAGCTGCGGGTCCGACGCGCTGATCGGGGTGCCCGCCGCCCGCAGTGCCCGCAGCAGCGCGACGGCCTCGCCGGTCAGCCGCTCACCCGGCATGACCAGCGGGATCCCGGGCGGGTATGGCGTGATGGCCTCGGCCGCCACCCGCCCGGTCGCCGTCGTCAGCGTCACCGCCTCGGTGGCGGCGAAGAACGCCTCCCGGGGGGTGAGGACCGGATCTGCCTGCAGCGCAAGCAGATCGGCGACCAGGCCGGCGTCGTCGCCGACGCCGCGCGTACCGAAGAATGCGCTCACCTCGGTGCAGCCGTCGACGAGCCGGTCCATGTCGCGGTCGGTGTTGCCGATCGTGGTGATGCACAGGATGTGCCCGGGTCCGCTCAATTCCGGCTGTACACCGTGTATCCGGTTCAGCCGCGACATGACCTCTCGGGCGTCGGCGGCCAGACCTCCGGTGCCGATCAGCAGTTTGGTCTCGTCGAGGTGGCAGAACCCGTTTGCCGGGCCGGTGATGTCGCCGGGGCGCAGCACCCGCAGGCCGGGGATCGCGGCCAGCCGGTCGGCCGTTCGCCGGGCCCGGCGCAGCGTCTCGTCGAGCAGATCGCGCCCACGGCAGGCCATTTCGCTGCGGGCCAGATCGATCGAGGCCATGATGGCGAAATGCGGGCTGGTGGTCTGCACCAGCTGCAGTGCCCGTCGGGCGGCGGCCGGGTCTAGTTGGGCGGGGTCGATGTGCAGCACCGCCGCCTGGCTGAGCCCGGACAGGATCTTGTGCACGGACTGCACCGTTGCCGCCGCGCCGGAATGCTCTGCGGCCGGCGGCAGCTCCTCGTGGAATGCGAAATGCGGTGAATGGGCGCCGTCGACCAACAGCGTAGCGCTGTGTTCGCGGCACAGGGTGGACAGCGCCGCGATGTCGGCGCACGTGCCGTAGTAGGTGGGGTGCAGCAGCCACAGTGCCTTGGCACCGCTGTCCGTCAGCCCGCGCTCGACGATTCCGGCGTCCAGGCCGTGCGCGACCCCGAAGCGGGCGTCCCATTGCGGTTCCAACCAGACCGGACGGGCACCGGACTGTACCAAGCCCGCCAGTACCGACTTATGCGCATTACGTTGCACCAGAACGGGTTCGCCCGGCCGCAACGCTGCCAGCGCCACCGCGACATTCCCGCCGGTGGACCCCTGCACCATGATGAAGCTCTGCCCGACACCCCACGCATCGGCGATCAGGCGTTCGGCATCCGCGATGGGTCCCTCCGGACAGTGCAGCGTGTCCAGGTCGGGCAGGTTGTTCAGATCGATCGCCGCGATGTGCTCGCGAAACCACGGATCCAGGGTCCGTCCGCCCTTGTGGCCGGGGGAGTAGAACGGTGCCTGGTCGCGTTCGACGAACCGGCGCAACGCATCGAAAAGCGGTGCGGTGCCCTGATTCAAAGCCCGTAGACCCGGGTGGCATTGTGGATGCCGATCATGTCCACGATCCGGATGGCGTCCTCGACGGTGCAGTCACCACGCTCGATCCAGCCGCCCAGTTCCAGCCCCATAGCGCGGCGCCACAGTACCGAGCCCAGCAGATGCAACTCGGGCGGGCCGAACGCGTCCGAGGAGAACAGCTGCTTGGCGAACGGTGCGGTCTCCATGGCCTCGGCGACCAAGGCGGTCGAGCGCACCCCGAGATAGTTGATGCCAAGGCCCACATCGAAGTTCACGTGGTCGAAGGCCTGCGCCAGGTAGCCGGCCTGCCGGTGGAAGGGATAGCAGTGCAGCAGCAGAACCGGCACCGGGACCATGGTGCGCAGCAGTGGCAGCAACAGCAGCGGGTCGGTGCGCTGCAGATCCAGGTCACGGTCGCCGAACCCGACGTGCACCTGGATCGGGAGTCCACGCTCGGCGGCCTCGTGCACCCCGAACGCGATCAGCACCGGACTGTCCACCCGGCGTGACGGGCGGGCGGCCAGGGCGCGGGCATGCTCGACCACCTGCGTATCCGTCGGCCGGGACCAGTCGATGTCGAAACCGGTGCGATAGGCCGCAATCGTCTTGGTGCCCGCGATCTCCGGGCTTGCAGCGGCCTCGGTCAGCGCCGCACGGAAGGCATCGGGGAACGCCTCGGGTGCGGTGCCCGCATCGAGCAGGTCCTCGGCGAGCCGTTCCAGCCGCAGGATCTCCGATGACGGCGAGCCGCTCAGCTCGGTGAGCTGGTGCGGGGTGGAGATCAGATCGCCCTTGAACCCGGTGTCCACCACCCAGCGGGCGATCCGGGCGGGTGGCAGGAACACTTCGGCGAGTTCACCGGGGGTGAGTTCGGCGCGACGTTTCCAATAGGTGTCGGCATCGGCGTGCGCGTCCAGGCCCAGCAGCGGAGCACACCAGCGCCGGATGGAAAGACCCAGCGGAGAATCGAATTGGGTCATGAAGTCCGGGATGGGGTCGATGGAACCCTCGTTGATGGCTTCTTCGAAGCCGGCCCGGTCCACCGGTTCGTTGAACACCCCGTGTACATGATGATCGACTAGTTCGACGGTGCGCAGATGATCGGCAAGAGCCCCCGGCACCTGCACCCGATCGAACACGTCGACGACCTCACCAGCCGGCATAACGAGCCACCTCCTCGGCGTCGACGCTACCCGCTGCGGCATCGGCGATGGCCGCTCCGATGATCTCGGCGCCGCGCTGCGCTTCGTCCTCGGTGAGCACCAGAGGCGGGGTGATCTCCAGGACGTTGCCGCCGACGTAGTACACGACCGCGCCCAATTCCCAGGCCCGGTACACCACCTGCGCGGCCATCCGTGGATCGCGGTCCCCGGTCGCCGGATCCACCAGTTCCAGCCCGATCGCCAGGCCGCGCCCGCGTACCTCGCCGATTCGGTCGGAGTCCAGCGCACGCAGCGCGTCCTGCAGTACCGCACCGACTTTCGCGGCACGTTCGGGCAGCTGCTCACCGACAATGGTGGCCAACACGGCCCGGCCCGCGGCGGTGCACACCGGGTTGCCTGCGGTGGTCAGCAGGGCCGCCGCGGGTGGATGATCCAGGATGTCGGCCGGCCCCACCGCAGCGGACAACGGCAGCCCACCGCCGAGCACCTTGCCGAAGGTCACGATGTCGGGCACCGCGCCGTCGTGTTCGAAGGCGTGCAAGGTGCCGGGGCGTCCCAGCCCCATCTTGACCTCATCGCAGATCATCGGGACGCCGAACCGCCGGCACAACGCCTGCAGTTGGGACAGGAAACCATCCGGCGGCACCACCAGCCCACCGTCGGACAGGATCGGCTCCACGATGAAACACGCGATGTGTCCTTGGGCCAACTGCTGTTCGGCCAGTTCCAGGCAGGTCCCGACGTCATCGGGTCCGGCCGGCCGGAACGGGTTCGGGTAGGGCAAGAACACGACGTCCGGGTCGGGCGCAACGCCCGCGTCGACGTGTACTCCGGACACGCCCATCGCGACGCCGACGCCGCCGTGATAGCTGTGTTCGAACGCCAGCACGGTGCGCTTCCCGGTCGCGTGCCTGCAGGCCCGCAGCGCGACGTCGTTGGCGTCGGAACCGGCGTGGCCCAGGTAGACCCGGCGCTCGCCGGTGCCCGGCACCAAGGCGAGCAGGTCCTCGGCCAGGCCGACCGAATCCGGGTGCACCGCGGACAGTCCGCCCGCGCCCGGGGACTGGCGCACCGCCTTGCTCACCGCCTCGGCGACCGCGGGGTGTCCGTGCCCGAGACCGGATGCGGTCCAGGTGGCCGACAGGTCCAGCAGTTCGCGGCCGTCGGGGGTGACGAGGGTGCTGCCGTGCCCGGAGGCGACTTCGAGGGGGAAGAACCGAAGCTTCTCGATTCCGGCGATGACGGCTTCATCGCGCTGATACAGGGTGCTCACGGCGCGCCGGGCAGTTGTAGCTCCGCGGTCAACGATTCGCCGACCCGTTTGGCGATGCCGGAGGCGGCCAGCGCGATCGCCAGACCGACCAGGCACCAGTACAGGCCGAGCAGCGGTGCCGCTGTCCAGCTTTCGGCATCCTTGACGTTGAACCACAACACCACCGCGATCACGACGGCACCCAGCAGGGGCAGCACCAGGCCGGCCACCTTGCCGCGGCCACCGTGCACCGGGTGGAACTTCGGAGCTCCGACGAACCAGGCCGCGGCGATCTCCACCAACAGGTAGCAGACCATCAGGCACACCGAACCGGCTACGGCGAAAAGGAAATACGTGTCGATGGCCGGGTTTCCGGTGCCCATGTCGGGCCAGCCGAGCGCACCGCAGAGCAGGTCGACCACGAGGGCCAGCCCGACCACCAGCCAGGTCGCTCGCCGCGGCCCGCCCGTGGCCGGGTGGATGTGGGCCAGTGACCGCGGACCGAATCCGTCGCGGCCGAAGGCGTAGAGCATCCGGCCCGACGTGGCGGCGGTGGCCATATGGCAGCCGAATGCGGCGACGGTCGCGGTGAAGATGATCAGCAGGCTGAACCACTGACCGATATAGGTGCTGCCGAGATCGCCCAGCGTGTTGCCGGAACTCTGGAAAGCGGTCAGTCCGGCCTCGTCGGTGCCGAATCCGATAACCTGGGCGAACATCACGACGACGAACAGCACACCGGTGAGGATCAGGGTGCCGCCGAGGGCACGCGGAATGTTGCGGCCGGGGTTGTCGGTCTCCTCGCCCATCGACGCGCAGGCCTCGAAGCCGGCCCAGGAGAGGAAGGCGGCCACCACGCCGGAGATCACCGCGGATGCCGAGACCCCGCCACCGGAGAACGAGAAGACGCTGAAGTCCACGCCCGTGGCCGGCGCGCCGCCGCGGGCGAAGATCACGACGACCAGCACCACCATTGCGAGAATGCCGATGCCTTCGATGGCCAGCAGGATCTTGGCCAGCAGGGCCACGTCCCGGCCGGAGAGCAGGACGGAGATCACCGCTCCGATCACCACCGGCACCAGCCAGGGCAGTTGGTAGGGATGTTCGCTGCCTGCCTGCAGCTGGGCGATGAACGCATTGGTGAACGCGGCGGTCAAAGCCAGTGTCCCGATGGAGAATCCGACGTAGGCGCCCAGCATGGCGAAGCCGGAGAAGAAGCCGGCCCGCGGCCCGACGGTCCCGCCGACCAGTGCGTAGGCCGAGCCGGCGTGGTTGAGGTGCCGGGTCAGCCGGACGAAGCTGTAGCCGACCAGTGACACGCCGATCAGTCCGATGACGAAGACCAGTGGCAGTGCTTTACCGACGGTGGCGATCAGCCCCTGGCCGTTGCCGGACATGGCCAGTGTCGGCCCGACGGTGGCGACGGACAGGGCCAGCGCCACCCAGAACGGTAACCGCCGCCGCGTCAGTTGGTCGGTGTCGGTGGGGGTTTCGGTGCTCATGGTTGTGCTCCCTTGTGGTGAGGGGTGATCGGATGGGGAAGGGTCAGCAGCTCCAGGCCAGTCGCAGCGCTGCGATGGTGTCGGCCGGTGGGCGGGTGCCGAAGGTGGTCAGTTCGTAGCGGCGGACGGCCAGCAATCCCTCGATGACGGCGGGAGTCATCAGTTCTGCTGCAGCAGAGGAGGTTTCGAGCGTATCCAGGACGCCGGCATGATCCGCGGCCAGCGGCTCGGCGGTTCCGGCGGGATCATCGGTCACTTCGCCGGGCAAGGGCAGGCCCAGCGCGATACCGCGCAGCGCGCTGCCGAGGAAGCCCAGGGTGGCGAGGTAGGGGTTGGCGCTGGGGTCGATGATCTTCAATTCGACGTTGGCGCCGTGTGGATTTCCCGGGGTGGCGGCGACGAACCTGACGGCTGCTTCACGATTCTCCAGGCCCCAGCAGCGCGCCGCCCCGGCCCAGTTGCCGGGCTTGAGTCGCGTCGCCGACAGCGCGGAGCCGGCGTACACGCCGAGCAGATCACCCACGGTGTCCAGTACGCCGGCGATGGCCGCCTGCCCGGCGGGCCGCATTCCGTGGGGTCCGTCCCCGCCGGAGAACAGCGGACCCTGCGCATCGGCCAGTGACAGATGCAGGTGGGCGCCGTTGCCCGCCTCGCCGAAGAACGGTACCGGTGAGAACGAGACGGCCAGCCCGTGCCGGGCCGCGGTGCGCCCGATGACGATGCGGGCCAGGATGACCGCGTCGGCGGCGGCCACCGGGGTCGCCGGTGCCAGCGAGATCTCGATCTGGTCGTGACCGTATTCGGTGTGCAGTTGTTCGATGGACAGTCCGGCGGTCTCGGCTGTGGTCGCCAGGTCGGTCAGGAAGGCGGCGTGGTTCAGCGAGGTGCGGATCCCGTACGGCGACCACGGATGTGCCGAAGCATGTTCCCCGTCGGGGGTGAGCAGCGTGCATTCCAGCTCGGCGCCGACCAGAGCGGTCAAACCCTGTTCTGCGAGTGTGGATTCGGCGCCCCGCAGCAACGAACGGGCACACAGGGGAGCGGGCGCGCCCGACTGGTCACCCAGGGTGGCCGGTGCCCAGACGATCCCGTCGCCGATCGGGTGCAGGTCGGCGGGATCGATTCGCAGCCGCTGATCACCGACCACGCCGATGGTGGGGGTGAAGGCGATACCGCTGTCGACGCAGAACACACTCCACGACGGCGAGACCCCCATACCTGAGCGCGCGAAGGCGCCCACTCGCTGCACCGGAACGTACTTGGCCCGGGTGACA
>JAHFVC010000223.1 GCA_023264765.1 Mycobacterium sp. | reverse complement strand
TTGCCTCCGCGGTCGTCGTCGTCACGGTCGTCGTCGGTGCCGTCGTCGAGGACGTCGTGGACGGTGCCACCGAGGTGGTCGTGGTCGAGGACGGCGTGGACTCCGATGTCGTGGCCGTGGTTTCGGAACTGGGCGACGTCGTGGTGTCCGATGACGGGGTGGTCGTCGTCGACAGAACCTCGGATCCTGTCGACGTGGTCACGCTGGTCGCTTCGGGCGCCGTGGTCGTGGTGACCGCTGTGGTGTTCTCGATCACGGGCAACGGCAACAAGGTCAGCGGCGACGACGGCAGCACCGGCATCGGTTCTCCCGCGGGCGGCAGTGTCGCGGCCGGATTCTGCTCGACGACCTTGTACGTCAACGAGTTCCACTGCTGGATGAGCTCGGACTTGCGCTCGACGGTCTCCACGCTCTGCACCTTCGTCGACAGCGCGGCCAGCCTGTCCTGGGCCTGGTCCCACTGCCCGGTGTCGATCAACTGCTGCACCTGCTGCATCTCGGTCTGCGCCGCAAGCACCACCGCTTCGTCGCTGGTCTGTCTCTTCTGGTCGCCGAACAGCATGGTGTGCAACCCGTACAGGCCGTCGCCGGGATCCGCGCTGTAGACCACCGAGGCGAAGCCGCCGAGGCACAGTACGGCGGCCGCGGCAGAACCGATGACGGCCAGCGATCGCCGGTTGCGGCGACGCGAGGAGAAGTTCACGGCGTTGCGCAGTGCGTCCTCGGCCTCGTGTGTCGGGACCACATGGTCGATGGGTACCTGGCGGATCTCGTCGCGCCAGCCGGACAGCAGGAAGGCGAGTTCGGCGTCGGCATGGTCGGTCGAGAACACCGGCTGCTCCGAGGCGAGCGCGTCGAGGAACTTGTCAGCTCGGTTGATGTCGTTGAGCGAAGGATCGCCCCCGTTGGAGGTCCAGCGACCGAAGTCAGGCATAGTCGCCTCCGCCCGCGGTGATCTCGGACTTCAGCTTGGCCAGCGCACGATGCTGTGCGACGCGAACGGCCCCGGGCGTGCTGCCCACGGCTTCGGCGACCTCTTCGGCGCTCATGCCGACCACGACGCGCAGGATCACGATCTCGCGTTGCTTTTCCGGCAGGGTCGAGAGCAGTCGGTCCATCCGGGTCGACGCCTCGGAATCCAGCGCCCGCTGTTCAGGGCCGGCTTCTCCCGAGTACCGCTCTGGCACCACGTCGGTGGGTTCAGAGCGGTTACGCGCGGACGCCCGGTGGGCGTCTGCGATCTTGTGCGCAGCGATGCCGTACACGAATGCCAGGAAGGGTCGCCCCTGATCCTGGTAGCGCGGCAGCGCCGTGATGGCGGCCAAGCACACCTCCTGCGCAATGTCATCTGCCGATAGACCACTTCGTTCTGCTGACCCGATCCGCGCCCGGCAATACCGGACGATGATCGGGCGGATGGTCTCCAGCACCACCCGAAGCGCGTCCCGGTCGCCGGCCACCGCATCAGCGACGACAGCATCGAGACGTTCTCCCGAAATTGTCATCGTGGGTGATATCTCCAGCGTTACTCAGGGCCGAAGTCCGGCGGGGTGTGCGTCAGATAAACAGTAACGATCGAGGCGGGCCGAACCGCGTCAGCGACGCGACCACACGCCGCCTCTGCGTCGCACAGTATCGGCGGCAGCGTCTCGAACAGCGACAACGTGCGCGGGCGGATGCACGGCGCTGCCGATGTCGGCGAGCAGGCAGCCCAGCGCCCACCGTAGCGGGACGAGGCCGTAGCGATCGGTGTCGGTCAGCGCGGCATCGGCGACCTCTCGCGCCCGCTCGAGGCGGCCGTCGCAGCACAGCGCGGCCGCCAGCACCACCGCTGATTTGACCGTATGCCGCGTCGAACCGATCGCGCCGGAGAGCTCTACGGCCCGCTCGGCGTGGGGAACGGCCACCGCGCCGTGGCCACCGGCCATATTGAGTTCAGCCGACACCCACTGCAGCCGAACCGGCAGCCGGGCGCACCCCGATCCGTCGATCAGCCGTTCCGCGCGGGCCAGTAGACGCGCGGACAGCGCGAGCCGTCCCACCCCGAGCGCATCGGCAGCGAGACCCACCAGGGCATCCACGCCGGCCTCCGGGTCTGCGCCCGCAGCCGCCCAGGCTCGACCGTCCCAGTCGCGCGCCAAGTCGTGTCCCCCGAGTTGACGCAGGAACGACGCCCTCGTGCTGTGCGCCAGGGAGAGCAGCCGTCCGGGCGGCGCCGTTCGGCACAGCTCCCCGAGGTCGGCCATGGCACTGCCGTAGCGCCCCTGCCCGCCGGCGGCGACGGCGCGCAGCCACCGATCCCGCTGTGAGGTCGCCGGGGGCAGCGGCCAGAGGTCGGGATGAGGCCCGAAAGCGGCCTCGGCCAGGGACGTTGTGGTTGTGGTCATCGGATTGCGACGTTATCAATGCGCCGCGTGGACGCCGGTGACACGTGACGAAGTCAACTTTGGTTAACACTTGATGGTCGATATGTTTCCGGCAGATCAACTACCCGATGACCGTCGAGTCAATGCAAATCCAGCGAACAGCGGAAATGCACACAAGCGTCAACTTTGCAGTGTTTGTTGAACACTCTTCTCGTTGCGTGCGGGTCGCAATGATGAACGTGATGTAAATTCTCACGCTGCCGCTATGCGGTTACGCACAAGACCTGGGTATTGACGGTTTTTCGGTAGCCCTTCTACGTTGTGTGCACGAGTAGTCATCGGCGACAAGTGCTCGGATCGGTTCCGCGACTCACGCACCTCCGCGTTTCGCGAATGAGGTGCGACGAGAGGGGTTTTCCAAATGCCACAGCCGCAGCAATTACCCGGACCCAATGCCGATATTTGGGACTGGCAAATGACAGGACTTTGCCGGGGCGTCGATTCTTCGATGTTTTTCCATCCAGACGGAGAGCGTGGCCGGGCCCGTGCCCAGCGCGAAATGCGTGCCAAGGAGATGTGCCGCAGCTGCCCGGTGATCACGCAGTGCCGTTCACATGCGCTGGCCGTCGGTGAGCCCTACGGCATCTGGGGTGGCCTCAGTGAGTCCGAGCGCGAGCTCCTGCTCAAGCGCGGAATCCGCCGCACGGCCTGACACTCAGCACACAGAGAAGAGCCTCGCCCGCCGCTCGGGCGAGGCTTTTCTGTGGGTAAAGCCAGTTCGCCGTTCCTCCGGCGGTGGTAGTTCTTGACCGTCTGCACGAGCGCACCGTCCAGGAGGTCGCATGTCCGAGTCGTCAGCCGAGGGCACCGTTGTCGTCACGGAGTCGGGCACCGGCACCTACACCCAGGAGATCGTCGCGGGGCATCACCGGCTCAGCGCCGATGAGCCGCATCCGGTCGGTGACGATGTGGGACCGACGCCCTACGACCTGCTGCTCGCCGGCCTCGGCGCCTGCACCTCCATGACGGTTCGGATGTACGCCGATCGCAAGGAGTGGCCTCTCGAACGGGTCCGCGTGACGCTTCGACACACCCGCATCCACGCCAAGGACTGCGCCGAGTGTGAGACCACTGCGGGCTGGGTCAGTCAGATCGATCGCGAGATCGAACTGACGGGCAACCTGGACGAGGAGCAACGGCAGAAACTGATGGCCATTGCCGAACGTTGCCCGGTCCACCAGACCTTGACCGGCGAAGTGCGGATCACCACGACGGGGACGTAGGGCGTCAGAAGACCCGGCGCGGGACCAGCACCACCCGCCACCGGTCAGGATCCTCGAAGGTCAACGCGCCCACCTTGGTCCAGTACGGATTCTCGGGTTCGACGGGGTCACATCCCGCCACCGCGAGCCGTTCGACCACCTCGTACATCCGCGCGTCACCGTGGAAGTACAACACCAGAAGGTTGTCCAGAGTCGGTGCCGGACAGGGACTTTCGTCGACATGCGTGGTGAACTCCAGGTGGAAGTCCCGCCCCGGCAAGCCCAGCATGACCCCGCTGTACCCGTCATGGTTCTCGAAGCGGTAGATGACCGGCAAGCCCAGCGTTTCGGCGTAGAACGATTCGACGTCCGCGAGCCGATCGGTGGGCCGGGCGACGCGGATCTGGGCGAGTTCGACGGACATACACGACAGTGTCTGACCTCAACGGCCATTGAGGTCAAGACCGGGTGAAGGCGCTCCGCACGAGATCCCCGTCGAACGCCCGCGGAGCCTCACCGTCGACCGCATATTGATAGACGGCGACACGGAAGATCCCGTTGAGGGCGCTGGATATGACCGACAACGCGATCATCGCCACCACACCGAGCGCACCCACCGCGACCGCGAGGGGAAGAATCCCGACACTGGCGAAGGCGATACCGCCAACGGCCGTGAGAAGAACGATCACCATGCCCGCCCACACGGTGACGGCGCCGATGGAGAACGTGCCGAAAGCACCCTCCCCCCAGCGTGCCTTGACCACCGCCGCCGACCGCTTGAGCGATCGCCAGGGTCCGCCGCCCTCCAATGCGATGACCGGGACCACGAAGAACGTCGCGACAGCCCATGCCGCCCCGGCGATCCACGTCGCGATCTTGCCGGCCGTGGGCACCCTGTCCTCGATCAGCCGCAAGACCAACCCGACGGTCGCAGCCAAGAACGTCCACCCGAGGATCGGGCCGATGAGGCTGCTGGCCGCGGACAACCCCTCCCCCACACTGGTGGCTTCCCCACGCAGCGCTCGCGCGGCGCACGCCGAAAGCGCCACGTTGAAGAAGATCGCGATGAAGGTCGAGACATAGGCAGTCACCGCGATGGCCACGTAGTAGACCGGGTTGTGCTCGTCGACGGTCTGGGCCTCGAAGACGCCCGTGATCACCGCCGTCGGCACCCAGATCGCCAGTAGCGCAATGGTCGCGAAGACCGTCGACAGGACGGGGAAGATCACCAGCGAGCGGTCGCTGTTCAGGACGCTCCAACTCTGTTTGGTGAGCGCCCAACCACGTGAGACCCGGCCCATCGTCTCGTCCCTCCCGCCGATGTATGCGAAATCGTAACCATCGCGACCTGCAATTGGCGCGGCAAAGCGAAAATCTCGGAATTGACCGAACAAACTCTCAGTCCAGTCTCAGACATCGTCGGATGATTGGGGTTAAGCAACTGTGCTCTTTGATGATTCAAGAAAGTGACGCACACCTCACGATGACAAACCCTGAGCAGCAACCGTTTCAGCCACACGACCCGAACGCCCCGCTGACCCAGCCGATCCCGCGTGTCTACGACTGGCGGTACGCCACCCAGCAGCCGATCCCGCCGTTCTATCAGGCTGCGCCGCAGGCTGATCGAACTCCAGCGCCCCGAAAGCGTTCCCGCGCCGGGTTGATCGCGGTCGGCGCGCTCGCCGTCGCCGTGGCCGGTGGCGGAATCGGCGCCACCACAGCATGGTTCGCCCATCCCCAGAACCCCGCACCCTCGCACGCAGTCGCGTCCCCCAACCCCGGCCCGAAGGTGCCCTCGACGCAGCCGGCCGCAAGCGCGCCCGCCGGTTCGGTCGAGCAGGTCGCAGCCAAGGTCATGCCCAGCGTCGTGAAACTGCGGATCGAGATGGGCCAGGGCGAGGCCGAGGGTTCCGGTGTCGTGTTGTCCTCGGATGGCCTCATCCTCACCAACAATCACGTGGCGGCGGCCGGCGCGGACAGCCCGGACGGGGCGCAGCCCGCGTCCATGGACGGCGGTGTCACACGAACGGTCACGTTCGCCGATGGACGCACCGTCCCCTTCACCGTGGTGGGCACCGACCCGTCCGGTGATCTGGCCGTCGTACACGCCGAGGGCGTCTCGGATCTGACGCCGATCGCGATCGGATCCTCCAAGGACGTCAAAGTGGGCCAGCAGGTGGTGGCCATCGGGTCGCCGCTGGGCCTGCAGGGCACCGTCACCACCGGCATCGTCAGCGCACTCAACCGTCCGGTGGCGGCCGGTGACGGTTCGGGCGGCGGCCAGGCTTCCGTGCTGGACGCCATTCAGACCGATGCCGCGATCAACCCGGGTAACTCGGGCGGCGCGCTGGTGAATATGAACGGTGAGCTGATCGGACTGAACTCCGCGATCGCCACCTTGGGCGGGGGCCAGAGTGGCCCCGGCGGAGGCGGCGGCGAGAGCGGTTCGATCGGGCTGGGCTTTGCCATCCCGTCGGATCAGGCCAAGCGCATCGCCGACGAGCTCGTATCCACCGGCACCGCCAGCCACGGGTCGTTGGGTGTGCAGCTCAGCGTCAACGCGCGGGCGAGCAGCGGGGCCGCCATCGCGAAGGTCGCCGACGGCGGTCCGGCGGCGGATGCCGGGATCCCCGATGGTGTTGTGATCACGAAGGTCAACGACCAGGTGATCGACGGACCGGAGGCGCTCGTCGCGGCGGTGCGCTCAAAGGCGCCGGGCGACAACGTCTCCCTGACCTACCAGGACCAGTCCGGCGCATACCAGACGACTCAGGTCACCCTCGGGAAGGCGTGATCGCCTCCCGTTGACCACGGACCACGACCGCCGCAATGTCCCCCTCCCCCTCATTGCGGCGGTCGTTTTCGTCTACGCGGACCGCTGAACGGGCGGGGCTGACGGGACCAACTGCCGGATGACGAAATCCGCCGCCTGGCCCGCCATTCCGTTGTCCTTGTAGGCACTGTGCGCCGCCCGGTCCAGACTGATTCCCGGGGAACACACCGGGTCACCCGGCGCGCACAGTTCGATCGTCTTGTCCTGGTAGCGGCCGCCTACCTCGATGGGCGGAGCGGCGTGGTCCGCCAGCCCGAGGAACAGCGGAGACGGTGTTCCGAACATGACGACCGCAGCCACATGGGAGACCACCGAGGCCGGCATGGGGCCGGAAATGCCGGCGGGAAGGGTGAATCCGGCAGGCACGGTGTCCATCGTCGTGTAGCCGGCCACCGCGGCGCCCTGCGAATAGCCCCCGAGAACCACCTTCGTGTCCGGGCAACTGGCCACCGTGGACTCGATGGTGTCAGCGGCATCGGCTATGCCTTCCGCCGCCTGCGCGAAGTCCAGTGACGCGGGATAGTTCACCGCGTCGGCCACCACCGCCTTTCCCGGCAGGCGTGCGGTGAGCGCGTCGACGAATGCCTGGCCGGTGGCACCGACACCAGGAGCCTCGAACGTGCCGCGCGCGAAGACCACGTCCACGTCCGGGCACGCGGGTGCGGCGGAGGCAGTGGCCTGCGGCCCCAGTAGCGCGGCGAGGGACAGTCCCGCGGCGGCGAGCGTGGACCCGGTGGTGAGCTTCATGGTGTGACCTCCCTGATTGGTGAGATCAGCGTCCCGTGCTGTCGCCTCCGCCACATCACTGCTGGCAACCAGCTGTGAGTACCGGCTAGCAGGTATCGCAGACGGAGGCCAACCAGGATGCCGCGAGCACCTTCCCGGACAGACGATGGTGACACCTTCGACTCAGCAGGGGAACACATGAAGATCAACATGTTTCGAGCAACCGGCATCGCCGTCTTCGCAACCGCGGCAGCCATCGGATTGGCACCCGCCGCATCCGCCGCACCCGTCCCGGCATGCAACCGGGTCAGTATCACCTGCGCCGGATCGGGTGACTACAGCGCCGACTTCAGCGAGCCGGTCTCCCAGCCGGATCCGTACGCCTTCTTGTTCTGGCAGCAGCCCTGAGCGCGTTTCTGCCAGCGGTAGATCAATTTCTGCCTACCGGAATGAGACTGCCACCCAACCCGTTTCAACCATCAGAGCACCAACGACAACAGAAGAAGATGATCGACATGAAGAAGTTCGGAATCGCCACCATGATCGCCACCAGCATGACCGCCGCAGTCCTGGGCCTGGCAGCACCCGCCCAAGCCGCACTCGGCACCCCGGTCGGCCCGCACTACAGCGTCGACAACCACGACGAGGTCAACACCACCAACGGCTTCGTCGACCAGGCCTTCTGACCTGACAAACCCACAACACCCCCGGCCCGGCGGCCGGGGGTGTTGTCGTGTCAACCGAGGGTCATCGTTCGAGCGTGCTGGTCATGCCAAACACCTGGACTCCGACCGACTTGCCCTTGAGTAGGTGAACTCCGCGGTCCACGAGGCCACTCGGAGCCGAGACGAGCGCGGCGACCGTGTGCTCGGTGAGAAGGATCGGGTCGCCGGTTGTCTTGGTCAGCTGCTCCACGCGCGAAGCCACGTTGACGGTGTCGCCGATGAGGGTGAATTCCAGATGCCCGGCGCCGCCGAGCGTGCCGGCGATCACCACACCCGTGTTGATACCCACGCCGATCCGCAGTTCTTTCCCGAAGCGCTCGCCGACCAGCCGCTGGATCCGCGTCGCGGCGCTCACCGCGACGTCGGCATGCCCGGCGAGGTCATTCGGGGCGCCGAACACCGCCATGGCGCCATCGCCGAGAAACTTGTTGATATGGCCGCCGGCATCGACGACAGCGGGCACCACGATCTGGAACAGTTCGTTCAGACGTGAGACCGTGTCCTCGGCGGTGTTGGCCTCCGCGAACGGGGTGAAATCGCGGACGTCGATGAACATCACGGTCACCTCGCGGCGCTCACCGGAGAACACATCATCGCCTTGGTCGAGGAGGCGCGCCGCCAGTGCAGGGTCGACGTACGTTCCGAAGGCCACCTGAAGTCGTTGCCGCTCAGTCAGACCCGCCTGCATCCGGTTGAACGACGCCGATAGCGCCCCCAAATCATCATCCTGGACGACGGGCAGGCGCCGGCTGTAGTCGCCGGCTGCAATACGTTTGGTGGCCTCCGCCAGATCCCGGATCGGTCGCAACGACGGTGCGAATGCAGTTCCGACCGTGACGGGGACACCGAAGCCGAGCATCAACATGAATCCGGTCAACACCCACACAATCGGCTGCCTGCTGTCCAGCGCCGCCGTCAGCATCGCCCCGGCAAGGCTGAACGCCAACGCCGCGGCGAGCATGGCGAGGTTCGACCACGCGGCGAACGAAGGACGAACTCGAGGCAGCGAGTCACCGATCTGCGTCACACCAGCCAGACTCATCCGAACCGGCCTCATCGATGCCTCGGCGACCGTGTGCACGCCGATCAAGTGGCAGCTGGAACCGAACACGGCGCCGAGAATTCCGTACTGCACCACACGCGAAACCGGGGCGCCGGCGCGCAACGCCACCACCGCCGCAACCAGGCCGACGCACACTGCGATCACCGCCACCGCACGGATGATGCCGATGCGGGCCCACGTGTATGTGGCCTGTAACACCGCCGCGGGATCGTTTCCTTCGCCCCTCGCGCGGCGCTGAACGAGCCGCCACTCACCCAGTCCGGGCAGAACGGTCACGAAGGCGATCACCACCACGCCGACTGCGGCCACAGCGGCGGCTTCGGCGTAACGGTCGCAATCTTCGAAAGCCATGATCGCCGATGCCAGGACCAGATAGACGGGGTAGGCCACCATGACGACCAGGGCGCACATCACCCACGAGTACCGCGGTCCGTGACGGTCCCACGCCCATTGGCAGAAGCGCTCCATGGCGCGAGACTAAACGCGTAGCGGCGCCCAACTGCAGGTTTTCACGACGAGAAGCGGGCGCGCTCGACCCTGCCAGGGGTAGATCAATTTCTGCCTACCGGAATGAGACTGCCACCCAACCCGTTTCAACCATCAGAGCACCAACGACAACAGAAGAAGATGATCGACATGAAGAAGTTCGGAATCGCCACCATGATCGCCACCAGCATGACCGCCGCAGTCCTGGGCCTGGCAGCACCCGCCCAAGCCGCACTCGGCACCCCGGTCGGCCCGCACTACAGCGTCGACAACCACGACGAGGTCAACACCACCAACGGCTTCGTCGACCAGGCCTTCTGACTTGACAAACCCACAACACCCCCGGCCCGGCGGCCGGGGGTGTTGTCGTCTCACCTCGCGTAAGCGGACGGTGGAGTCGTCACGTAACCATTGCGGCACGAATGACGAATACCGATCAGTGACCTTGAAGGGAAGCCTGAATGCCATACCCGCCCAGCGGTGCCATCGTCGTCATCTCCGCATTGGCGATCCCGGCCGTCCTCACCATTGCCCCGGCGCACGCCGAGCCACTGCTGCCCGGTTTCTGCGTGCCGGCCACCGTCGTGGACGGCGTGTGCACCGCGCGGCTGACATCCGTGACCGCCGACGTCGTCGACGGGACGATCACGGGAGCTCCACTGGGCGGTGCAGACGCGGTAACTCTTGCGGGACAAGGGGATGCGTACCTGAAGTCCACTGGCTTCGGCAGTGCCGCGCCGCAGGCCGTGCAGAACTGGGACGCGACACTCGAGCGCGTGAACAATCTCTCCGTGGATCCCAACGATCCCAGTTGGTACGGCAACGCCAAGTCCAAGGTGTTCCTGCCCAGGACCTTGAATGACCTCGCGACCCAGTTTCCTCCCGACAGCCTGGTGGTTCGGTTCGCACTCGGCGACACCCAGCCGGGTACGTTCCGGCTGGTGTCCATTCAGCCGACCGCCCAGTGAGTCAGCGCGGGGGGCCGAGAATAATCTGCCCGAACTTGTCCGCACCCTCGGCCATCCGGGTGGGTGAGATCTCGAAACCGTCCGGTCGCGGCGTAGCCCTGTCTCGGCCTGCGTAGCGGAACATCCCTTCGATTCCGGCCGGAGTGTTGATCATCAACAGATCCGCCTTCTTCGACGTGATCCGGTACGCATGCGGAATGTTCTTGGGCAGAAACACGATGCCGCCCTCGGACAGTTCCATCTCCTGGTCGTCGTACCACAGCACCGCAGTCCCCTTGATCAGCATGAAGACCTCATCTTCAAGAGTGTGCTTGTGATACGGGGGTGCCTCACCCTCACTCACATCGAAGCGTCCAACCATCAACTGGCCGTCCGTGGCCTTACCGTCGAGCAGGATCGCCAGGGTGCCGCCGTCGAGCCATTCCAACTGCTGTTGCTGGCTCGGTTGGGCCAGATATGCCATGCTCACGCGTCATCCTTCATTCGTCATCGGCAGGGCATTATGACGCTGCCCCGTACGGATCATGTTGGGCGACATCGATGTCCGAAGACCGAGATTACGCCCGTCGCTGCCGATTCCGCAGACGAAAACACCCCCGGCCCAACGGGACCGGGGGTGTTTCGTGAAGCTACGAACTAGTGCGAGTGGCCGTGATGACCGTGGCCGTCGTCGGCGGCCTCAGCCGGCTTGTCCACGACAGCCGTCTCGGTGGTGAGGATCATCCGACCGACCGATGCGGCATTGAGCACCGCCGAGCGGGTGACCTTGACCGGGT
>JAHFVC010000222.1 GCA_023264765.1 Mycobacterium sp. | reverse complement strand
CGGAGCCGGGAAGTCGACGGCGCTCCCGTCGTGCACCAGCCCCTCGACGCCACCGATGACGGCACGCGCCTGGGTGGCCAGTTCCTCCACCCCGGCCAGGCCGGTACCCGACACGGCCTGATAGCTCGACACGATCAGCCGGGTCAGGCCCGCGGCGTCGTGCAGCGGCTTGAGCACCGGCATCGCGGCCATGGTGGTGCAGTTCGGGTTGGCGATGATGCCTTTCGGGCGATTCGCGGCGTCGCGCGCGAAGTTGACCTCGGACACCACCAGCGGAACCTCGGGGTCCTTGCGCCAGGCCGACGAGTTGTCGACGACCACGGCGCCGGCCGCGGCGAACCGCGGCGCCTGCACCCGCGACATGGTGGCGCCCGCGGAGAACAGCGCGATGTCCAGCCCGGACGGGTCGGCGGTCTCGGCGTTCTCGACCTCGATCTCCTGGCCACGGAACGTGAGCTTCTTGCCTTCCGACCGCGGGGAGGCGAAGAACCGCACCGAATCCGCCTGGAAGTTCCGCTGCTCGAGCAGCGCCCGCATCACCTGGCCGACCTGGCCGGTCGCGCCGACAACTCCGATGCTGACCATTTAGATCCCACTCCCCGCGTACACGACGGCTTCCTCGTCGCCACCGAGACCGAACGCCTCATGCAGCACGGCGACGGCCTTGTCCAGCTCGGTGTCCTTGATCAGCACCGAGATCCGGATCTCGGAGGTGGAGATCAGGTCGATGTTGATGCCGGCGTCGGCCAGCGCCTCGCAGAACGTGGCGGTCACGCCGGGATGGCTGCGCATACCCGCACCGACCAGCGACACCTTGCCGATGTGATCGTCGTAGAGCACGGCACTGAAGCCGATCTCCTCTTTGAGGGCGGTCAGCTTCTCGACCGCGCCCGGTCCGCTCTCACGCGAGCAGGTGAACGTGATGTCGGTCTTACCGTCCTCGACCTTCGAGATGTTCTGCAACACCATGTCGATGTTCACGTCCGCGTCGGCGACGGCGCGGAAAACCTTTGCGGCGTAACCCGGAACGTCGGGTAGCGCGACCACGGTGACCTTGGCCTCGCTGCGGTCGTGGGCAACTCCGGTCAGGATGGCGTCTTCCATGGGGATGTCCTCGATCGATCCTTTGACGATGGTTCCTGGCTTGTCCGAATACGACGAACGGACGTGAATCGGCACGTTGTAGCGGCGGGCGTACTCGACGCACCGCAGCATCAGCACCTTGGCCCCGGCCGCGGCCATCTCCAGCATCTCCTCGAAGGAGACGGTGTCCAGATGTTTGGCGTTGGGCACGATGCGCGGATCGGCGGTGAAGATGCCGTCGACGTCGGTGTAGATCTCGCAGACGTCGGCGTGCAGGGCGGCGGCCAGCGCGACGGCGGTGGTGTCGCTGCCACCGCGGCCCAGCGTGGTGACGTCCTTGCTGTCCTGACTGACACCCTGGAAGCCTGCGACCAGCACGATCTTTCCCTCGTCGAGGGCTTCACGCAGCCGCGTCGGGGTGACGTCGATGATCTTGGCGTTGCCGTGGGTGCCGGTGGTGACGACGCCGGCCTGCGAGCCGGTGAACGAGCGGGCCTGCGCGCCGAGTGACTCGATCGCCATGGCGACCAGCGCGTTGGAGATCCGCTCTCCGGCGGTGAGCAGCATGTCCATCTCGCGGGCGGGTGGCGCCGGGGACACCTGGCGGGCCAGATCCAGCAGGTCATCGGTGGTATCGCCCATCGCGGAGACGACGACGACCACGTCGTTGCCTGCCTTCTTGGTTTCCACGATGCGCTCGGCGACGCGCCGAATCCGATCGGCGTCTGCCACCGATGATCCGCCGTATTTCTGCACGACGAGCGCCACTGTGTACCTCTCAACCGCCGGGAATGTCCACACAAGGATAAGGGGTCGCCGCGATGGTTTTTACCCCTCCACCTGCCGGTAGCGTGAGAGCTCATGAATGGTCGGCTGGCCCGCACGAGTGTGCCCATCCATCCGCCGCTGGCAGCCCGCTGGAGTCCGCGGGCATTCGACCCGTCTGCCGTGCTCGGCAATGAAGAGCAGACGGCCCTCCTGGAGGCGGCGAGGTGGTCGGCCACCTGGGGGCACCGTGAGCCGGTGCGCTACGTCGTCGGGACGCGCGGGGATGAGACGTTCACCACCCTGGCGAACCTGCTCAAGCGGGGTAACAGCTATGCCCGTGCCGCGGGGGCGCTCATCCTGGTCTGCGCCGACGAGGGTGAGGACGAGCGCACGGCGCGCTACGCGGCCGTGGATGTCGGCGCGGCCATCGCGTCACTGTCGATCGAGGCGGTGTCCCGCGGACTGATCGCCCACCCGATGGCCGGTTTCGACACCGCCGCCGCGCACGCACTCACGGCCGGGCTGCGACCGTTCGCCCTGGTGGCGGTCGGGTCCCTGGGTGATTACGCCGACGTCGACGCGGCGATCGTGGAACGCGACAGCCGGCCTCGGGAGCGGTTGGCGCTGGAGCAGATCGTGCTGAACTGGCCTTCAGGGCCACAACGCGTCTAATGAGGTGATGCTGTGCCCGAGCGAGCGCGCGGCCAGGGCCCGGACGGCGCGGCGTTCGACCACCTCGAAGCTGGCCCCGATGTGGTCGAGCAGTGCGTTGCGGCCCGCCTCCAGTTGATCGTCGAGCAACAGGTCGGCGATGCCCAGGTGCTCGTCGATGGTGGCAGCCACCCGTTCCTCGGTGACGAAGTCGTACATCCGGATGAGCCGGATGCGCCGGTTGATGTTGTCCAATGCGGCGACCATCGCCCGATTACCCGACGCCCGAGACAACTCCAGGTGGAACGCCTCGTCGAGTAACACCATGTCGCCCTCCGGTGGCGGCGGGGCAGCTCTGAGCTCCGCCCACTCCAGGCGCAGCGCGGCGAGTCGGACTTTGTCGTAACGCAGCTCACCGACGTCCAGGATCCGGGTGACACCCTGCATTTCGATGGTGATGCGCAATTCGTAGAGGTCGCGCACGCCGGCGATGTCGAGGGCCACCGGGTAGTACCCGTTGGCGCGGCGCTCGAGCATCCCGTCGGCGTGCAAGCGCACCAGCGCCTCTCGCAGCGGAGTACGGCTGACGTCGAGCGTCTCGCACAATTGTGATTCGACCAATCGGGTGCGGTGGTCGATCTCACCGGCCATCAGTCTCTTGCCCAAGTCCATATAGACCCGGTCGCGCAACGATGCCGGCTCGTCGACCGGCCGCTGCATCACCATGGACGGCTCATGCCGGCGCAGGTACCACCGGGCCGGTCGCCCGTTCCCGGACCCGATCCAGGGCCTCGGTGACCGCGGCGCTGGGAGCGTGGGCGCCGAACACTCCACCTTGCATGGTGATCATATTGAGTGCGGCAACATGATTGGCGTAGTCGGTCGCCCCGGTGGCATCGGAGACGACCAGGCATTCGTATCCGCGGTCGTTCGCGTCGCGCATCGTCGTGTGCACACATACGTCGGTGGTGATCCCGGTGAAGATGAGGTGGGTGATGTCGTTACTGCGCAGGATGAGCTCCAGGTCCGTGGCGTAGAAGCTGCCTTTACCGGGCTTGTCGATCACGGGCTCGCCTGGCAGCGCGGCCATTTCGGGCACCAGCTCCCATCCGGGTTCACCGACGGTGAGGATCCGTCCGCACGGCCCGACCGAGCCGATCTCGGCACCGATCTGCGCCGACCGCCACTTCTTGTTCGCAGGCAGATCGGACAGGTCGGGACGGTGCCCCTCCCGGGTGTGGATGACGAACAGCCCCGCGGCCCGCGCCGCTGTCAGCACCTGCTGCGCCGGACCCAACGGTGTCCGCACCAGTGCCAGGTCATAGCCCATGGTGTCGACGTATCCGCCGGTTCCGCAGAAGTCGACCTGCCAGTCGATGTTGATCAGAGCCGTTCTGCCGGTGGGCATATCACCGTCATAGGGCCACGTGTACGGGTTGGCGTCGATGGTGATCTTCACGCGGCTTCTCCCACCGGCTGGGTGGCCGCCGCGCGGGCGGGCAGATAGGTCAGTGCGGTGAAGGACAGGCCGCCGACCACCATCGCGACGATGGCATCCGAGAGTTCGGGGGCGTAGAGGTGGGTTCCGAGCGCCACCGCCGCACCGACGGCCCATGCCGCGAACGGTTTCCAGTACAGCCCGGCGCGGGCCTGGCCGCGGCGGGCGGCGAAGACGAACTGGTCCAGGATCAGCACGATGCCGATGGGCGGGACGAGCACACCGAGAATGTTGAGCCAGGTCGCGAAATATGACCAGATACCCGCCACGGCCGCGATGGTGCCCACGATTCCGAGTACGATCGTCAACTGCCGCATGGTCTTTCCGGTGATGTTGCCGAAGCCGACCGCCCCGTTGTAGAGGCAGTGCGCGCACACGCTGCCGAGGTTGACGAAGACGAACAGGATGGCCAGCGGTACCAGCACACCGCCACCGCCCACCAGCACGTGCAGGAAATCGCCGCCTGCGACGGCCCCGTCGGCCGAGGCGCCGAATGCCACGACGAACGCACCTACCAGTTGCGCGATGAGATAAGCCACCGGGAACGCCGAAAATGCTGCCAGCGCACCCTCTTTACCGGTGCGGGCCCAGCGGGTGAAGTCGGCGGTCATGGTGCCTGAGTCGGCGAAACAGGCGATCACCATGGTGACGGCGACGCCGAAGCTGAACGCCGAGGTTCCCGCGCCGCCACCATAGGAGAAGGCCGACGCGAACCCGGCGGGCGGGATCGCCATGATCACGGCGACCAGGCCGAGTGGGACGAACAGCACCGAGGCAACCACCCCGATCCACGAGATGGCCCGGATACCGACGAAGGTCAGCGCGACGAACAGCACACCCGCCAGCAGGGTGATCCAGACCTCGTTCCACCCCATCGACAGGTGCAGGGTGGCGCCCACCATGCCGGTCTGGAAGGCGAACCAGCCGATCACGAGGGTGGACAGGAAACCCGAGACGATGCGGAAACCCTTGGACCCGAACGTATCTGCGGCGGTCAGCGCGAAGTTCTTGCCGGAGCGGCCGGCCAGGTAACTCAGCGTGCCGACGTAGCCCATCAACACCAGGTCGCCCAGCAGGATCGCCAGCATCCCGGTGACGAATCCGAGGTTGTAGACGACGATCCCGGCGAACACCGCCGAGGTCATGATCATCGGGAATCCGACCCACACCGCGGAGACGGAGAACAGGGACTTGCGCGCCGCCGGCGGCACCGGTTCGTTTTCGTATTCCTCGCCGAGGCCGGAGTGGTGCCCCGGGTCTGCTGTATCCATGCCTGTATACAGTGCGGTATACGGATTGCCTACCGGTGTCCTGCGGTGACGGTCTCGTTACAAGGTCACGGCCGCGGCAGTCGGCGGTGCAGCGGGTTCGTCGTCACCGGGGTGGCGCGCGCGGCCCTAACCGGGATCCTAGACACCACGTCCGGGCTGTCTGCGCTGGCGCGGGTGCGATCCTGCAACCGCATCGCGGCAGTACCACCGATCCCCAGCCTGGGTGCACCGATGATCCGGCGCGCAGGCGCCGAACACTGCGGACAGCGGTCTTCCGGGGGCACCTCCGCCATCTGGTACATGGCACTGAAGTCCGGGCAATCACCGGAGCAGCGGAACTGATAGGTCGGCATGGCATCCACGATAACCGTTCGCCGGCAGCGTCATACGCTGTTAACGCGCACGATGTAGCGGTGCTATGTACGCTGCCTTGAATAGTTCCATTTGGAATCATGAAGGCGTACGCCACTGCGAGGAGGTCATCGTGCCCGAACTACTCTTCCCCTTGGATTCGACGAAGAAGTTCACCGAGCAACAGATCGTCGGTCACAACCGCTGGCATCCCGACATCCCCCCGGCCGTCACCGTCAAGCCCGGCACCAGTTTTCGCGCACACTGCCGCGAGTGGTTCGACGGCGCCATCGTCAACGACGACTCCGCCGAGGACATCCTCAACGCGCCGCTCAAAGGTGTGCACTGCCTGTCCGGGCCGTTCGCCATCGAAGGCGCCGAACCCGGCGATCTGCTGATCGTCGACATCCTGGACGTCGGGCCCATCCCGCAGGAGGACTCCGGTCCACTGGCCGGCCAGGGCTGGGGCTACACCGGGATCTTCGCCAAGGCCAACGGTGGCGGATTCCTCACCGATCAGTTTCCCGACGCCTACAAGGCGATCTGGGATTTCGCCGGCCAGAGCACGACGTCACGGCATGTGCCGGGGGTCAAGTACACCGGGATCGTGCATCCCGGCTTGATGGGCACCGCGCCCTCGGCCGCGCTGCTGGGCACGTGGAACGCGCGCGAGGGAGCGCTGATCGCCACCGATCCCGATCGCGTGCCACCCCTGGCATTACCGCCGGAACCCCAGGACGCCATTCTCGGATCGCTGTCCGGGGACGCCTTCACCCGCGCCGCGGCCGAGGCGGCCCGTACCGCCCCACCGCGGGAGAACGGTGGCAACCAGGACATCAAGAACCTGACCAAGGGCAGCCGCGTGTTCTATCCGGTGTTCGTACCGGGAGCCAATCTGTCCTTCGGCGACCTGCACTTCTCCCAGGGCGACGGCGAGATCACCTTCTGCGGGGCCATCGAGATGGGTGGTTTCCTGGACCTGCACGTCGATCTCATCAAGGGCGGCATGGACACCTACGGTGTCCATGAGAACGCCATCTTCATGCCCGGCAACACCGACCCTCTGTATTCGGAGTGGATCGCGTTCTCGGGCACCTCTGTCACCCTCGACGGCGAGCAGCGCTACCTGGACTCCGACCTCGCCTACCAGCGGGCCTGCCTGCACGCCATCGACTACCTGACCAAATTCGGCTATGCCCCCGAACAGGCGTACCTGCTGCTGGGGTCCGCCCCCATCGAGGGCCGACTGTCCGGTGTCGTCGACATCCCCAATTCCTGTGCCACGGTGTATATCCCGACCGCCATCTTCGATTTCCCGATCGCGCCGTCGGCAGCGGGCCCCCACCAGGTCGATCCGGGCGTCGGGGCGCCGCACGCCAGCTTCTGACCGTTCAGGCGGGCGCGAAGTCCTGGCCGCGCAGTGCCGCCAGGACTTCGCCCAACTTGACCGACACATCGGCATGACGTGCCATCAGATCGCCGAGCTCCTCTGACTTGGCCAGCCGGTTGCGCGCCCGCTGGTGAGCCGCGGCGCCGCGACGGGTCTGATACACCAGCACACGGCGGCGGTCGGCGACATCGACCTTGCGTAACACCAGGTTGTCCTCGACCATCCCGTCGATCAATCGGGTGAGACTGGGGCCCGGTAGCAGCGTCGCCGCGGCCAGCGCCGACATCGCCCTACCCTGGCCACCGGCCAGCGCGCTCAGCACATGCCACTGCGGCACCGTCATCCCGTCGAGTTGGGCTGCGACAGCCCGATCCAGGTCGTGCACCACGGTTTTCGCCAGACGGGACAGTTCTTCGATGGCTGCGGGAGCATCCGGAATCGCGTTCATGTTGCCGCGAAGTTTACCCGTCGATCTCCGAAACTTTCAGCTGGAAGGAATTTTTCACCGGACCGGGGTATGTTGGCAGGAATCGCCCCGGCGGTGCAGTCAGGGTCACGCGGGATCCATCGTCGTCCCAGCTTCGGGTGAGGTGTTGAGGATATGGAACGCAACCATGATGCGGTCGATATCGCACTGGTGGTGCCGCTGAGCGGCCCGGCCGGCATGTTCGGACCGTCGTGCGAGGTCAGCGCGGAGCTCGCGATCGCCGATATCAACGCCGCCGGCGGCATCCTGGACCGCCCGGTACGCGTGCACCCGGTCGATGCCGGAGCTCCGCTGTGGGCGTTGTCGGCCCAGGTCCGGCGACTCATCGACACCGGCAGCATCGACGCCGTCGTCGGATGGCACCTGTCCAACGCCCGCCAGGTCATCACCCCGCACACGGCGGGCCGAGTGCCCTACGTCTACACCACGTTCTACGAAGGCGGCGAGAACACCGCCGGTGTCTACATGGTGGGCGAGACGCCGCAGCAGCAGCTCTTCCCGGCCTTGCAGTGGCTGCGCGCCAACCAGGGCATCCAGCGATGGTGCATCGTGGGCAACGACTACATCTGGCCGCGTCAGACGGCGGCGGTCACCCGGGACTACATGCGCGCCAACGGTTTAGACTTCGTCGGGGATTCGTTCGTACCGCTCGGTGCCCGCGACTTCACGGGGCCGCTGCACCTCATCGGATCGTCGCGGGCAGACGGGGTCCTGGTGCTGATGGTGGGCACCGACAACGCCGCCTTCAATCGCGAATTCGCCAGAGTCGGCCTGCACGACGACAAGATCCGGCTGTCCTTGATGATCGGCGAAGACGTCCTCAGCGCCAGTGGTAGCGAGGGTACCCAGGGTCTCTACACCGCGTGCGGATATTTCGAGAGCCTGGTGACACCGGAGAACATGGGCTTCGGGTCCCGCTACGAACAGCGGTTCGGTGCGGCCGCACCCGCCCTCAACAACATCGGCGAATCCTGTTACGAAGGGCTGCTGTTGCTCTCGGCGCTGGCGGGCGCGGCCGGCAGCCTGCAGGTCAGGGCCATCGACAGGGTCCGGTCCACGGTGTCCTATCAGGGGCCGCGCGGCGAGGTGGCGATGCGCGGCGCGCACACCCATCAACCGGTGTTCCTCGCCGATGCCGCCGATGTCGAGTTCCGGGTCATCGATCAGCTCACCGCCTGACCGACGACCCGGAACCCCTACTCAGACACCGGGACTGCTCACCTGCTCGGGCAGCGCGGCCGCGGTCGCGTATTCGGTCTTCTTGCACATATCGTGACAGTCCTTGGTCAGGGTGCACGTCAGCGACGACACGGCGCCGTGGTGGAAGGGACAGTCGTGCACCATGTCGGGTAGCTCGTAGCTCTTCTGATCCACCACGTCGAGCAGGGTCTGGCCCGCCCACAACGGTTCCTTCTCGATCTCCTCGCGCAGCGGGTTCGGCCGGGCGAGGTAATACTTGCCCTTCGTCAGGATGCAGATGACCGGAGACAGCACAAACGCCAGGGACAAAGCAAGATACGGCGACCAGGCGGCCATGAACGGCCCGAAGGCGTTGAAAAAGGCCAGGATCGAGAACACCGATCCCACCATCATGGACACGAAGCCCACCGGGTTGATGCTGTACAGGTAGGCACGTTTGAACTCGACATACGGCGGGCTGAGTTTGAGCAGCGGTTTGTTGATGATGAGATCGGCCACGATCGCACCTACCCAGGCGATCGCCACGTTCGAGTAGAACCCGAGAATCGCGTTGAGCACCGAGAACATGTTGCCCAGCATCAGCGACAGCGCGATCGCGATGTGCAGGGCCAGGTAGACCACCCGTCCCGGGTGGACGTGCAACACCCTGGAGAAGAAGTTCGACCAGGACAGCGATCCCGAGTAGGCGTTGGTCACATTGATCTTGACCTGGGACAGCAGCACCATCAGGGTGGCCACCACCAGTGCCGCGGTGTTGTTGTGGATCACCGACCCGAACCCGCCGAGGAATTGCTCGATGGGCTCGGTGGCCGCAGCGAAGCCGACCTTTCCGACCACGTAGAAGGCCAGGAAGGCCCCGCAGATCTGTTTGGCCGCACCGAGAATCACCCAACCGGGGCCGGCTGCGAGCACCGCCCCCCACCACCTCAGCGGGGGCGTCTCGGACTTCTCGGGCATGAATCGCAGGTAGTCCACCTGCTCACCGATCTGCGCGATCAGTGACAGCGCGACACCGGCGCCGGCCCCGACACCGATCGCGGTGACGCGCTCCGTTCCGCCGTCTCCCGCCCAGGACAGGAAGCCGTGGAAACCCGCGGGATCGGCCGTGGCGATGAACGCGATCGGAGCCACGAACAGCACCAACCACAACGGCTGGGTCCACACCTGGAACTTGGCCAGCGCGGTCATCCCGTAGAGCACCAGCGGGATGATGATCAGCGACCCGAGGATGTAGCCCAGCGCCAACGGCAGTCCGAACGCCAGCTTCATCGCCTGCGCCATGATGGCGCCCTCCAAGGCAAAGAAGATGAAACAGAAGCTGGCGTAGATCAGGCTGGTCAGGGTCGAGCCGAAGTAGCCGAATCCCGCTCCGCGGGTGAGCAGGTCCATGTCGATGTTGTATTTGGCGGCGTAGTACGCGATGGGAATGCCGGTCAGGAAGATCGTCACGGCCGCCACCAGGATCGCCACGACGGCACTGGCCGAACCGTGGGTCACCGCGATGGCGGCACCGATCGAGTAGTCGGCGAGATAGGCGATCCCGCCGAGCGCCGCGACGGCACACGCCATCGGGCTCCATTTTCGAAATGACTTGGGGGCGTATCGCAAAGAGAAGTCTTCGATGGTGTCCTGGCTTGCCCAGGCGACAAAGCGGGTCCACGGACCCGAGCCGGGCGGCGCTCCTGCGGGGTGCAATTGCACCTCGCCCACCGGTTGCTCAGAAGAGGTCATGTGCTGTCTCCTCACCGCGTCAGCAATGTGCAGCGGCAGATTCAAGATGGGTCCGCGACTCGGACGACACCGTCCTCGCGGCTGGGGGCTGTGACGGAATCAGCTCCGTCGCAGGAAAACTAACACCATTACTTCCATATGGCAGTAGTCCAAATGGAAAGTTACGCGCGTGACACGAGCGGTTTACACAGCCGCTCAGGCGGTGAACCCGCCGTCTCCGCCCGAACTGTTACCGGCCTTTCCGACGTGCGCCCCTCGCGCCCTGATCGGGGCGACGGTGAAACCTTCTGCTTCCCAGATATTCCCGGTAATCGACAGATTGTCGACGAACTCCGCATCGACGGCATAGGACCAGCCCGCGTCGTCGTCGGTGCAGGCGAAGAAGTTTCCGGTGATGACGAACCCGGAGGTGCGGTGCCGTGCATCGCGGGAGTAGATGCCGATCGCCGGCCAGCGGCCGGCCTCGGCCTTGCCGCCGTTGGTGATGTTGTTGCCGACGATCTGCACCTGTGGTGCGTCCTCGGTGAGCCAGGTCGGCATCGTGTAGATGATCGCCTCGCGACGGGCGCCCTCGCAGATATTGCCGATGATGGTCAGAGCCTTGTTGCCGCGTAGTTCGATGTTGTGCCGCGGCGAGCCGTCCAGGTGATTGGCCAGGATCCGCAGCGGCCCGGCTTCCAGCGACAGGTTCGGGCCGCTGGAGCCGACGTTGTTGTTGACGATCCAGGAGTCATAGAACCGGTACGTGGTGTGGATCCCGGTGCCGTCACACTGTTCGACGAA
>JAHFVC010000498.1:2965-3872 GCA_023264765.1 Mycobacterium sp. | reverse complement strand
CGGGCAGCCTCGCGAACACGTTGGCGCAGGTGGCATCCGAGTTCCTCGGCAACCTGGCCGT
This sequence comes from Mycobacterium sp., assembly GCA_023264765.1. Taxonomy (GTDB): domain Bacteria; phylum Actinomycetota; class Actinomycetes; order Mycobacteriales; family Mycobacteriaceae; genus Mycobacterium. The sequence goes on along the minus strand of JAHFVC010000498.1, from coordinate 3,811 downwards.
CAACGCGGTCACCGAGCTGGTGCCCGGCATCCTCAACCTGCTGCCGCGAGCCCTGTTCACCCTGTTCAACATCCCCGGCATGTTCACGAAGCTATTCGGCGGCGTAGGCGCCGTGCTGGCTTCTGTGGCAGGTGTTTTCGGCGGCCTATTCGACGAGGGCGGCGTGGCGAACGGCATCGGCATGATGCCAAAGAACACCGTGAAGCCCGAGCGCGTCCTGTCTCCGTCTCAGACGGCGTCGTTCGAGCGGCTCGTCGACATCCTCGACGCGTCGGGCATCACCGGCGGCAGCAATAAGGAGTTCCACGTGCCGATCTATGTGGAGGGCGGACCCACGGCGCCGACTGCCATCCGAGACGAAATCGTCGCATTGGCAGGGACCTGATGGCATACAGAGGCGCGTTCTTCCTGAACGACATAGAGATCGCCAACACCGCACGCGTCACCGCCCACCTCGGCAAGACGGTCCCGACGTCGGATGTCGGCACGCTGATCCGCGACGGCGACGTCGAGGAACTGTGGGAAGACCCGGTCGGCTCGCACCTGTGGTCCGGATACGTCCGCGAAATGTCGCCGGGCCTGTACTCGCCGGACGGGCTCGACGGCAGCGACGGCCTCTACGACCCGGCCGGCCACGCGGTCCCCGTCGGCGATGAAGACCCCGACGGCTCCGGCCTTTTCGTCATCCCCGACTATGTCGAGGAACTGACCCCCGCCGGCTTCTACTCGACCGACGGGTTCACCGATACGGGTGATGGCCTGTTCGCCAACGTCAACCCGCTGCACTCGTCCGGATGCGGGCTCACCGAGGTGTCGGATCGGCTGTACGCCATCCCCGCCACGTCC
>JAHFVC010000498.1:0-2955 GCA_023264765.1 Mycobacterium sp. | reverse complement strand
GGTCGCCGCCCGACGGCTCCCGCCGGTACGGGCCCGGTCTCATCCAGGTGGGCCCGTGCTGGCCACAGATGTCGACGCTGGGATGTGCACCGCAGGTCCGGTACAACGACGGCTGGACCGGGCAGCGGGAGTGGTTGAAGGACACCATCTACCGGCCCGAGCTCGCCCCGTGGTACCAGGTGCGGCAGCCGGCCAGCGCGGAGTTCGCCGGCGTGTGGATCACCGACGTCCAGGGCTTGGACGCCACGCCCATCAACCGGCAGATCACTGATCTCGCGGGTGATGGTGGTGTGGCGGGCCCGCACCGCGATACGCCCCGCAAGATCACGTTCGACGCGCTGCTCATCGCGTCGACGAACGCGGGCCTGCAGTTCGGATTGAACTGGCTGACATGCCAACTGCGCGACACCGCGGACCGGACTGATTCGGTGCTGCGCTACTTCAACGCGCACCCAGACCACACCCATGCCAGCCCGTCGAGCCTGCTGCGTGAGCTCCACGGTGTGGTGTTGACGCAGGAGCCGCAGCGCCGAGAGAGCAAGGGCGGCGGGAAGAAACCCAACCAGCAGGCCACCATGTATCGGGTCGGTTGGGAGCTGACCGCCACCAGCCCGTACGCCTACATGCCGACGATCGACATGCAGATCGAATGGGACACCATCGAGTACAAGCCGATCAACTGGGTGCACGGCGCGGACTGCGACGCCCCGGACAACTGCGTCGACATGCCGGTGCTGTTCTCCGCGACGTGCGTCCCGGAAACCATCGAGGTCGTCACGTCGCCGCCGCCGGTGTGCGGTGGCTGTATGCCGGTCTGCGGTGTGGAGCAGTTCGTCGGACTGGTGCCGACGCTGCGGGATCCGATCAGCTGCCGCGATACGGCGGTGTCTGTCGAGGTCATCAACACCGGCCTCGATCCGTTGACGTTGCAGTGCTATTGGCGGGTGTGCGGCACCGATATCCGGTGCGAGGACAACCGGTGGCCCTTCCAGATCAGCGGCCTGCCGGGCAAGGCGAGCATCACGCTGGACTCGATCGCCGATCAGTACTGGGCGACGCTGGGCGGGAAGAACTACCGGCCGCGCGGCATCGTCGGCACCCCGTCGGGGGCGCCGTGGCGGCCGGTCGTGCTGGACCGCTCCGGATGCTGGGAGTTCGTCGCCGTCGCCGCGGTGGGCTCGAGCTTCGATGTGAAGCTGCGGCTGACAGATCGGGAGCCGTGATGGGCACGCCGGCGGAGAACGTTGTGCTCGACCCGAACATGTACGTCAGCCTGCACACCTACGACGGCATCCAGCTCGACCAGTTCTCACCGAAGCGGCAACTGTCCCTCGATTGGGGGCGCATTCAGCGCAACGTGTCGACGTGCGAGCTGACCGTGCCAGGCACTCTGCTGCAGAGCGGGCCGACGGACATCATGCCGTTCCTGCACTGGATCTCGGTGTTCTCGTCGGCCGACGAATTGCTGTGGACCGGGCCGTGTTTGATCCCCGATGACGGCGAAGACACAACCATCATCAACGCCTCCGACACGATGCTCTATACGCAGTACACGCGGGTGCCGATGACGAAGGACTGGTCCGGTGCTGACCCGGCTGACATCGCGGCCGAACTGATCCAGGCCATGATCGGCATCCACGGGCTCAAGACCGAGGTGGTCGTCCGGCGCGACCCCGACGGCGATCCGTTCGACTACAGCGTCACCAAGGACGAGAAGACCCTTGACGTCGTGATGAGCGACCTCGTCGACAAGGGCCTGCGGTGGACCGTCGTGGCGGGAACCATTGTGCTGGGCCCGATGCCGCACGACCCGGTGGTGGCGTTGGCGCGGGAGCACTTCACCAGCGCCGGCATCCGGATCCGCCGCGACGGTCGCAAGACCGCCAACGACGTGATGGTCCGCGGCGGCGACGTCACTGTGCAATCGCGGGTTCCGCTGGGCGGCCTGAACTTGCAGTCACTCGTCAGCGTCGACGACACCTTCAAGCTGTCGAACGTCCGACGGGCGCTGCGCCAGCAGCTCCGACACACGGCCAGAATCCGGCAGGCGCTGGTGCTTTCAGATAACACCGTGCTGCACCCGAACGCCCCGGTCCGCATCCAGGACTTGGTGCCGTCAGCGCGGTTCGTGCTCGGCGCCTATGGGCTGCAGGCGTTGCAGGAACTCGAATCGATCAAGGTGTCGCGGTCGTCGAGCACCGCGACGGTCTCCGTGTCGATGGAGAACGTTGTCGACCTCCCCGAGTTGCAGGTGCTCGTCGGCGGCAACGACGGCATCGTGGTGGGACAGGTCCTATGAGCGGGTCGAATGCCGGGAAGCCCGCCGACACCGGGGCTGAGCACATTCGGGATCTGGAGCGGCGGATCAAGGCGCTGGAGCAGAAGACCGTCGTGCGGGCGGGGAAGTGGGTGCTGTCGTCCAACGCGGCCGGCGCGCTCATCGCCACCGGTCCCGGCGGCCAGGTGATCGAGTTGTCGCAGCCCACCACCATTGTGGAGCAGACGACGCTCGATGTTCTCGAAGACGAGGGCGGCACCGGCTAGGAATATGGTGCCGCCGTGGTGATGGACTGGACTTGGCCGAACGTGTGCACGTCGGCGAACGTGGCCATCTCCGATGACGGTCTGCTGCGGCTGAATCCGTTGACGGTCCCGCAGCTGGTGGTCGATGTGGTGGCGAAGTCGGCCGGCGACGGGAAGATGGTCTACACCCCGGACATCGCGGCGCCGAAGGTGATGATCGAGCAGAAGCTCGCGTGGTCGAACGACCTCGGACTCGATGCCACGCTGCTGGTCCGCCTCATCCGCGGATCCCGCAACATCAAGGTGTCCCAACCGAACGCGATCCAGTTCCGCGACCGGTACACCACCGCGATCAACGCCGACGCCGGCGAGCCGGAACTGACGGGCTACTACAACTCCCAGATGGGCGCGCTGATCGATCTGGGCACCAAC
>JAHFVC010000497.1 GCA_023264765.1 Mycobacterium sp. | reverse complement strand
AGGCACCCGAGCACACGGTCACGATGCGCCGGGCACTCACGGCCGCCGTGCGGATCCAGTCGACGATGGCGGGGTTGCGGCGTGCCTCTTCGACGCCGAATCCGCCGGGGATGACGACGGTGTCGATGGCCTCGTGTGGATCGGGCGGGGTGGCGGCGACGAACTCCAGTCCCGTCATCGTTGCCACGGGCCGACCGTCCATGGATACCAGTTGCACGTCGTAGCCGCCCGGACTCTGCTGCGCAGCAAGGTGCATGGTCGCGCCGGTGAAGACGTCGAACGGTCCGGCGACGTCCAGGGATTGCACGCCACCGTAACCGAGGATCACCACCGATCGCGTCACGATCTCATCGTGACGCCCGCCGGCCATGGCGTCCAGGACATGGTCCCCACAGATCAGGACACGCCGAACTCACCCGAGCGGAAGTTCCGGAACATCTCCCAGCGGGTTCACCGCGGTCTTGCAATCCGCCGCGTGCCCGCGAACGAACGCCGGGTTGGTGTAGCACAGCACATCTCGGCCCGGTTCCGCGGCCGCGGGGATCGCCGATGCGACCGCCGCGACAATCGCGGCCACCCCCAACGCAATTCGTACCATGATCTTTCCTTTCCTGACTGTGTTACACCAGTGTGAAACGGCAGTTCAGGGCGAATTAGCGTAGTCAGGTACCCGAATTCGGGCCGCTCACAGCTTCCGCAGCCGACGCAGCACCGAGTAGAACGACGGCGTGGCCGCCGCACCGCCACGCAGACTGCGCTGCATGAAGCTGCCGTTGATCGCCACCAGATGGCGGACCCCGCTGTCGCGCCACTGCGCGGCCTGCTCCAGCACCTCGTCGGGGGTGCCGATCAGGCCCATGTCGCGGACCAACCCTGGAGGTACACCCTTGATGTGCGCCAACGCCGTCTGCTCATCCCACTCCTGAGGCAGCAGGTCCTGGCCGCCGGTGAAGCCCACTCCCAGCGGATGTTGTGCCCCGTGCCGGGCGAAGATCTCGTCGGAGGCGGCCAGACAACCGGCGCGCATCACCTCCGATTCGAGCGCCCCTTCGACCTCACCCCGGGTCCGCGCGGTCACCACGATGGCCAGCAGCGCCGGCGTGATCGCCATGGGGTCGCGGCCGGCATCCGAGGCGGCCGAGCGGACCACGTCGAGGCGCTGCGCATAGTCCTGAGGTGAATGCGGGAACGCCGGGAAGAACCCGTCGCCGTAGCGCCCGGCGATGCGCAACATCCGCGGCCCGTGCGCACCGATCCAGATCGGCGGCCACTTCCCTCGATAGGGCGGAAGGTCGAACAGCGCGTTGCGCAACGGGAAGAACGCCGAATCCCGGTTCACCAGTTCACCACCGGAGTTCCACAACGCGCGAATGGTCGCCATCGCCTCTTCGAACCGACCGACCGGCTTCGACCATTCGACGCCGTACGGTTCGTTGCCTTCGCGCTCACCGGGGCCGATACCGAAGATGAAGCGGCCCTTGGTCAGCAGGTTCATGGTGGCCGCGGCTTGCGCGCTCACCGCGGGGTTGCGCCGACCGGAATCCGTCACGCACAGTCCGAGTGGCATGCGGGCCACCCGGTTGCGCGCGGCGAGGTTACCGAGCATCGTCCACGGCTCCATACAGGCGTCCACCGACGGCGACAACCGCGCGGCGCCACAGTATTTGGGCTGCCATAAGGCACGGGGAAACATCGCGTTGAGATGGTCGGGCACCCAGAACGAATCCAGCCCCGCAGCCACCGCGGACAACCGGCTGACCCGCGTCGCGGTGTCGGCACCGCCCCGGCCGACGGTGATCATGTCCAGCAGACCGACCTGCATCGCATTCATGTCCACGTACTCACTCAAAGCTTCTTGAGACCGCGGATGACCTTCAGGAAGTGCAGATTCGACGCCAACCCTTTGCGCAGATCACGCTGGAGAACCGACGCGTTGATGACCACGAGATGGGCGACGCCGTGGTCGCGCCATTCGGCGGCCTGCGCGACGACTTGATCCGGCGTGCCGCAGAGCAGCCCTTTGTGCAGCAACTCCTTGGGTACGCCCTTGATGTAGGACAGCGCGGTCTGCTCGTCCCAGTCCTGAGGCAGCACGTCCTGCGCCCCGCTGAAGCCTTCGCCGAGCGGATGTTGCGCACCGTGCTGTGCGTAGAACGCGTCCGAGGCGAGCAGCCCGCCAGATCTGATCACCTCGGAATCCAGCGCCTCATCCACGTCGTCGACGCTGCCTCCGGTGACGACCATCATCCACATGGCCGGTGTGATCGCCAGCGGGTCACGGCCGGCATCCGAGGCCGCCGACCGCACGACGTCGAGCCGCTGTGCATACTCCTGCGGCGAGTGGGGGAAGCCCGGGAAGAACCCATCCGCATACCGTCCGGTTGCGCGCAGCATCCGCGGCCCGTGTGCGGCGATCCAGATCGGCGGCCACTTTCCTCGATACGGCGGCAGGTCGAACAGGGCGTTGCGGAGCGGGAAGAACGGCGATTCCCGGTTCACCAACTCGCCACCCGAGTTCCACAGCGCACGGATGGTCGCCATCGCCTCCTCGAAACGCGCCACCGGCTTGGACCAGTCCACGCCGTACGGTTCGTTGCCTTCGCGCTCGCCGGTGCCGATACCCAGGATTGCGCGGCCTTTGCTCAGTAGATGCACCGTCGCCGCTGCCTGGGCGGTCACCGCCGGATTGCGGCGGCCGGTGTCGGTGACACCGACACCGAGTTGCATGCGGCCGATCCTGTTGCGGGCGGCGATGTGCCCCAGCATCGTCCACGGCTCAAGGAATGCGTCAGCGGACGGCACGATATTGGCCGCGCCACAATACTTCGGCTGCCACAACGATCGGGGAAGCAGCGCATTCAGATGGTCGGGCACCCAGAACGAGTCGACCCGGCTGGCGGCGGCGGTGAGGTAGCCCGCCCGGGTGAGGGAGTCGGCTGCCGGCCGGGACGCCAGGATCATGTCCATCATTCCCACGCGCAATCTGCTCATGAGTTCCAGTCTGATACCGGACACCGGAGCCGAGTAGCGTAGCGAGCTACTCACATACGAACGGATGACATTCCCGCACCCGATCGATCCACCACTGGCGACGATCCGGGGCCACGGCCAATCCGGCCAGTCTGGCGGGGTCCGGCGTCACGGGACCGACGGGCAGGTAGCCGTCGACGGGCGGCGCGGGGTCCACGACATCTTCGATGAACAACCCACCCGTGCCCAGCCCACAGGCGTGTGGCAATTCGGGCAGGCACGCCGCCGCAAGCAGACCACGGGACATGCCGACCGCGGAATCCAGCGCGCTCGACACGACCAGCGGAATGCCGATCGCGGCGGCGATGTCCAGTAGCCGGCGCACCCCGCCGAGTGGGGCCACCTTCACCACCGCGATGTCGGCTGCCGCCAGATCGACCACCCGGAACGGATCCTGCGCCTTGCGGATCGACTCATCGGCCGCCACCGGCACGTCGACCAGACGGCGCACTTCCGCGAGCTCTTCGACTGTGGCACAAGGCTGTTCGAGATACTCCAGCGGGCCGAGCGCGGCCGCGGCCTGCACCGCCTGCTGCACCGTCCACCCACCGTTCGCGTCGACCCGTACCACGGGCACCAGCTCACGGACCGCTGCCACCCGCGCGACGTCCTCGGCCAACGTCTGGCCCGGCTCGGCGACCTTGACCTTGGCGGTCCCGGCGCCGGGAAACCGTGCAAGCACCTCGGCCACGTCCGCGGCGGGGACGGCGGGCACAGTCGCGTTAATCGGGATCAGCTCGCGCCGGGGTGTGGGTGAATCGCCGTACGCGGCTTCAATTCCCGAGGCCAACCAGTGGGCGGCCTCGGGTGGCCGATACTCCAGGAACGCGCCGAATTCACCCCA
>JAHFVC010000221.1 GCA_023264765.1 Mycobacterium sp. | reverse complement strand
GGTTGACGGACGCTCTGTGGGGTAGTGCGGACCGCGTCGGGTCGCTCTTCGACATACTGCCGGATCCGACCGCCGGTGAGATTGCGTTCTACACCTTCGTGAACGACAACTTCATCGGCAACATCGTGGACGACATCAATTGGCTGGCCTTGGCACCGGTGTATTCGATCACCGATACGGTTCGCTACCTCGGGTACCTGCCTTACCATCTGGAGGTCGCGCTGGAGACGGCGCTTCGTCATCCCGCCGAAATCCCGGGTGTGATAGCCAATCTGGTGCGCGGTCTGGTCGAACCGTACGACGGGCTGCTCGGCCAGATCGTCGACAACTTCGTTGCCCCGCTGACTTATCTTCCGGTCGTTGGCGCTCCGATCGAACAGGTGTACATCGCGCTGGCCAACGTTGTGCAGAAGGTGCTGGATCTGCTGCCTACCGCCTTCACGCCGTTCGCCGCCGTGCAGAAAACAGCTGGCGAGTCCGTGGTGTCGGCGGCGACGGCGGTGGTCTCGGCTGCGCCGCTGGCAGCCGCGAATGCTGTCACGCTGGACGTGCCCAAGACCGCGGAGGATGTGACCCCCGAGGCCGGCCTTGAGCCGAAACTCGTTGACACAGAGGCAAAGGCGTCCGATACCGCGGATGTGGTTGCTGCCGATCCAGTCAAGGATCCGGTCGAGCAGGTCGACGTACCGAGCGTGCCCGCCGCTCCGCCGTCGGATGTGCAGTCGCCCGCGGCGCCCGCGGCACCCGAGCCGACCGAGGACGGCGACACCGACACCGGCGACGCGCAGAAGGCCGCCGGCAAGCGGGGCGACAAGAAGGGCGGGTCGACCGGTCGCCACCATCGGGAGGACAAGGTGGACGACGGCACCGATGGGGCCAAGGCTGCGCCGCGTGCCTCGCATCGCGGCGACGCCGGTGGTGGTCGTCATCGTGCCGACGAGAAGAAGGACGCTCCCTCCGCGGGTGCGGCCGATTCGGCCGGCGAGAAGGCCGACGCCGCAGCCTGATTCCATCTGTCGCTGTCGCGAGTACGTTGGCGGTCATGACGAATGACGCCGACGCCGCAGCCCGGGAACTGCTCCGGGACTCCTTCACGCGGCTCATCGAGCATGTCGACGAACTGACCGACGGCCTCACCGAGGAGCTGTCCACGTGGCGGCCTACGCCGGAGGCCAACAGCATCGCCTGGCTCATCTGGCACAGTGCCCGCCAACATGACGTGCAACTCGCCGACATCGCCGGGGCGGAGCAGGTCTGGATCCGCGACGGCTGGCGCGAACGCTTCGGGCTGGATCTTCCCGGCAATGACATGGGGTACGGACATACGCCCGATGAGGTGGGCAAGGTGCATGCCCCGGCGGATCTGCTGGCGGGCTACTACCGCGCGGTCCACAAGGTCACCCTGGAGTACATCGCGTCGGTCGACGACAGCGAGCTCGAGCGCATCGTCGACGAGCGCTGGAACCCGCCGGTGACGGCCAGTGTGCGGCTGGTCAGCATCGTCGACGACGGCGCTCAGCACCTCGGTCAAGCGGCGTACGTGCGGGGGATCGCGCCACAAAGTTGACAGGTGTCAACCCCGGTGCGAGCTGCGTCACACGCGCGGTTTAGCATGGCCCTATGACTGCCACTGCAGACCGTTCTGATATCGCGACCATCCTGAGTCCCGCCACGGGTGCCGTGGTCGGTGAGGTCCGCTGGACCGCTCCCGCCGACGTGCCGCGGATCGCCGCCGGTCTGCGCGAAGCGCAGCGCGATTGGGAGGCCCGGGGAGCGAAGGGTCGCGCCAAGGTGCTGGCCCGCTATGCCGTCTGGCTGGGTGAGCACCGCGACGAGATCGAGAAACTGCTGATCGCCGAGACGGGCAAGTCGGCAACGGACGCCGCGCAGGAGGTGCCGCTGCTGATCATGATCCTGTCGTACTACATCAAAGTGGTGGAGAAGGCGATGGCGCCGGAGACCCGGCCCGCTCCGCTGCCGTTCCTGTCGATCAAGAAGATCGCGGTGCACTACCGGCCGCGCGCCGTGGTGGGGATCATCGCGCCCTGGAACTACCCCGTCGCCAATGCGCTGATGGATGCCATCGGCGCGCTCGCGGCAGGAGCTTCGGTCCTGCTCAAGCCCTCCGAGCGCACCCCGCTGACCGCAGAAGTGCTGCTGCGCGGCTGGATCGACTCCGGCGCCCCCGAGGTGCTGGCCCTGGCCCAGGGTGCGCGTGAGGTATCCGAGGCCGTCATCGACAATTCCGACTACGTCCAGTTCACCGGTTCCAGCGCCACCGGCGTCAAGGTCATGGAACGGGCCGCGCGCCGGCTCACCCCGGTCAGCCTCGAGCTCGGCGGCAAGGACCCGCTGATCGTTCTGGATGACGCCGACGTCGAACTGGCGGCCAACGCCGCCGTGTGGGGCGGGATGTTCAACGCCGGCCAGACCTGTGTGTCGGTGGAGCGGGTCTACGTGCTCGAGCCGGTGTACGACCAGTTCGTAGCGGCCGTGGTGAAGGCCGTGGAGAACCTCAAGGTGGGCGCGGGCGAGGGCTACGACTTCGGTGCGCTCATCGACGACTCGCAGGTGGCGGTCACCGCGCGCCATGTCGAGGACGCGCTGGCCAAGGGCGCCAAGGCGCTGACCGGTGGCAAGCGCCCCGAGGGCCCGGGCAGCTTCTACCCGCCGACGGTCCTGGTCGACGTCGACCACTCGATGGACTGTATGACCGAGGAGACCTTCGGCCCGACGCTGCCCATCATGAAGGTGTCCTCGGTGGGTGAGGCCGTGCGCCTGGCCAACGACAGCCCGTACGGCTTGAGTGCGGCCGTCTTCTCCAAAGATCTCGACCGCGCCAAGGACGTCGCGCTGCAGCTGGATTGCGGCGCGGTCAACATCAACGACGTCATCTCCAACCTGATGTGCACGACGGCCCCGATGGGTGGCTGGAAGACCTCGGGTATCGGTGCCCGCTTCGGCGGCGTGGACGGTGTCCGCAAATTCTGCCGGCAGGAGACGGTCGTGGTGCCACGGTTGAGCGTGGGCGCCGGGGGCAACTATTACAACAACTCGCTCAAGGCGCTGGCCCGGATGAACAAGATGATGACCAAGATGGCGCTGGCCCGGCCCAAGCGCGAATCCAAGTAGCTCACCTGCTGTTCACCCGGGCGACACCGTCTGGTACGCCCGGGTGGATAACTTGCATCGGTGACTCTGGACCTGTCCGGCTACGCCGTCCGCGACGACGATGACGATGATCCCGAACTGCTGTTGATGCCCGGTGGCGAGGTTGTCGACACCTGGCGTGAGGGCTACCCGTACGACGAGCGGATGAAGCGCTCGGAGTACGAGGAGCAGAAGCGGCTGCTGCAGATCGAACTGCTCAAGCTGCAGAAGTGGAGCCAGACCAACGGCCTGCGCCACGTCATCGTGTTCGAGGGCCGCGACGCCGCGGGCAAAGGCGGCACCATCAAGCGGTTCATGGAGCACCTCAACCCGCGCGGGGCCCGCGTCGTCGCGCTGGAGAAGCCGACCGAGAAGGAACGCACCCAGTGGTACTTCCAGCGCTACGTCAACCACCTGCCCGCCGCCGGTGAGATCGTGTTGTTCGACCGCTCCTGGTACAACCGCGCCGGCGTCGAGCGCGTGATGGGCTACTGCACGCCCAAGCAGCACGCCGAATTCATCAGGCAGGCACCGCTGTTCGAGCAGATGCTGGTCAACGACGGCATCAGCCTGACCAAACTGTGGTTCTCGGTCACCCAGAACGAACAGCGCACCCGGTTCACCATCCGCCAGGTCGACCCGGTGCGGCAGTGGAAGCTCTCGCCGACGGACCTGGCCTCGCTGGACAAGTGGGACGGCTATACCGCGGCGAAAGAAGACATGTTCGCCTGGACCGACACCGAGATCGCGCCGTGGACCGTCGTGAAAAGCAACGACAAGAAACGCGCGCGGATCAACGCGATGCGCCACGTGCTGAGTAAGTTCAACTACGACAACAAAGACCATGAGGTGGTCGGCCAGGCCGACCCGGCGATCGTGGGGCGCGCGCTGAGCGATTGACGCCGCGTCCCTGCTGTGAGGGAGGGACGCCGTGCGTTTTCTGCTGGCGGCGTTGCTGTGGTTGATCACCACGGCGCTGCTGGTGGTCACGGTGCCGGCGTTGTGGGCCCAGCACACCTTGGTCTCCGAGGACGGTTACGCGGCCCTGGCCGCGTCGGCCGCCAAGGATCCCGCTCTGCAGCAGGCGATGGCCTCGGAGTTGAGTTCGCAGCTGGTTTCGGCAACCGGCGCCTCCGGAGTGCAGGGCACGGTGCTCGGCGCGACGGTGAGCGCGTACACCGCGAGCAGCGTGTTCCCCGGGCAGTTCGCTACGGTCAACCGGGTGGCGCACCGATGGCTGTTCACCGACCAGGTGTCCCGGTCGGATTCCTCCGGGCGGTGGGTGGTGGATCTCCAACCGATGCTCGCCGACAGTTCGATCCAGCAGACCCTGACCGGATTCGGGGTGCAGACGCCGTCATCATTGGAGGTGCCGCTCACCGAGCAGGTGTCCGAGCATCTGCGGCCCGGTCAGTTGCGACTGGTGGGGGTGTGGGGCCCCTGGGCGAGTATCGGGGTGGCGGTTTTGACGGGCGTGTTCGCTTTCCTGACGTTGGTGGCGTCGAGGGCACGCGGTAAAGCCTTTGCCGCGCTCGGCATTTCGGCGCTGCTGGTCGGTGCGGCCGGGTGGGCGGGTATCGAGATCGGCAGGCGCTATGTCGACGACGCACTGAACCGTACGCCCGGAGACGTGCATTCGATCGCCGATGTGATGGTCGATCATGCGGTGGGCAGCATGCACATGTGGCTCAATCTCACGCTCACCGTGGGCGGTGGTCTGGTGATCATCGGCGTCATCGTGGCGCTGCTGAGCGGGCTGGGTTCAGGGCGTGATGATGTGTGACGGATCCGGCCGGCGCTCCGGCGGGGCCTGGCTGTAGTCACCCCACGGTCCGTCGCGCAGTTCGACGGCGGCGCGCACCCCGTCGGCGGCGGCGGTGTTGATGAAGCGCAAGGCATCCGGGGTGTTGCGCATCAGCCCGTCGAGGATGCCGCCGAGAGTCTGGGTGGACGCCAGGCCCATGTTCTCGTAGGCCTGGTTGACGATCAGCTTCTGGGCTTGCAACTGTGACAATGGGATTCGTGCGAGTTTGGCCGCCACCTCGGCGACCCGGGCTTCCAGGTGCGCGAAGGGCACCGACTCGTTGATGAGTTCCACCGCGGCGGCCTCCTTGCCGGTGAGTGGCTCTCCGGTCAGTGAATGCCACTTCACCTTGGCCAGACTCAGCCGATAGAGCCACATTCCGGACAGGTAGGCGCCCCACATCCGGGCGTAGGGGGTGCCGATGACGGCGTCGTCGCTGGCGATCACCAGGTCCGCACACAGCGCGTAGTCGCTGGCGCCGCCGACACACCAGCCGTGCACCTGGGCGATCACTGGCTTGGAGGCCCGCCAGATGGCCATGAACTTGCTCGTCGGGGCGGTCTCGCGGGCGGTGACCATCGCGAAATCCTTACCTGGATCCCAACGCCCGTCGGTGTTCATCGCCTCACCCCAGTATTCGAATCCGCCGCCGAAGTCGTAGCCGCCGGAGAATGCCCGACCCGCACCGCGCAGCACGATGACCTTGACGGCCGGGTCGCGTTCGGCCAGTCCGATGGCCCGCTCGATCTCGTCGGGCATCGGCGGCACGATGGTGTTCAGCTGTTCGGGGCGGTTCAGCGTGATGGTCGCGACGGGCGGTGCGGAGTCGTAGAGCAGGGTTTCGAACTCATCGGTCATGCCGACGATCCTGCGCCAATCGTTCTTGATTGACCCAGTTTTGGGTGAGGCCGAGCGCGATGAGAATGTCTGCAGCCGTGATGATCAGGCCCGCGTAGTACATCCACTTCATGCTGGGATCGGACGGAGTGGCGAAGAAGACGGCCAGAAAGATCGGCCCGACGATCCCGAAGACGAACATCATGCCCTGGAACACCAGATAGCGGCGGAGCACGGTCCAGGGCGTCATCGGCGTCAGCATAACGGGTGGGTGATTCGAGCATCGTACTGTCGTTATTACGGTAATCATCACGACATGTTGCGTGTCATCCAAAGGGCCACCGGTTCCGTCGGCACCATGGGGGCCACCGCCGTGCATCGCCATCCGGACCTGGAACTCGTCGGGGCCCTGGTCCACAACGCTTCCAAAGTTGCTGGACTACACCACCTACGACAGCCCCGACATGATGTTCGAGATCATGGGGTTCGGTAAACGGCCCGACGAACCGGTCCAGATGTCCGATCCGATGCTGGCCGGAATGGTGTTCCGGGTGCCCCCGATGCTGCTGGCCGACGGGCTAGGCGCCACCATCGACGAGTTCCTATTCGATAGGAAGGTCGCCGTCGCTGGCGCCCCCTTCGACATCAAGGCCGGCCGCATCGAAGCGGGAACTAGGCTGCCTGGGCAGCGCCATGCATGCCGTGCACGCGATCGCACCGGTATGTGCTGCGGCCCCGGGGATCAGGACGTTCCTGGACCTTCCGATCATCGCGGGCCGGGGAGTGCTGGCCGGCTGACGTCCTGCGCACGCGGAGCAAAAGTGTTCTGGTTGGCCGCCACGGCTGGCCGGCCGTCAACTACCTGATTTCCTGCGTGTTCACCTCCCGGACCACTCGGATTGGCGATCGCTGTACCCCGCTCAGCAATTGCTCTGGCGTCATCCGAAGAGTCGACTGCGCAGTTGTTGCCAGTCGCTTAGGATCCGCTGTGAATTGACGTCGATGTCAGGAGACTCCGTGGGTGCTGGGCGGTTTGTCGGTCGGGTGGGCGGTTTGGCTGTGGCGCTGGGGGTGGGTGCTGCGGTGTCGCTCGGTTCGGGAATTGCTTGGGCTGACGAGGGAACCGGCGGCGGCTCGGAATCCGGCGGAAGCAATTCATCGAGCGGTGGCGCCCCTTCTTCGTCGCCGGGCGCTTCGTCGCCCAGCGCTTCGGAAGGCTCTTCGCCGTCGTCCACCGAGGCCGCGACCGCCGGCGAGGCCAAGGACGAGGTGAAGTCCGCAGGGTCGAGTTCATCGCACAAGCGCAAGCAGGCCTCGTCGAAAGCAGCCAAGAAGGAAGCTGCCGAGGCGCCGAAGTCGTCGGTGACGTCTCGGCCGGTGCGTCATCAGGATGATGGTGACGCGGCGCAGTCGGCGCCCAAGAGTGTGAAGGCTTCGCCGGTCGCGGCGAATGCCCCGGCAGCGGCATCGGTGGCAGAGGCGCCCGAGGCGGCGCCGGCGGCTGCGGTGGTTTCCGGATCGGTGCGTGCGGTCTCTGGTGCGGTGGTGGATGCGTCGTTGGTCGGTGGCGTGCCCGCGGGTCCGCTGGTGAATTCGCCGGTGTTGTGGGCGGTGGCGGCGGCGTCGCGGCGCGAATTCGCCGGGGGCGGTAACGCTTCGGCGAAGGCCGCGGCAGTGGTGTCCACCGGTGAGCCGGCAGCTGCGGTGGCCGCCGCAGTTCCCGCGGCGACGGCGAACACCGACCCGGTGTTCGATACGCACATACCGACCATCACCGATTCAGCCACGGGGGTGGTCAGCGGCTTCGGCACCGCGACTGATGCCGATGGCAACACGCTCAAGTACGCGGCAACCGCGAGCAAGGGCAAGGTGGTTGTCACCGCCACCGCGGGCGGGTTCACTTTCAAGTACACCCCGACAGCAGCGGCGCGGCATGCGGCCAGCGCGACCACGAACCCGGTCATATCGGACACCATCAACTTCACGGTGACCGACGGCAAGGGCGGCACTGGCACCGCGTCAGTGTCGGTGGCGATCGCTCCGGTCAATACTCCTCCGACGGCGCCGCAGGCCGGTGTGGGAAAGCCCAGCGGTACCACGGGCGCGGTCATCGTGACGGTCAAGGTCACTGACAAGGACAAGGACGCCCTGACGTACGCCGTGACCACCGGGCCTGCCAACGGCACCGTTACGTCGGACGGCAAGGGCAAGTTCACCTACACCCCGGACGTGGACGCGGCGCTGGCCGCCGATGCGAACACCAAGGACTCCTTCACGTTCACGGTGTCCGATGGACATGGCGGATCTCTCACACAGACGGCAGAGGTCCCGATCGCGCCGAACCAGGCACCGACCAACCCCTCGTTCACGATCGCCAAGACCGACTCGAAAACCGGTGTGGTGACCGGATCCGTGAAAGCCACCGACCCGGACAAGAACGCACTGACCTACACGGCTGCGTCGACGACCAAGGGCACCGTCGCTATCAACGCCAAGACGGGTGCGTTCACCTACACCCCGAGCCAGGCGGCGCGGCAGGCCGTTGCCGAGGGAGTCGCCGGCGCCGCGGCGGATTCCTTCACCGTGACCATCACCGACTCCAAGGGTGCGGTCATCACCCACGACGTCGCAGTGACCGTCACCCCGAACAAGGCCCCGACCGGTGCCTCCTTCACCATCACCGGCACCAACTCGAAGACGGGGGCGGTCACCGGCACGGTGACGGCGACCGATCCGGACAACGACGCCCTCACATACAGCGCGATCGCCTCGGTGTCCGGGGGCAAGGTCACCATCAACTCGAAGACGGGCGTGTTCACCTACACCCCGACCGCCGCGGCCCGGCACGCGGCCGGCCTGACCGTGAATCCGGTCACCACAGACAGTTTCACGGCCACCATCACCGACGCCAGGGGCGCCTTCATCAGCACGCCGGTCACGGTGACGGTCCTGGCGGCCAACGTAGCTCCCACCGCCGCAGTCACCGTGGGTAAGCCCAACGCCGCCAACGGAATTGTCACCGGCACGGTCAAGGGTGCGGATAAGGACAAGGACGTCCTGACCTACGGGGTGGACGCCACCTCGGCCAAGGGCGGCACCGTGACGATCGACGCCGGCACGGGCACGTTCACCTACACCCCGACGCCCGCGGCGCGGCACGCCGCCGCGGGTACGGTCGCCGCGGACAAGGCGGACACCTTCACCGTGAGAGTCAGTGATGCTTACAACGGCGGTGTCACCACAAAACTCGTCACCGTCACCGTCGCGCCGGCCAACACCCCGCCGACCGCCGGCACGGCCAGCGGTATCACCGTCGGCGCGAACGGCGTGGTCACGGGGACACTCTCGGCGACAGACGCCAACGGCGACCCGCTCACCTACACCGCCTCCGCGAAGACCGCCAAGGGCGCGATCACCATCACCGGGAACACCTTCACCTACACCCCGACTGATGCGGCCCGGATCAAGGCCAACGCCACCAACGCGACCACAGCGGACAAGACGGACGCCTTCACCGTCACCGTGTCCGATGGCCACACCGGCACAGCCACTTTCACCGTCAACGTGACGGTCGCGCCCAAGGGTCTGAGCGCGGTGTCCACCCCCATCACGATCAACGGGGAGAACTACGACGCGGTCATGAGCAAGGACGGCACCCGGGCGATTATCGCCACCGTGACCGGTAACGGCACCACCGGCTACACGACATCGTTCACCGTGATCAACACGACGACGGGTGCCAAGATCGGCACCGCGGTGCAGGTGACGGGCCAGGAGGGCTGGATCACTTTCAGCGACAACGCCACCCGTGCGCTGGTGGCCACATCGGTCGATGAACTCGACGGCAGCCAGTCCACCCGGCTGGCGGTCATCAACGCCGGCACCGGTGCGCAATTGGGTACCACCCTGACGTTGGCGGGCTACGGCTACGTGGACGATGTGTTGCAGTACAACGCCGATCAATCTCGGGCGATTCTGAGCATCGACGGCGAGAACGCTTCAGGCGATGCCGTGACCCGGGTGACCGTGGTGAACATGAACACCGGCGCGCAGCTTGGCGCCGCCCGGACCTTCGTCGGCACCCAGAACAGAAGCGACCTCATCGGCGATCTGTCGCCCGTGTCGGTCGACCTCAACGCCGACGGCAGCAGGATCGTCGTCACCACCATCGGCGGATCTTCTGATGACCTCGCCACGATCACGATCATCGAGACCACCGGCGGGACGCAACTCGGCGCCACCACCTCGGTCAATGGCGCCGTGTACAACCCGATCCAGATCAGCAACGACGGCACCCGCGCTGTCTTTGCCTACAGTCCGGCAGGCGTGGACACCGAGGTGGTGCTGCTGAACCTGACCACCGGCGATCAGGTCGGTGCCACGCTGTCGGCGGCGGGACTTGGCGCCGCGCAGCTGAGCGGTGACAGCAGCAAGCTGGTGGTCAATACCGCTGCCTACAACGCCGGCGTGAACACCACCTACATCTCGGTGTACAACGCGGCGACCGGAGCCCAGGTCGGTGCTTCGCCGGTCAGCGTCGCCGGCACGACCACCATCCTGCCCGCTCAATTCAACGATGCCGGCACGCGTGCCATCGTCACCGGATACAACGCCGACCTGACAGCGGTTCGCGTGATCGTGATCGACACGGCCACGGGGGCGCAGGTTGGCACCGCGGTCACCGTTGCGGGTCCTCCGATCGGCTTCGACCCGACGAGCGGCCACCTGCCGCTACCGATCCAGTTGGTGGCCAACGGGACTCGCGCCGTGGTGACCACGGCGCCGACCGGCACGACGACGAACTACGCGGTGATCAACACCACCACCGGGGCGCAGATCGGGTCGACGTTGAACCTGACTGGAACGGTCATCTTCAACGTCGAGGACACCGATACCTACCTGACGCCGTTGTTCAACGACGACGACAGCCGCGGCTACCTGACCACGGTCACCGGATCGGCGAGCGGTGGCTACAGCACCCGGATCTCGCTGCTCAACACGGCGACCGGCGCTCAAGTCGGTGGCACCATCGTCCTCACCGGGGCGCCAGCCACCTACGTGGGCGACTCCAACCTCGTGGCTGCCGGCAACCGGGCCGCGTACTTCACCAATGTCGTTGACAGCAAGGGCAACTACACCACCCGCGTCGCGATCGTCAACACCGACACCGGCGCGCAGTTGGGTGCCATCCGGACGTTCACCGGCACCTACGGGGCTTACGTACAGATCAGCGACGACAGCAGGGTCACCGTCCTCGCCGATACCGACACGACCTCCAAGTTGTCGGTGTACAACGCCGTGACCGGCGCTCAGATCGGGAAGACCCTGACCTTCAGCGGGAGTACGTGGACGTGGGTCACGCTGACGACCGAGCCGAACCGCGCCCTCGCATTCACGGTGTCCGGTAACACCACGAAGGTCACTGCCATCGATCTGACTACCGCGACGACGATCGGCTCCACCCTGACCCTTCCGGGCGGGCTGTACTACGTCT
>JAHFVC010000220.1 GCA_023264765.1 Mycobacterium sp. | reverse complement strand
CGCCGGAACCTACCAGCACTGGCTGCATCACTACAATCACCACCGACCCCACACCGGCATCGGCGGAATGACACCAATCGAGCGCCTACGCGTTCACAACCTACCCGTGAAGAACACCTAGTGACCGCAGAGGCCAACTGGGACACCCCTGACGCGGCGCTGGACCCGCTGCGCGCCCTCTGCCGTGAGTCCTACCTGTCCTACGTCGAGCGCTTCGGCGCGCTCAACCGCGGCACACTGGTCGAGGGCAAGACCGACCCCGACACCGGCCTGCCCAAGCTGAGCTGGCGCGTGCCGCCCATGTCGGGGTTCCGGGGCGACCCGGACTCCGCTTTGGTGTTCGCGCTGGAGCGCTTCGATCAGGAGACCGGGGACGCCGCGCCGGCGGCCATCCTGCAGCGGCGAGTCAACCGGCGACCTGTTCCGGTGACCCGGGCCGACAGCGCCGGGGAGGCCATGGCCGTCTCCCTCGGTGAGGGCCGCGGCTTGGACCTGGCCCGGATTGCCGAACTCCTGGGACTGCCGACAGCCGAGGCCGCGTTCGCCGCCCTCGGCGACCTGGCCTACCGCGATCCGGCCACCGGCCGGGTGCACACCGCCCGCGACTACCTGTGCGGCGACGTCCGGACCAAGTTGCAGGACGCTCTGGCGGCCGCAGCAACCGACGCGTCCTACGAACGCAATGTGTCGGCGCTGCAACAGGTTCAGCCGCGCTGGCTGGGCCGCGATGAGGTGCGCATCGAGCTGGGCTCCCCGTGGGTGGCCGCCGGTGACATCGAGGACTTCTGCCGTGAGGTGTTCGGCGCATCCTGGGTCAGGGTCCACCACATCGCTCCTCTAGCGGCCTGGGAGGTCGGGGGCAACGCCCACAACATCTCCCCCGATGCCAAGATCACCTACACCACGACCCGCAAGTCTGCGTTCGACCTGTTGCAGGCAGGCTTGAACAGCAGCTCCCCCACCGTCTATGACGAGGTGTACGACCCCGCGGCCCGCACGACCCGTCGGGTGCGCAACGCCGACGAGACCGAGGCCGCACAGGCGGCATTGACGGCCATCGAGCAGCGTTTCTCACTGTGGGTGTGGGAGTCGCCGCAACGCGAGCAGCGCCTTCTCGATCGCTACAACCAGGCGATGAACTCCCATGTACTGCGCCGCGATGACGGCTCGTACCTGACCTTCCCTGCCCTGGCCGACGATTTACAGTTGTGGTCCTGGCAGCGCGATTTCGTCGATCGCGCCCTGTCCATCCCCGCCGCGTTCGCTGCCCACTCCGTGGGTTTGGGCAAGACCCGTACTGCGATCGCGTTGTGCATGACGTTGCGGCAGTTCGGGATTGCCAACCGTCCGCTCTATATCGTGCCCAACCACCTCATTGAGCAAGCCCAGAGAGAGGCCCTGCAGACGGCCCCGGCGGGCAAGATTTTGGTGGTCACTCGCGAGGACCTGACCCGATACGGCCGGCGGTTGTTCGCCGCCCGCTGCGCCACCGGCGACTGGGACATGGTGATCATGACCCACGAGACGTTCGCTTCCATGCCGGTCCCTGCCGAGGTGGAACGTGAATGGCTCGACGACCAGCTCGCCGAGCTGGAGGACTACAAGCGCAGCCAGGGCAACAACGGTAAGCGCATCGCCGCGGCCGTGCGCTCGCTGGAGGGCCGCATCGAGCGACTGCGCGATGTCGCCACTGACGACGACGCGATCACCTTCGACATGCTCGGCATCGACTACCTGGCCGTCGACGAGGCCGATCGGTTTCGGCGGCTCCCGATCACCACGCGCGCGGAAGGGTTCAGCATGGGCGCCTCCAAACGCGCCACCGACCTGCTCCTGAAGCTGTCGATGCTGCGCCGCGCCAATCCCTCTCGCCCGCACGCGAGCCTGTTCACCGGCACCCCCTACACCAACACGCTCGCCGAAGCGTTTGTCTGGCAACGGTTCTGCGACCCTGACCGCCTGACAGACTCGGGACTGGGCCACTTCGACGCCTGGGCGGCTCAGTTCGTCCGCTACGAAACCCTCGTGGAGGTCAGCCCGGACGGCTCGGGCTTCCGCAGCCACCGCCGCCCCGTGGTGATCCAGAACGTGCCCGAACTCAGGACCATGATCGGGGCGTTCATGTCGATGGTGCGCAGCTCGATGACCGACCTGACACTGCCGACACCGCACCAGCACACCGTCGTCGTCCAGCCCACGGAAAACACTCGCGCGTTCATGACCACACTGGTCAAGCGTGCCGACGATCTGCGGGCCCGGCGAGTCCAACCGGATGCGGACAACATGCTGGCGATCTGCGGGGACGGCCGCAAGGTGGCGCTGGATCCCAACCTGGTCGGGTTCGCCGAGGTGGCCCCGAAACTGGAGGCCGTCGCCGAGAACGTCGCGGCGATCTATCACCGCACCCGAGATGCGGTGTACCCGAATTCACCTGCGCCGGGAGCGTTTCAGCTGGTCTTGTGCGACCTGGGCACACCACACCCTGGCGACGCACAGAGCTACGGCAGGATCCGCGACGGCCTGATCGCCCGAGGTGTTCCGGCCGACCGGATCCGGTTCATCCATGAGGCGACCAGCTCGAAAGCGCGCGAAGCGCTGTTCGCCGCATGCCGCGACGGCCGTGTCTCAGTGCTGTTCGGATCGACGCCGAAAGTGGGTGTGGGCACCAACATTCAGAACCGCATGGTCGCCCTGCACCACGTGGACCCGACGTGGACCGCTCGGGACTGGGATCAGCGCAACGGCCGCGGTGTGCGCACCGGCAACCTGCACGACGACATCGACATCTACTGCTACGCGGTGCAGGGCTCTTTCGACGCCTACATGTTCCAGCTCGCCGAGCGTAAGAGCCGCGGCTTCGAACAGCTCTATCGCGCAGATAGCGAGGTGCGCGAGATCGAGGACCTGGGCGGGGACGGCACCTTGAGCTTCGGGGAGCTGAAGGCCGCGGCCGCCGGCAACTCGCTGCTGCTGCGCCAGCACGAGCTGCAGGTCACCGTCCGCAAGCTGCGCCTGACGCACTTGACCGCACGGCAGAACGTCAACGCCGCACTGCACGCCGCCACCGAGTCCGAGCGCCGCGCGGATACTCTGCAGTCGCGTGCCGAACGTCTCGCCGAGCTGGTCGAGTACCGCCCGCAGCTGGCCACCCTGGACCTGTCGCGTTGCGCCGAGGCCGCGGTAAGCGGCAACGGTCACCGCGCCCGCTGGTCCAGCGGCCCCCTGCTGGTAGAGATCGTCTCCGAGCACGGGGACCAACACCTGCAGGCGAGCTTCGGCTACCGGACGCTGTGGACACTGATGCTGCCCGCCAAGGTGCGCCGCCGCGGCGCCGAGGCCGTCGCCGCGTGGTCTCACCAGGTGATCACCGGGTGGCTCGATGGCGCGGCCGACGAGGCCGCCACCACCGCCGCCCGCGCGCAGGATGCTCGCAATCGTGCCGCGCAGTCCCGCGCCGCGGCCGCCGGCACCGACCTGTCTGCCCCGGCCGAACTGGTCGCCGCGGAGGTCGAGCTGGCCGAGGTCAGCGCCACCATCAAGGCCGAGATCCTCGACGCCGAGACCGGCCCGCGCGGCGAGCAGGCCGCCTGACCCTGGGGTGTGGGGCTGCGACCGCGCAGCCCCACACCCTCGTCCACCGCTATGGACCTGCACGGACGCCACGTCCCCAGGCCTGAGCGCGCCTCTATGCCGGTTACGCTCGCTGCTGTGAGGCAGCCGGTGTGGGCGCAAGGAGACACGCCATGGTGAAACGCAAGAGCCTTCCGTGGGCGCCGAACTGCGTGCCCGATATGCGCCGGCAGTGGTGCAACGCCCTGGACACCCTCGTCGAACGCCAGTCCGCAGCGCTGGCGGAACCTTCCGACGCCTCCGGCGAGGGCGCCCGGCGGCTGCAGCGGCTGCAGGCCAAGCTGGCCGAGTCGCTGAGCCAGATGAGCGCCGAGGCCGACGCGATCCGCGGCGCAGAGTTGTACTGGGTTTCCCGCGACATGGTGGACGTCGCGCTCGACGCCGCCGACTCCCTCCCCGAGTGGACGCCCGCGATCGCCGCCCCCGCTCCCACGGGAGTGCTGTGTTGGGCCAAGCCGGCCGGCAGCGTCCCGTGGAATGCGTTGAGCTCAACGGACCCCACCGAGGTTCCCTGGGACGGGCTGTGGTGGTGGTCGCGACCTGACGGAGTACTTCAGCTGCAGCCGCTATCGCGGCTGGCCAAGAATCCCGCGCTGATCGCCCCCTACGAGGTGTCGTCGCCGCTGTGGGCAACCAACCCGACCCTGATGGTGCAGCCGTTGGTCCCGCGTACCGCCGAGGTCGCGGGCGACGCTGACGCGTCTCCGTTGGTCAGTGTCATCGGCGCGGCCTGGCTGCTGATGGGTCAGCCCACCGTCACTGCCACCCGTGTCTTCGACGACGCGCCGCGGAGCCGCCCTGAAGAGCCGGCCGCGGATTCGCCGAGCCCGGACCGGGTGAGCATTATCGAACTGCGCCGTCCGATGAGCCCGCAGCGCGAACACGACGGATCATCGGCTGACCGCAAGTACCGGCACCGATGGTGGGTTGGTGGCCACTGGCGCCAGCAGGCCTGCGGACCCAATCACGCCGACCGCCGACCCAAGTGGATCGCCCCGTACGTCAAGGGCCCCGAGGATGCTCCGTTGAAGACAGATCGCGTTCACGTCTGGCGACGCTGACCGACTCAGCCGAGGAGATTCCAATTACCCCGTCAAGCAACGATCCTCAGCTCAGCGCCATCCTCGATCACTTTGCCCTTGTGAAGCGAGAGGGGAATTTTTCGGGAATGGCCGCGCACCAGTTGCGCAACCTGATTCTTGAGGAGTACCAAGACCGGCAGGCTCCCGCGCGGCGGCCGGACAGGATCCGTCTGATCACGAACTTGCGTGCGTTCCGCGGGTGGAGCCCATTTCCCTGCTCGACGGTTGTTCTGACCGACCGCGATACAGAGAACTATTTGGACGATAGCGACGCAAGCACCATCAGGTGGATCCGCCGCGTCGAGATGACCATGTTGCTCTACGCAGACGAGTTCGTTGAGCAGGACCCACTCTCGTTCGAACAGCACATGGCAGGCCCCTTCGACCCAGAGGCAACGCCTGAAGTACTGGCCCGGCGGTGCATGACGAGTCTCGATCTGATGTTGAAGGTAAAACCGCTCATCGACGCGGGAATCCTTGTTCTGACTCCTATTTCGGACGATCCCGATGATGAGATGGAACGAACGGATGAGGGGTTTCACCAGCACTTGCTCCGAAGCGGTTTCAGCGACGAGGAGGCCAGCAGTCTCCACCCCGCCGAACCCTGGTATCTGCGTGACGCCCGGCGCACTGCGCTATTGAACGACGCAACGCTGATCCCGACACAGGCCCACCACTGGCACTACCTCGCCTATCTCGACGGCCGCACCACACCGGACGGTTCAATGAGCACATCGGAAACTGTTGCCGCTAGCCTCCTTACAGTCGACTTACCGATATTCGCAGGCGCTCCCGCCGAGACGCTCGTGAAGATTCACAGCGAAGAGGAGTCGTTCGCGGAGTGGAGAGCGGCGCTGCGCGGTGCCGCACGACAGATCAACACATCATGCACTGACAGTGGGTTCCAGGCAGACGCCAAGGAGGTCTACGAAGACCTGCTGCTACCCATGGCCGCTGCAGTTAACCGAGCCACGAAACGCTCCCGAGTCCTAAAAGACCTTGCCTTGGAGCAGGCGGCGCGAGTCTCTCTCGGCGCAACCCTTGGATACGGAAGCAGCACCTTGCTCGGGCTACCGCCCGCCGGCGCAGTCTCCGGTGCGGTCGTCGGCGGCCTCACAAGCGCCGCCTACGGCGCCCTGCGGCCGCCCAAGCCTACGGGCGCGGCGGCCATCATCTCGATGCTCCCACGGTGACGCGGGCCCCTATTAGTCGGTTGGGCATCCGAGGGCCTCAGCGGCATCGGTCGCCGCGAGCGCTGCATGGGCCAGTTCACGCAGCGCCTTAACCGTGTAGGTCTTGCCGTTCTCGTCCGTGATCGCGGAGGACTGGGGCTGGTCTGTCACCTTCCCGTTGACGAGGAACTCGCCGTGGTGACCGTGGTAGAACACCACCTGATCGTCGCGGTGGTGATCCGCCGGCAGTCCCGGGTCGGGCAGCTTGATGGTGAGCCTCTTAGCCACGGTGTCTTCCTCCTGCAGGCACATAACTCGTGACACGGTTGTGCCGCTTGCTAATCCACGGCCTTGATGTACACGTCGAGGGCACTCTGGATGGTGTCGTCCGCACGGTAGTCGCGGCGTGCGTCGTCGAGGAACTGTCGTCGTTCCTCGACACTGAACTGGCGGCCGGCGCCGCGCGGATAGCGCTGTCCGGGTTCTCCTGGCGGCGCCCACCGCAGCGGCGGATGGGTGGCGATGAAGTGGGAGATCACCGCGAGTTGGCGTAGCTGCTCCTGGAGGGGCCCGTTCAGGTCGGGCCCGTAGATCTCGGTGGCGGTGGGCAGGCCGGCACCAAAGGCCATGGCGGCGAGGTTTCGGCGGCCGGGCCGGCGGGATGCGGTGATGGCGTCCCAGACGGGCTGGGCGATCATCGTCAGGACTACTGGGTCGCCGTCGAGCATGGTGCATGGCGGGTAGGTGCCGCCGTAGAGGTCCGAGCAGGTGGTGGTCCGCTCGCAGAGATAGAGCAGTGATTCGATCGCGATGTCGGGATCGAACCAGTGCGGATCGCCGGCATGGGTGTAGTCGTGAGCGTGGAAACGACCGGCTCGAAACGCGTTGGACGCGAATGCTGTTAGTGCTTCGGTGTGGTGGTTTGCGGTGATCGCGTCGAGGCATCCGTACCCGTCGTAGAAGCCGTAGGTGCCGAGCGAGAGGGGATGGTAGTGGCCGTCAGCGGTGCGACGCAGCAACACCGCGGTTGCGTCGATGTTGGCCAGGCTCACACCGGTGATCAGGCAGGCGGTGTCATAGACGCTCATGACGCCTTCCCCTCCCCTCTGGTTTGCTGTAGGCTACGCGCATAACGCGGCTTTGATCTTGTTTTGATCACCAATTTGCCGCTCTTGTAGGCGGTTCGACGCTGTAGTCACCTCTGGCCATGTTGGCGAACTTCGACATGTGGAGTTGGCTGGCGACGGTGATTGATCGGCAGGGTCCTGCGCGGTGCTTGCCGATGATGATCTCTGCTTCCCCGGCCTGCGGGTGGTCACGTTCGAAGGCGTCCGGGCGGTGCAGCAGCATTACGACGTCGCTATCCTGTTCGATGCTGCCCGACTCGCGAAGGTCAGAAACCATGGGCCGCTTGTCTGTTCGCTGTTCCGGTCCGCGGTTGAGCTGGCTGATAGCCACGACTGGAACGTCGAGTTCCTTGGCCAACAGTTTGAGTGTGCGGGAGAATTCCGAGACCTCCTGCTGACGGCTCTCCACCTTCTTGCCGGAGGTCATCAGCTGCATGTAGTCGACGACGATCAGTTTCAGATCGGCCTTTTGCGCCAGGCGGCGGGCCTTGGCTCGGATCTCCATCATTGTCAGGTTGGGTGAGTCGTCGATGTAGAGGGGAGCCTCGCTGATGTCGCTCATCTTCTTGGCCAGCCGCGTCCAGTCGTCGTCACTCATTTTCCCGGATCGCATGCTGGCGAGTTTGATCTTGGCTTCGGCGGACAGCAGCCGCATCACGATCTCGGACTTGCTCATCTCCAGCGAGAAGATGACGCTGGCCATCCGGTGCTGGATCGAGCAGGACCGCATGAAATCCAATGCCAGCGTGGAGTTGTGGGTCGGCACCATGCCGTTGCCGGCCAGATAGAGGTGGTCGGCGTTGTCGACCTGCACACACCGTACGGCCACACTGGCGCGGGCGCGGACGGCGGTGACGGTGCGGTCGCCGGCCACGACGTGGATCGGTGCGCCGGGCCACTCCGGGGCCACGACGTAGCCCAGGGTGTTGAGCAGGTCCACGGCCAGGGTGCGGTTCTCGGGCAGACGCCAGGCCGCCTCGATGGTGAAGCTGTCTCCGGGCCCGCCGGTGATGTGGCTGGCCTGCAGCAGCCCGCGCAGCATGGCGCGGCGTTGGCGTAGTGACCCCCGCAGGTATCGGGACACCACCGTGTCGTCGCCGTTGAGTGCGACGCTTCGGTCTCCGGCCAGCCAGCAGCCGACGGTGTACGGGTCGTCGGCCTGGGTGGCGATCTCAGGCAGCTCGACAGGCGCGGCGGTGGGCAGCGCATCGCCGACACACAGTTGCGCGGTGATCAGGGTCCCGCGCCGGGTGGTCCACTGGTGCTGCTCGTCGGCCGTGATGACGGTGCCGTCGGAGAACTCGACGTCGTAGCAGGGCCGGTTGTAGAGCACCTCGGTTGCGGCGACCACCCGGGTGGGATGACCGTCGGCGCCGAGCAGCTGGTCTCCGACCTTGACCTCACCCATCGTGGTCCAGCCGGTCGGAGTCGGCAGAGACGTGTTGAGCGCCAGCGCCTTTCCAACACCGGGCCGCGCCGCGACGGTGATCATTTGGCCGGGATGCAGCCCGTTGGTCAGCTCGTCGAGTTCGAAGAACCCGGTGGGCACACCGCGGGCGAGGCCACCGTTGCTGCTCAGCTCGTCGAGTTCATCCATCGTCGGTTGCAGCAGGTCGGCCAACGCCACATAGTCCTCGCGGCGGTCGCGGTTGTTGACGTCATAGATCTCGGCCTGGGCGCGATCGACGACCTCGGCGACCTCGGCCCCCTCGGCGCCGGCATAGCCGTACTGAACAACGCGGGTGCCGGCTTCGACGAGGCGGCGCAGCGTCGCCTTCTCGGCCACGATGCGCCCGTAGTAGCTCGCGTTGGCCGCGGTGGGGACCACCGACAGCAGGGTGTGAATGTAGGGCGCTCCCCCGACGCGGCGCAGGCTGCCGCGTCGATCGAGTTCGGCGGCGACGGTTACTGCGTCGGCCGGCTCCCCGCGGCCATAGAGATCGAGGATGACGTCAAAGATGCTCTGGTGGCGGGGTTTATAGAAATCGCCGGGCTGCAGAACTTCGAGCACATCAGCGATCGCGTCCTTGCTGAGCAGCATGGCACCCAGCACGGATTGCTCGGCGCTCTCGTCGTGTGGGGGCAGCCTGCCGTAGTCGCTGTCGGCGGAGCGTTCGCTGACCTGAGCGGGTCGGTGATCGAGGGCGGTCATGCGCTCCTCCTTCGCGGTCGTGGCGGGTCGTCCGTCGCGGGGTGGTCTGCGCGCACCTGCCGGCGCAGGGCCAGGACACGCTCGACGTCGCGATCGCGTTCGGCGATCTGCTCGCGGGTCATGGCGGGCACGTAGGTGGGACGCAGGCGCGGGCCGAACGCGGTGCGGCAGTCCTGGCAGGGCTGACCCCAGCGCTCGACGTGGTTGCCGCAGCTGGGGAGCACGCACTGGGGGCGGCCCGGGTGCGCAGCGCTGGCGGTCTTGCCCATCGCGTGTCTCCTTCCTGTGCCGTCATCCGGTGAGTACCGGCCGACCGGGCCGTTTCCGTCGCCGCCGCTCCACGCAACACTGTGAGCTGGTACGACGACAGGTCCCGCTGGTTATGCAGCTGCCGCGGCGGCGGCCGCCGGCCGCGCAGTGGCCGCGGCAGGTCGTAGGACACCGCGGAAGCTCGACGGCATGATCAGACGGGCGCCGGCGGGCCGGTGCAGGTTGTAGCGCTCATGCAAGGTGAGGGCAACGAACTTGGGCAGCGCTCCGCCACCGTGCTTGCCGTTGGACTTCTTGGCGCGCGCCAAGGCGCCGATCCGCTCGGGGGCGAGGTCGATCAGCGCGTCAACGAGGATGTCGCACTCGAACTGTTCGTCGTCTCCGAAAGCGTCGAGCAGCACGGCCATTCCGCCGACCATCGGGGCGTCGTAGGCGCTCTGCTGGGGGCCCCAGGTGTCGTGTAGCAGTCTGAGGCTGTCG
This sequence comes from Mycobacterium sp., assembly GCA_023264765.1. Lineage (GTDB taxonomy): Bacteria > Actinomycetota > Actinomycetes > Mycobacteriales > Mycobacteriaceae > Mycobacterium. The sequence continues at coordinate 1,444 of JAHFVC010000220.1, read as the reverse complement.
CGCAGCAGGGCGTGTCCGCCGCGGCTGCGAGCGACCTTCTCCAGCATGGCGGTGCACCTGATGTGTCCGTCCTTGGGTGCGTCGTCGACACGCAGGCCCACCCGGGCCACGGTGGCCTCGATTGCGGCGACGTCAGGATCGTGCTGGGCGCGGCGGGCTTTCCACCGGTTCCAGGTGCTCAGCCGCCGGCGGTGGACGTCGATGCCGAGGAACAGTTCGGCCTCTTCGGCGACGGACAGGCCGCTGTGGACTCGGGCGGCCATGGAGGCGCGTGGATCGCGGGATGTCACTGTGGCCCAGCGGTGTTGGCCTTCGATGACCGCGTAGCGGGGGTGGTGTTCGGGGCCTCGGTCGGACACCTCGATGACACCGAGCAGCCTGGGGTCGAACGATTCGGTCATGGTGCGCACGCGCTGGGGATCCAGCGGCCGCTGGTAGGTGTGGTCGACGAACAGGTCGGTGACGGGGACGGCCAGGACGTAGGGGGCGGCCGGGTGCGGTGCGGTCATCGGGGTGCCTTCTTCACGGGTGCGGGTCAGGGGTGGCAATGGCCCAGGCGACGTGGCGGCGGCCGGGCCGGCGCAGGCGACGGACCTCGCCGCGGTGTTCGAGGACGAGGAGGTTGCGGTAGACGGTTTCGTTGACCAGTCCCGGCGCCCAGCGCACCAGCAGTTGGCGTATCTCAGCGGTGGTCAGGACTCCGCCGGTTTCGGGTAGGACGGCCAGCAGATGCTTGCGCACCAGCTCGGGATCCAGGCGGTGGCTGCTCATCGTGGCGTCGAATGCTCGTCGGCGCGGTGGTTGAAGATCTCGACCTGGACCGCGGGGGGATGGGTGATGGCCGCGCACGCCGGGCACAGCGGTGCGCCGTCCTCGAGTAGTGCCGTCGGCGTCGCCTGGATGAGGCGCACCCCGCAGCGGGACCGCGGCGGCCGACCGAAGGCGACGTCGAGCAGGTGCTGCAGCCGCCCGACGCAGTGGATGACCGACGTGCCCTCGTAGCGCTGGCAGCGACACTGCGGCGCGCTGGGTGGATCCCAGTGCCGCAGCGAGCCGTGCAGGTAGTCCGGCACCCAGGACGCGGGAACAGCCAAAGCGGCGGGCGTGGTCATCGTCGACCGCTCCCCGCTTGTCCTGCCGCCCAGAGCGCCCGGTAGTCCAGGCGCGCGAGCACACGCAACTCGCGGGCCGGGACCTGCGGCAGCATCCGCGCCAGGGCGGCCGCTGCGGTGCCGTCGTACTCCATGGACGCCGGAAAGATCGCTTGCACGTCGCCGGGGATGTTGGCGATGAATCCCCCACCGGCGATGTCCTCACCGAGGTGCTGGATCTCCCAGCCGTACTTGCCGACCAGGCGTGCGAGCAGCCACGCGGCGGTACGCGCCCGCGTCATGGGCTGTTGGCCGGCCGGCAGGGTGGGCAGCACGTCGCCGCGACGCCAGTT
>JAHFVC010000496.1 GCA_023264765.1 Mycobacterium sp. | reverse complement strand
CTGGGCCAGCAGGAGATCGCCTTCCGCTACGATGACGCGCTGGTCACCTGCGACAACCACACCATCTACAAGAACGGTGCCAAGGAGATCGCCGACCAGCACGGCAAATCCCTGACCTTCATGGCCAAATACGATGAGCGCGAAGGAAACAGCTGCCACATCCATCTGTCTTTCCGGGGCACCGACGGTGCGGCGGTGTTCGCTGACGACGCCGACCAACTGGGCATGTCGGCGATGTTCCGCAGTTTCGTGGCGGGCCAGTTGGCGACACTGCGCGAGATGACGCTGTTCTACGCCCCGAACATCAACTCCTACAAGCGTTTCGCCGACGGCAGCTTCGCCCCCACGGCGGTCGCCTGGGGCATGGACAACCGCACCTGCGCGCTGCGGGTCGTCGGGCACGGCCACGGGATGCGGATGGAATGTCGCGCGCCCGGCGGCGATGTGAACCAGTATCTGGCTGTCGCCGCGCTGATCGCCGGTGGCTTGCACGGCATCGAGCAGAATCTCGAGCTCGAAGAGGCATGCACGGGCAATGCCTACACCGGCGGTGCGCAGCGGCTGCCCACCACGCTCGCGGAAGCCGCCGACCTGTTCGAGGGTTCGGCGGTCGCCCGCGCGGCGTTCGGCGACGACGTCGTCGACCACTACCTCAACAATGCGCGGGTGGAACTGACGGCCTTCAATTCGGCTGTCACGGACTGGGAGAGGAGACGCGGGTTTGAGCGCCTCTGAGCGGGTTCCCGTCATCGGCCTGACCACGTATCTGCAGCAGGCGCAGACCGGGGTGTGGGATGTGCAGGCCAGTTTCCTGCCTGCCATCTATATCGAGGGCGTCAATCTCGGTGGCGGGACGGCGGTCCTGTTGCCACCTCAACTGATCGACGAGGTCGTGGCCCCGCGGGTGCTCGACGGCCTCGACGGGCTGATCCTCACCGGGGGGCGCGACGTCAACCCGGAAAGCTATGGCCAGCAACGGCATTCCGCCACCGATGAGCCGGTCGGACCCCGCGACGCCTGGGAGTTCGAGTTGGTTGCGGAGGCGCTGCGCCGCGGTATGCCGGTGCTCGGCATCTGCCGCGGCGCTCAGGTGCTCAACGTGGCGCTCGGTGGCACGCTGCACCAGCACCTGCCCGACGTGCTGGGCCACACCCGCCACCAACAGGGCAACGCCGTGTTCTCGACCTCGGCCGTACACACCGTGCCGGGCACGCGCCTGGCCGCGCTCATCGGTGAGTCCTCAGACGCGCAGTGCTACCACCACCAGGCCATCGATCGGCTCGGCGACGGACTGATCATCAGCGCCCAGGACACCGCAGACGGCGTCATCGAAGCCGTCGAATTGCCCGGCGAACAGTTCGTGCTGGCGGTGCAGTGGCACCCCGAGGAGCGCCTCGACGACCTGCGTCTGTTCGCGGGACTGGTGCACGCGGCCACCCAGTATGCGACGGAAAGGGTTTCATGAGCACGACGCAGGTCATCAACCCGGCCACCGAGGAGGTGCTGCGCAGCGTCGACCTGGTCGACGAGGCCGCCGTCGACGACGCCGTGGGGCGCGCGGTGAGCGCCCAGCGCCGCTGGGCGCGGCTGGCGCCTGCCGAACGGGCCGCGGGACTGCGGGCCTTCGCGGCGATCGTCGATACCCACATCGGTGAGCTGGCCGCCCTCGAGGTGGCCAACTCCGGGCACCCGATCGGCCAGGCCGAATGGGAGGCCGGCCACGTGCGTGACGTACTGACCTACTATGCGGCCAGTCCGGAGCGGTTGTCGGGCAAGCAGATTCCGGTGGCCGGTGGACTCGACGTGACGTTCCACGAACCCCTCGGCGTGATCGGCGTCATCACCCCGTGGAACTTCCCGATGACGATTGCGGCGTGGGGTTTCGCCCCGGCGCTGGCCGCGGGCAATGCCGTGCTGCTCAAGCCGGCCGAATGGACGCCGATGACCTCGATCCGGCTGGGGGAGTTGGCGGTCGAGGCCGGACTGGACCCCGACTTGTTCCAGGTACTGCCCGGTGCGGGCGCCGTGGTGGGCGAGCGCTTTGTCACCCACCCCGACGTGCGCAAGGTGGTGTTCACCGGCTCCACCCGGGTCGGCACCCGCGTGATGGCGGGGGCCGCCGCGCAGGTAAAACGCGTCACCCTGGAGCTGGGCGGCAAGAGCGCCAACATCGTCTTCGACGACTGCGATCTGGAACGGGCCGCCGCCACCGCGCCGTACGGGGTGTTCGACAACGCCGGGCAGGACTGTTGCGCACGCAGCCGGATCCTGGTGCAGCGCAATGTCTACGACCGATTCATGGAACTGCTGGAACCCGCGGTCAAAGGCGTGGTGGTCGGCGACCCGACCGCCCGCGACACCGAGATGGGACCGCTGGTGTCCAAGCCGCACTGGGAATCGGTGGCCGCCTACGTACCCGATGACGCGCCGGTGGCCTTCCGGGGATCGGCGCCTGCCGGACCTGGCTACTGGTTCCCGCCCACCGTGCTCACGCCGGGACGCACCGACCGGACCGTCACCGAGGAGATCTTCGGCCCGGTCGTGACGGTGCTGCCGTTCGAGGACGAAGCAGATGCCGTCACGCTGGCCAACGCCACCTCCTACGGGCTGTCGGGATCCATCTGGACCGACAACGTGTCACGGGCGCTGCGGGTCTCGCGCGGGGTGGAAGCCGGCAACCTCAGCGTGAACTCCCATTCGTCGGTGCGCTACACCACCCCGTTCGGCGGCTTCAAACAATCCGGCCTCGGCCGCGAGCTCGGACCCGATGCGCCGTTGTCCTTCACCGAGACCAAGAACGTCTTTTTCGCAGTAGAGGAGCTGTAGATGGATCTGACCCAACGACTGGCCGGCAAGGTCGCCGTCATCACCGGGGGCGCCAGCGGCATCGGGCTGGCGACGGCCAAACGCATGCGGGCCGAAGGCGCCATTGTCGTCATCGGCGATATCGACAAGGCCGCCGGCCAGACCGTCGCCAACGACCTCAACGTCACCTTCGTCCAGGTCGATGTGTCGGATCAGGGCGCGGTGGACCACCTTTTCGACACCGCGTTCGAGGTGCACGGTGGGGTCGACATCGCCTTCAACAACGCCGGGATCAGCCCGCCCGACGACGACCTCATCGAGCACACCGGTATCGATGCGTGGGACCGGGTGCAGGACATCAACCTCAAGTCGGTGTTCTTCAGCTGCAAGGCCGCGCTGCGGCACATGGTGCCCGCACAGAAGGGCTCGATCATCAACACGGCGTCGTTCGTCGCGGTGATGGGTTCGGCGACCTCGCAGATCTCCTACACGGCGTCCAAGGGCGGTGTGCTGGCGATGTCACGGGAACTCGGGGTGCAGTACGCCCGCCAGGGCATCCGCGTCAACGCGCTGTGCCCCGGCCCGGTGAACACCCCGCTGCTGCAGGAGCTGTTCGCCAAGGATCCCGAACGCGCCGCGCGCCGGCTGGTGCACGTGCCGGTGGGCCGGTTCGCCGAGCCCGAGGAGTTGGCCGCCGCGGTCGCTTTCCTCGCCAGCGACGACGCGTCGTTCATCACCGCATCGACGTTCCTGGTCGACGGCGGCATCAGCGGCCACTACGTGACTCCGCTGTAGGTTCTGCGGCATGTCCACCGAGTCCGATCCGCTGCCCACCAGTGCGCTGCTGCGTCCGGTGCGGCTCGGCAATGCCTTCGAGGACACCGTCGGGCGACTGCTGGAGACCATCCGGCTCGGGGTGCTCGAACCCGGGGAATCCTTACCGCCCGAACGGGAACTGGCCGCCCGGCTCGGCGTCAGCCGCGACACCGTGCGGGAGGCCATCAAGTCGCTGGCCGAGGCCGGGTACCTGGTGTCCAAGCGAGGCCGCTACGGGGGCACGTTCCTGGCCACCGAGGTGCCCGCACTGCCGGCGAGCGCGGCCGGACTCACCCGCGA
>JAHFVC010000495.1 GCA_023264765.1 Mycobacterium sp. | reverse complement strand
AGGCCACCGGCCGCGGCACCGTGGTCCGCCTGGCCACCGCCGCCGTCCTGGCGAGCATGGCCGCCACCGCGGCCGGCGGTACCGCTGCCGCCGCACCGTCCGCGCCGCTGCCGACGTTCACCGGCTACGGCAACGGCAACCATGACAGCACCGGCAGTGACACCACCAACGGCGGCGGCGACACGGCGTCGGTGTTGCTGTCGCCCAAGCAGGTCGCCGCGGCCCTGGGGACCGGACCCCTCAAGGAAATCTCGACCTCGTCCAAGCTGGGCGACGGGGCGGCCGACATTTCGCCATCGTCCTGCATCGCCGCCTACTCTCCGGCTGATTCCGGCGCCTACAAGGCCACACCGGACACGGTGGTCAAGGACATCCTGGCGGACGCCAAGGACGAGATTCGCATCACCCAGGCCGTCGTGGTCATGGCCGGCAAGCAGGACGTCGCCGCCCAGATGAAAGCCACTGTCGCGCAGTTCAAGGCGTGCGCCGGCGTCACGATCACCGGACACGACTCGGAAGGCCCGCGCAAGTGGGCCCTGGGCGATCCCGAACTCAACGCCGACAAGACGGTGCTGTCGATCGTGCAGCGCAACGCCGAGGACGGTCAGTCCTGCGAGCGTGCGGTCGCCGGCTACGGCAACGCGATCATCGACGTCATGGCGTGCGTCACCGGCTCGGCGCACGGCAAGGGCGTGGCCTTGGCCAATGCGCTCTCCGATCAACTTTCCAGCCAGAAGGCCTAAGGCCCAGCCCCGCTCCCCCCGTCGGTGAACACCCCGGCGGGGGGACGCACACATTCCTGCACCCGAACCCCACCGACGTAAGGCAAGCTAACGCCATGAGCTACGACCGCAACAGCGACGCAGAAGAAACGTCCGCCTGGCCCGGCACTCAGCCACCGTTTTCCGCCCCGGTACCACCTGCTGTCCCGCAGACCGGCGCACAGGCACAGCCATGGCAGCAGCCCACCGCCCAACCGAGCCCCAGCGGATGGGTTCCCCCCACCCCGCCGGGGCAGGCGCCGGGCGCCCCATTCACCGGCTACGGTCAGCCGCAAACACCCCAAATGCCCACCCCGGCAACCGAATCCGGCGGCTCCAAAAAGGGCATCCTCGCCGCGGTGGCCGTTGTCGTTGTCCTGGCTGTCGGTGGCGCCGGGTTCTACTTCTGGACACCCATCTCAGACAAACTGCTTGGGCAGTCCTCCACCACCAGCTCGGCCACCTCCAGCGCCACAACCACGAGCCCGCCACCACCGAGCACCACCGCCACCAGCAGCGCACCCGCTCCCAGCGCGGCCGCACCAGGACCCGGCGCCGCAGCCACGCCCGCACCCAGCGCGCCGCCGAAAGCCGCTGCGCCCGTAGACCCGGCCGACCTGCAGTCCTATCTGGCGACAGCGGACGCACTCTCGACGCGATTCGGGGGCGCCGACATGCAGCCCGTGGGCTTGGGCAAACAGCCCATGAGTGATATCGATGTCAGCCCGTTCAAATGCTCGGGCGCCGCCGTCCCCGGCGCCTCACAGGCGTGGAGTGGCAGCGGATTCACCGGCTTCGTTCAGCAGGTCGTCAACGACAGTGCCGGCGCCCACAAATTCGTGCAGACGCTGGGCACCTTCCGCACTCCAGAGGCCGCCAAAGCGTTCGTCGACAGCCAACCGAGCCAGTGGCAAGGCTGCGCCAACACCGATCTCACGATCACCCCCAACGGCGGCAAGAGTGACCACGCCACCTTGGGCGCCGTGGCCACCACCGACGGGGTGAACACCATCGTGCTTACCCCGCCCGCTGTGGGATCGCGCCAGTGTGAACGCGCCATGACCTCAAGCAGCAACGTCGTGATCGACGTGCGGGCCTGCGCCGTCAACGTCGGCACCACCGGATCGGCCATCGCCCGCGACATAAGCCAGAAAATCGCCGGGCCACGCTAACCAGCAACGCGCACGCGAGCGGCCGCCGGCATATGCCACAGTTAGGGGCGACACACCGGCGGCCGCTCACACGGCAACCACGCAGGGGGAACTCGGGCCTGGTCCGAGTACGAGGTAAGGGGACTGTGCGATGAGCGCACCAGAACAGGGAAGCAGCGGCGCGAATCAGGAGAATGGTCCGGCCGTGGCATTCGAATCGACAGGCCTGTGGCCGATCGACGACCCCGAGCAGACCACCCACATCCAACGCCCACCGGCCACCCTGCCGACGCCCGCATCACCGGCTCCCGCCGAACCATCCGCGCCGGCATCGGTCGCCACCCCACCGGCAGCCGCGACGCCGCCTGCTGCAGCGCCGGCAGCTGCCGACCCTGCACCACACGTGGACCCGGAGGCGACCTCGGTGGTGCACCGGCCCACCGACAACTACACCCAGCCGTGGGAAGCCGCCGCACCATCTGCGACACCGCCGTCACCGGCACCCGCCCCTGGGTTTCCGGGCTACCCGCCCGCCGGCGGCCACCAGCAGCAGTACGGCGGTTACCCGCAGGGCGCCGGATACCAGCCGGCACCCGGGTATCCCACCGGGCCCAGTGGCGCCCCCGCCGGTTACTCGCCCAACCCGGGCTACCTGCACCCGCAGCAATCGGCAGCGGCCGAACCTGCGCCGGGTAGCTTCGAGTTCACCCCGGTAATCGCGACACGTTCTGGCCGGCGCCGCCCCGTCTGGCTCATCGGCGCCGCCGGCGCCGCGGTGATCGCTGTCGCCGCGATCGGTGTCACAGGCTTCTGGAAGCCCGGCTTTTTCGTCACGCGGCAGCTGAACGTGTCCAAAGTCCAAGAGGGCGTGCAGCACATCCTGACCGACCCGAACACCGGATACGGCATCAGCGGCGTCAGCGGGGTGGCGTGCAACGACGGGCACGACCCCTCGGGGGATCAGGGAACCAAGTTCCGCTGCTCCCTGTCGGTAAACGGTGCGCCGCACTCCGTAGAGGTCACCGTCGTCGACGATCACGGCACTTACCAGGTCGGCAAAGTCACCTAGCCACACGCTCGGATTGAAGAAGCGCACGCGCGCCCCACATCACCGGATGCGTAGTGGACCTCGGTGGCGCCCCCAACACGGGCAGGCCCGCCGTGTGCAGGCGGACATCGTGGTTGGCCGCGACCGGCCCGCCCACGATCGTGACGCCGGTGCAGGCCAGCCCGTCGACATCACGATCATCAACGCGACAAAGAACCGACCCCATAGCGTCCTGCGTGGACACGCCGGCTAGTCAGCCAAGCGTTCCAAAGCACGTTTGGCGTACTTGCGCACATCGGAGTTCGCATCGTCGACGTAAGGCGCGATCCGCTCACGCACGCCGCGGGCCTTCATCGCAATCAATGCCCGCAGCGCGAACCATGTCCATTCGGTGTCCAGCCAAGTCAAGACGATCTCTTGCGCCTCAGGGGTTTTCACCCGGCCCATGTATTCGATGAAATCACCGCGTGCCACCTCCGGCGGCATCTCCACGAGCAGCGCCGCGATGGTCGGGAAGTCTTTGACGGTCGCGATGCGGGCGAGCGCGAACTGCGCGCAGTCCGCTGCCCGCCGGGGTATCGGCGGTCGGCGCCGGAGCTGAGCGGCCAGCAGGTCGATGGATTCCCTGTTGCCGCGGTTGGCGATGTCGTCGAGGCCGCGGATCAGGCCGATACGAACGGCATTGCGGTGATCGGTTTCCGGACCGGGGATGCGTTCTTCCAGATGGGTGAGCCAGTCAAGGAAGATGGGGATCCCTTGCGGGACGAACCGGACATGGTCGGCGAGCTGGTTGACCGTATAGCACGGCACACCCGCGGCGGCGAGCTCCTCCATAATCCGGCGGTCAAACCCTCTCTCGCCGTGGTGATACCAAGCCGGGAGGTTGTTCATCCAGTCATCGCCTTCGGGCATGCCCTGGTAGGTCACGGGCGGCCAGGTGCCGTCGGGCATCCTTTTTGGTGT
>JAHFVC010000494.1 GCA_023264765.1 Mycobacterium sp. | reverse complement strand
TGCCTTCGAACACATCGGAGTCGAAACCGGCCGACTTGACCACCGCGCCCTCCGGCGCGAGCGTCCCGTGCAGGATCGTGATGCCCCCGGTGGGGTGGATCGGGTTGTTCATCGCGCGCATCACCTTGCCGTCGGGATCCGGCGGTGCGATGTGGGCGAGGTTCTCGGCCATGGTCTTTCCCGTGACGGTCAGGCAATCGCCATGCAGCAGACCGGCATCCAGTAGTGCCTTCATGACCACCGGGACGCCGCCGATCTCGTCGACGTGCTTCATCACATGCCTGCCGAACGGCTTCACGTCGGCCAGGTGCGGCACCTTCTGTCCCACCCGGGTGAAGTCCGCGAGCGTCAACTCGACGCCGGCCTCCCACGCGATGGCCAGCAGGTGTAGCACCGCGTTGGTGGAACCGCCGAACGCCATCACCACGGCGATGGCGTTCTCGAACGCCTCCTTGGTGAGGATGTCGCGGGCGGTGATTCCGCGGCGCAGCATCTCGACCACGGCTTCGCCGGACTTGCGTGCGTACTCGTCGCGCCGCTTGTCGATGGCCACCGGCGAGGCGCTGCCCGGCAGCGACATGCCCAGTGCCTCGGCCGCCGACGCCATGGTGTTGGCGGTGTACATGCCGCCGCAGGCGCCCTCGCCCGGACAGATCGCGCGTTCGATGATGTCGACGTCCTCGCGGGACATCAGTCCGCGTGCGCACGCCCCGACCGCCTCGAAGGCGTCGATGATCGTGACTTCCTTCTCGGTGCCGTCGGTGAGCTTGGCGACGCCCGGCATGATCGAGCCGTTGTAGAAGAACACGCTGGCGAGGTTCAGTCGGGCCGCGGCCATCAGCATGCCGGGGATCGACTTGTCGCAACCGGCCAGCAGCACCGTGCCGTCGAGGCGCTCGGCCTGTACGACGGTCTCGACGCTGTCGGCGATCACCTCGCGAGAGACCAGCGAGAAGTGCATGCCCTCGTGGCCCATGGAGATGCCGTCGGACACCGAGATGGTGCCGAACTCCAGCGGGTAGCCGCCGGCCTCGTGCACGCCGCCCTTCACCGCCTGCGCGAGGCGCTGCAGCGACATGTTGCACGGGGTGATCTCGTTCCACGACGAGCCGACGCCGATCTGCGGTTTCACCCAGTCGTCGTCCCCCATGCCGACCGCGCGGAGCATGCCACGGGCGGCGGTCTTCTCCAGGCCGTCGGTGACGTCGCGGCTGCGGGGCTTGATGTCGTGAGCAGGAGTAGGAGCGTCTGAGGGCATTGGGTAAGTATGCCTTCGGGGTCGTTACCGACCCAAACCACTTCCGGATACCCCCGCGGGGTACCCGGTAAGGTAGGTGGCATGCGCGTTCTCTTGTCGGCGGCCCTGCTCGCGGTCGCCGTGGTGAGCGGCTGTTCCGGCGAGGCCCCCGCGCCCACGGCGACGCCGGGCACCGACACCCCGGCGATCACCGAGGCACCGGCCGGCAGCAACGCCGAGGACGCCACGTTCGGCACCGATCTGATGCAGTTGCAGCAGCAGGCGATCCAGTTGGCCAAGCTGGCCCCCAGCCGCTCGTCCAGCACCGAGCTGGTCGCCCTGGCCAACACCATCGCCACCGGGCAGCAGAGCGAGAACCAGACCGTCAAGGTGCTGCTGGTGCAATGGAACGACGGTGCCGGGCCACCCGCGGCGCCCGGTGCGCTGGACGCGGCCACCGGTGCGCGCCTCGAGTCGCTGCGCGGGCGGGAGTTCGACACACTGTGGTTGCAGTCGATGCTCGGCCTGCACCGGGCCACGATCGACCTGACCCAGGCCGAGATCTCCGGTGGACACAACGTCGACGCCCGAACACTGGCGAAATCGATCCTGGCCACGCGCCAGGCGCAGGTAGAACAGATGCAGCAGATGGTGGGGTGAACCGTGGATGAGACAAAGCAGCACGACGTGAACGCCGGTGAGCACGGCTATTCGCCGCAGAAGGACAACTACGCCAAACGCTTGCGGCGGATCGAGGGACAGGTCCGCGGCATCGCCAAGATGATCGAGGACGACAAGTACTGCATCGACATCCTCACCCAGATCAGCGCCGTCAACAGCGCGCTGCAGTCGGTGGCTCTGGGGTTGCTCGACGAGCATCTCGGGCACTGCGTCACGCACGCCGTCGCGGCAGGCGGGACCGAAGCGGATGCCAAGCTGGCCGAGGCCTCGGCGGCCATCGCCCGCCTGGTCCGGTCCTAGCCGCCGACCGGCGCAAACATCACATCCTGTAACGCCAGACGTTTCATCGGCGATCAAACCCCAGGTCAGTGGCGTAGGCCGGGGAGAACTGAGGGGTCTGCCCGGCCTCGCCAGGGTTAATGGGGTCCCGGCGCTATGCCACACTGGATTTCAGAAAAGTACTGGAGGTGACGCATGTCGCAGCGGACGAGACGCAAACTCGCCAGCGCGATCCTCGCGGCCGGAGTGGTCGCCGGATTCTGTATCAGCAGCCCGGCTGCCTGGGCGGATCCCGAAGTAGCGCCCGATCCCGGCGCCGTCGACGCGCCGCCTGCGCCGGCTCCGCCCCCGGATCCGTTCGCATTCCCGCCTCCTGCGCCGCCGGCCGATCCGTTTGCGCCGCCGCCCGTCGATCCATTGGCTCCGCCGCCGGCCGACCCGCTGGCGGCTCCGCCTGCACCGCCGGCGCCGATCGATCCGCTCGCCCCACCCGGAGTGATTCCCGCGGGCACCCCGGCCGCTCAGAACCCGACGCCCTACACCGGGCAGCCGGTGTTCGCGCCGCCGACGTTCAACCCGACCAACGGGTCGATCGCCGGCGCGGCGAAGCCGATCTACATCAACTTCGCACGCCCGATCGCCGACCGGCAGATGGCACAGGACGCGGTGCACATCTCGTCGGTGCCCCCGGTGCCCGGCCGGTTCTACTGGACCACCGACACGCAGCTGCGCTGGCGACCACTGGCCTTCTGGCCGGCGGGCACCACCGTCAACATCGACGCCGGTGGCACCAAGTCCAGCTTCCGGGTGCCCGAGCAGCTCATCGCGACCGTCGACGACACCACCCACCAGATGACCGTCACGCGAAACGGCAAGGTGGAGAAGACCTTCCCGGTGTCGATGGGCCGCCCCGACGGCAAGCACGAGACCAAGAACGGCACGTACTACGTGCTGGAGAAGTTCCCGGACATCATCATGGACTCCTCGACCTACGGCGTGCCGGTGAACTCGGCCGAGGGTTACAAACTCAAGGTGCAGGACGCCGTGCGCATCGACAACAGCGGCATCTTCGTGCACAGCGCCCCGTGGTCGGTGGGCGATCAGGGTAAGCGCAACGTCAGCCACGGCTGCATCAACCTCAGCGCCGCCAACGCCCAGTGGTTCTACGACAATTTCGGCAGTGGTGATCCCGTGGTGGTGAAGAACTCGAAGGGCACGTACAACGCGCCCGACGGAGCGTCGGACTGGCAGATGTTCTGACACCCGCTCTACTCGAACGACCGGGCACTCCCGCATTTCCGTCCTGGAGATGCGGGAGTTTCTGTTTGTCGGCGTTGTCCGTGCAACGGCGCGCACGAACCCGCCCGGAGGCGCATGATGCTGGGGATCCGCTGCCTTCGGCGAGCGGCGGAACCGGGCAGACGTACTCCCGGCAGCGTCCGGGCCCGACACCGACCCAGGCGCCGTCGCCCACGCCCACGGCGATACCGACACCGACGCCAGGGCAGTTGATCACGTGCCCGCTCGGTCAGACGGCGCCGTACGGTCAGTGTCCGACGACAGCCGAGCCCAAACCCTGATCAGATGATCGCGCGGGGAGTCGTCGTGTGCCGCGCCACCAGGCGGGGTTCCAGCAGGACGTCGACGCGCTCGGTGCGGTCGCGGTCGAGTCGTTCGACCACCGCCGCGACGGCGCGTTCCGCCTGCTGTCCGGGTTCCTGATTGACCGACG
>JAHFVC010000219.1:10552-11417 GCA_023264765.1 Mycobacterium sp. | reverse complement strand
GCAGCGCATCGGCTCCGAACTTCTCGACCCAGTCAAGCGGGTCGATGCCGTTGCCCTTGGACTTGCTCATCTTGCGGCCGAACTCGTCGCGGATCAGGCCGTGCAGGAAGACATTCTGGAAGGGAACCTGCGCGCCGCCGCCCGCCTTGTCCGGGATCACGTCATCACCGGCGACGAACGTGCCGAACATCATCATCCGGGCCACCCAGAAGAACAGGATGTCGTAGCCGGTGACGAGCACACTGGTCGGATAGAACTTCTCCAACTCGGGGGTCTTGTCGGGCCAGCCCATGGTGGAGAACGGCCACAGCGCCGAGGAGAACCAGGTGTCGAGCACATCGGGGTCCTGCACCCAGCCCTCGGGTGCGGTCTCATCGGGACCCAGGCAGACCTGCTGACCGTCGGGCCCGTGCCAGATCGGGATCCGGTGGCCCCACCACAGCTGGCGCGAGATGCACCAGTCGTGCATGTTGTCGACCCAGGCGAACCAGCGGGGCTCCAGGCTGGCGGGGTGAATCACGGTGTCGCCGTTGCGCACCGCATCACCGGCCGCCTTGGCCAGTGACTCGACCTTGACCCACCACTGCAGGCTCAGCCGCGGCTCGATGGGCTCACCGCTACGCTCGGAGTGCCCGACACTGTGCAGATAGGGCCGCTTCTCGGCGACGATACGACCCTGCGCGGCGAGTGCTTCGCGCACCGCCACTCGGGCCTCGAACCGGTCGAGTCCGTCGAATTGCGTTCCCGTGCCGGTGATCGCGCCGGTCTTGTCGAGAATCGAGGGCATCGGCAGGTTGTGCCGGACACCGATCTCGAAGTCATTGGGGTCGTGCGCCGGCGTGACTTTGACTGCACCGGTACCGAA
>JAHFVC010000219.1:0-10542 GCA_023264765.1 Mycobacterium sp. | reverse complement strand
CCGAATTCGGGGTCGACGTGGGAATCCGCCACGATGATGATCTGGTGACCGTCGAGGAACGGGTGCTCCAGCGTCTTACCGACCAGCGCGCGGTAGCGGTCGTCATCGGGGTGCACCGCGATGGCGGTGTCACCGAGCATGGTCTCCAGCCGGGTGGTGGCCACCACGATGTGGGGCTCGGCGTCGTCGAGCGAGCCGTACCGGAACGACACCAGTTCGCCCTCGACGTCCTCGTACTTCACTTCGAGATCACTGATCGCGGTCTGCAACACCGGCGACCAGTTCACCAGGCGCTCGGCCTGGTAGATCAGCCCTGCGTCGAAGAGCCGCTTGAAGATCGTGCGCACCGCACGGGACAGTCCGTCGTCCATGGTGAACCGGTCGCGGCTCCAGTCCACGCCGTCACCGAGGCGGCGCATCTGCCCGCCGATGGTGCCGCCGGATTCGCGCTTCCAGTCCCACACCTTGTCGATGAACAGTTCGCGGCCGAAGTCCTCTTTGGTCTTGCCGCCCGCCGCGAGCTGCTTTTCCACCACCGACTGGGTGGCGATGCCGGCGTGGTCCATGCCGGGCAGCCACAGCACCTCGAACCCCTGCATGCGCTTACGCCGGGTCAGGGCGTCCATCAGGGTGTGGTCCAGTGCGTGGCCCATGTGCAGGCTGCCGGTCACATTCGGCGGCGGGAGCACGATCGAGTACGGCGGCTTGGTGCTCGACGGATCGGCAGTGAAGTAGCCGGCGTCGACCCAGCCCTGATACAGCTCGCTCTCTACCGCACCCGGCTCCCAGGACTTGGGAAGGGCATCGGCACGCGAGGAAGGGCTGGCAGTCACCGCTCGATTCTAGCGAAACCGGCCGGATGGTCGAACAAGCCCCCAACCGGCCGGTCGTGCCGAAGCTACTTCTTCCCGCCCAGCAGGCCGCCGAGGATCTCGCCGATCACGTTTCCCTGGTTGCCGCCCTGCGCCCCGGAACCACCACCGAGCACACTGCCCAGGATGCTGCCCAGCGGGTTGTTCCCGGCCCCGCCACCGCCACCGGCGCCACCGAGGATGCTGCCCAGGATGTCGCCCAACCCGCCACCCCCGCCGGACGCCGCCTGAGGCTGCGCGGGCGCGGTGTTGTTCTGCGCGAACTGCTTGCCGATGTAGGCGAGCACGATGGGCGCCAGGATCGGCAGCAGCTGTTTGATCAGGCTGCTGCTGCCGCCGGCACCGCTGCCCGCGAGCGCAGAGGCGACCTGATTGCTGTCGTTCCCGCCGAAGATGTTGGCGACGATGTTGTCGCCCTCGGCCTGGTCCACCTGGTCGACACTGACGCCGCCGTCGAGCAGGCCACTGGCACCCTGCGCGGTGACCGCCGATTCCAGCTTGCTCGAGTCGATGTCGCCGGACTGGACGTTGTGCTGCAGCCCACCGACCAGGGCAGGCACCAGGGTCCGGATGGCGTTGTTCACCTCGCCTTCGTCGGCGCCGAGCTTCGATGCAATGTCCTGTACAGGAATCTGCGCGAAAAGATCATCCAAACCGGCCATGTCGTCCCCGCCTTCGTTGCTGGTGCAGTCCTATCCGCGATCGACCCTAGTCGTATTCGGGCCTCGCTCACAGGTGTTCGGAGCTGCCCGGTTTCAATCCAGCCGGGTGGTCTCCAGCCTCACCCCGGCACCCGGCAGTCGGGTGAGCAACGCGTCGCCCATGGCCGCTGCCGGGGTGAGCACACCGGGCAGATCCGAGAGTCGGTCGCGATCCAGCGCCAGCGCCAGTCCGCTCTCGCCGAGCAGTACTGCGGTCGCCTTGTAGCCGGGATCGCCCTGCTGGGCGATGACCGCCCGATAGCGCGCTCCCGTGCTGGTCGTGGTGTACGTCTCGATGGTGTAGTGCCCGTTCTCCCGGGTCCGCTCGCTCGGCCCGGTGCCGGGCTTGGGGGCGATCCGGTCCAGCAGAGCCGAGGGCACCTTGTTGAGGTACTTCATCCCGAGTCCGAAGGCCGCCGCGTTCACCGCGGTGTCCACCGCGGCCGCCACGGGGGCCAGCACCGAGGAGCCGGTGCTCATGTGCTCGGCGTAGCGGAACGTCCGGCCGTACGCCCAGTCGAGAAGGGCGTTGCTGCGCCGCACGATTCGCGAGTTCGGGGCCGCCATCGCGAAGGCTCCGGTCCAGATCCCGTCGAGCTCGGGCGCGATCTGCACGCCGCGGCGCCACGGGGTGTCGGACTGATGGCCGAGTTCGGGTTCGGCGGCCCGATCGGTGCTCAACGTGTAGGGATCGAGCATCTCGCGCCGGATGTCGGGGTCACCGGCGGCGGTGCGGAAGAACTCCATCATCGAGGCGACGGTGCCGCCGGAAACGCCGCCGGCGAAGGTGCGCAGCACCAGGTTGGTGTCGGTGAGTTCACCCGCGCCGTCAGCGCGTGCCCGGTCGTAGAGTGCGTAGACGGTGAGATCCGAAGGCACCGAATCGAATCCGCAGGAGTGCACGATCCGAGCGCCGTTGTCGGCGGCCTGCTTGTGGAACTGGTCGGCGCTGTCCCGGATGAAGGGCGTCTCGCCGGTGAGATCTGCGTAATCGGTTCCGGCCTCGACACACGCCGCCACCAGAGGCAGCCCGTAACGGGTGTACGGACCGACGGTGGTGACGACCACCTGGGTGCGGGCGGCCATCGCCGCCAGCGTCGCCGGAGATCCGGCGTCGGCCTCGATGATCGCCCAGTCCGCAGCGGATTCCCCCAGGGTGTCGCGCACGGCACGGACCTTGTCGACCGACCGTCCCGCCAACGCGATTCGCGCTGGGCCGCCCGCCTTGGCCAGGTACTCGGCCGTGAGTTTGCCGGCGAAACCGGTGGCACCGTAGAGGACGAGGTCGAATTCCCGCTGCGAGGTCATGGACTGTGAAGCTACCCGAGCGTCTCGGGCAGGGTTGCGGCCTCATCCAGAACATGGCGGGCCAGGAACGCGAGGATGACCTGGTACCAGATCTTGGTGTGCTGCGGCGCCGCGATCCAGTGTCCCTCGGAAGGGAAGTACAAGAACTGATGGGCACTGGTTCCGCTTGCGTCGGCGGGCAGCGCCGATTCGGTGAGCAGTTCGTACCAGAGCCGCAGACCTTCGCCGACAGGCACGCGATAATCCTTGTCGCCGTGGATCACCAGCATCGGGGTGTTGATCCGCTGCACGCTTCTGTGCGGCGAGTTGTGCTGTGTCATCTGCTCGGTCATCTCCCGCGCCCACCAGTACGCGCCATCGGTGGTGTGCCCGAATTGGTCGAGCGCCCACAAGCTGGCGTGGGTGACGATGGCGGCAAAGCGGTCGGTGTGCCCGGCGATCCAGTTGGCCATGTACCCACCGAAGGATCCGCCCATGGCGGCGGTCCGGCCGGCGTCGACCCGCGGATGGGCGCACGCCGCATCGGTGGCAGCCATCAGGTCGGTGTACGGCGCCGCGCCCCAAGCGCCCCAACCACGCTGGATGAACTGCTGGCCGTAGCCGGTGGACAACGCCGGGTCCGGCATCAGGACGGCGTAGCCGGCGGCGGCCAGCAGCCACGGATTCCACCGCCAGTGCCAGGCGTTCCAGCTGCCCAGCGGGCCGCCGTGCACCCACAGCACCAGCGGCGCCGGCGCATCACCAGTCGGCAGCACCAGCCAGGACCGCACCGGGACGCCGTCCGGCGCCGTCGTCGTCAGCTCCTCCAATTCGCCGGGCAATTGCGGTAATTCGACGCACGGCAGTTCGCTCACCCGGCCGTCGGGGTCGATCCGCACCGGATGTGGTGGCGCGGCGTAGGAATGACGCAGAGCGTAGAGGACTCCGCCGGGCGCGGTGCGTACCTCGGCGTAGCTGTGGTCATCATCGGTCAGCCGGGTCACCGCACCGCTTTCCGGGTGCACCGAGAAGATCGGACACCGACCGGCATCATCGGCGGTGATCACCAGCGCCGTGCCGTCCGTCGTCCAGCTCACCGACGAAGGCCAGCGGTCCCAGGTTTGGGTCACCTCCACCCATTCCTCACCGAAAGTCATGACACACAACGTGATTCGAGGTGCCCGCTCCGGCGTCGACACCGTCTCGCGCAGGAAGGCCAACCGGGTGCCGTCCGGGGAGATGGCGGGGTGACCGAGGTCGGCCCCGGCGTCTTCGACGATGACCCGTCGTTCACCGGTCGCGGTGTCGATGCGCACCAGGGTGACCCGTATCGAGGCGCCGGGTCCGGGAGTCTGCCACGACGTCACCACGAACGTCCCGTCGGCGCTGACGGCGACACCGGCCTCGCGCAAGGCAGCACCGGGCGACGGCGTGAGGTCGCGGGAGTCGGCCGCGTCGAGCAGATGGGGGTGGTCGGGCCCGAGGTCGTGGTCCCAGTACCGCACCGGGTATCCGGTGTGCAGGATCGCCGAGATCTTGTTGTCTTTACGCAGCGCACGCAGTCGGGCGTCGTCCTCGACGGTGTCTGCAGACGGCAGCAGCGGCGCGGTGACGACGACGCGTTCGGCTGCGGTCGCGCTGCGGACGCCGCTGATCCCGCCGGGCAGCGTCAGCAGTTCGGCGGCCTCGCCACCGGCCGCGGGCAGCCGCCACAGCGCGGCAGGCGGTTTGTCGTCAGCCGGGGTGGGACGAACCGCGATGAACAGCAGGTCGCCGCCCGCGGTGAACACCGGTGCCGATTCCCCCTTGGCGCCACGGGTGAGTCGCCGCGCGCGACGCTGCCCATGGGGGTCCAACTCCCACACGGCGGTGACGAATTCGGTGCGGTCCTCGTTGATCTCGCTGATGGTGGTGACCAGCCGGGAGCCGTCCGGCGAGACCGCCAGCCCGGCGACCCTGGGCAGTTCGAGGTAGCGGTCCAGGTCACCGAATGCATGGCGAGACGTCATGCCTGCCACGCTAGCCGGGGCGGGCTGTGTCAGCGGGGCTGTCCGAACGACGCCAGGGCGGTGCACATCTTGCGGACGTCGAAGATGCCGAGGATGGCGCCGGGGCGGATGGCCTTGCAACCGGTGGCTGCCGGGGTCGACGCGGAGGGGGCGGGGTTGTTCCACACGGCCGGGCTCGCACCCTGGGCGCCGCAGGTGGGCCACGCGCCCAGGCCCTGGGTGCGCATCACGTTCTCGGCGACGCGGATCTGCTCTGCCCGGCTCGCCTGGTGCGGTGCGCCGACGCCGCCGTTGGCGGTCCAGGTGGCCTGCTTGAACTGAAGTCCCCCGGAGGCGCCGTTACCGCTGTTGATCGACCAGTTGCCGCCGGACTCGCACTGCGCGACCGCGTCCCAGTTGACCCCGCTGTCCGCGGCGGCGGTGGCCGACATGGCCAGCGGCGCGGCGGCCATGGCGCCGGTTGCGGCGGCCACCCACAGGATGCGGGTGAATGTCTTCTTGATGGCGGCGCTGAAGCTCTTCATTCTGCGGTCCTTCCCCGACCGGTGACACGAGTTCCGCGTGCAAAGGATGGTGCGTTCTTGCACTGCAGTTACCCGTGCTTCGGGTGGGGGAAATCATCTGTTACGCACGATGCATAAGTTTTAGGGGTTTCTTAAGTGGCAAATGGCCATTCACGGTATTTGTGAGAAAACAATGGCGCCGGGCTCAAAGCCCGGCGCCATTGTCACGCTGTTGATATGGGCAGCGCGTCAGCCGCGACGCCCACACACCGGCCACGCGCCGATGCCCTGCGTACGCAGCACGTTGTTGGCGACCCGGATCTGCTCCTCACGGCTGGCCTGGTGCGGCGAACCGCTGCCACCGTTGGCGCGCCAGGTGCCCATGGTGAACTGCAGGCCACCGTAGTAGCCGTTTCCGGTGGCAGTGGACCAGTTGCCGCCCGACTCGCAGGCAGCGACGGCATCCCAGTTGACGCCGTTGTCCGCATTGGCGGTACCCGCCCCCAGGGCGACGGGGGCCACTGCGAGCGCCCCGGCGATGACGGTCATACCGAACGTGGTGCGGATGTTCTTCAACTTCGATCCCTTCGCCAAGCGCGCGCCAAAGACACCCGCGCGCACGCGGGCGTGAAATGCCTGGAGGACCAGGCGTGAAATATGGACCGTGCCTTCTCTGTCGGGCACCGCAGCAGGAGGCACGAGATGGCCTTGCCGGGGAATCAGCCCCGACCGCCTCCGCAGATGTTCTCGCAGAAGCCCCGCACACACGCAGGTTTTGAATGTGAAATTATTTGCTCCCTTGCGGGGTTGAGAAAAACGTACAAAACCTCCGGCGCGAAGTCACATCGGATCTAGATCGTGTCGCGAGAAGATCACGAGTTGATCACGACGCACCCTATGTATGAACTGTGCAGGTCAGCCCACCGTTTTGCGAAGGTGCCCGAAATGCAGGTCGCGAATCATTTGGTGACTCAAATCACGACGATTTTGTGAGCTGGGCCACGGACCCGGGAAGGGTCCGAGCCGGTGTGTGCACCGGATTCACCATGTTCCTCAAGAAATGGTCATGACCTGCGCTTTTACCCTGCATCCAGTTCGCTGGCCGGAATGCCAGACCATGTTCCCGCCCACCTAGACGAAAGATGCTGCGGCACAGCCTATCCAGAGTTGGGTCAGTGGCATCCGGTTGCGCGCAGGAGATCTCGGATACGGGCGGGCGCGCTGTTTAATCGCTTGCCACACAGCACTTTACGAGTCCGAACGAGCGCCTGGACGAGCTCGGCAAGCGCTCCAACCCTGTATGCGCACTCCTGACCTTCAGCGCGCCATCGGGTTCGCTAGTTAGGGCAGCTTATAACTCTGCGCCACACCATATTTCGTCGAGTCACTCCTGCCACAGAGCGATGGTTCACCATCAACGAGTCTGTCCCACAACATTTTTCATCCACAGCCGAGGACAGCCAGAATTGGGGTGGCGATAAGCGGCGTCGAAGCGCAACATTTCTCCGGCCATTATTGCGTGGAGATAAAAACCAATAACGTCACGTACGGATAAATTCGCCGCCGGAAGTGCTCGAATTCGTCATTTGCTGCCCGGCGGCCGGCGAATTAGCGACGTCAGGCGAGGTCGGCGGCGGTGTTCACGTTGGTCAGCGCGCGTTGCTCATCGAGCACGACGCGGTGAGTGTCGACGCCCGCGGTGCCGTCGACCAGGGCACGCATGCTGCGCTCACCCGCGGCCACCAACTGCGCGGCCGTATAGGCCAACCGGGTGCGGTAGACACCGGCCAGGTAATGGTCACGGCCGTCCCACGGCAGCACCACGTCGGCTGCCGATGACTCGCCGGTCAGCGTGTCGATCAGTTCGGCCGACAGGTAGGGCATGTCCACCGCGCAGACGAATGCCCGCTGCGCGCCTGCGTCGGCGGCGGCGCGCAGCCCCCGTGCGGTGGCCAGCAAGGGGCCTACCCCGCGCACTTCGTCACGCAGGATCTGGGCGGGCAACGCCGGCAGCGCCTGTCCTGGCGCGGCGATGACGAAGATGGGATCACAGCGTTGCGACACCACGGCCACCACGTGTTCGACGAGCGTCTGCCCGTCGAACTCGAGGGCCGCCTTGTCGCGACCCATGCGGCGGGACGCCCCGCCTGCCAAAACAACCGCTGCCAGGGGGCCCGATGACGTCACACCGGCGACGTTAGTCGAGCTAGTCGACGGACCAGGTGTCTTTGCCGCGAAGCAGTGCCTGCAACGCCGCGGTGTCGCCGGGCTTGGCCGCCCGCGCGTCCGTGATCTGCTGACGGGCCGCATCGTCGTAGGTCGGCTTGCTGACCTGGCGGAAGATGCCGGTCACCATGTGCTCGAGATTCTGCTCGCTCAGCCGCGACAGCGCGAAGGAGTAGGCAGGGTCGTCGATGGTCGCGTTGTGCACGACGATCTGGTCGGCTGCGACGTCGGCCGTCTTGGCGACCTCCAGGCCGAAGCCCGACTTGACCACGCAGTACTGCGCGTCGGCGCCGAAGGTGATCGGCTCACCGTGGCTGAGGTTGATCAGCCTGTCCTCGGCGCCTTCCTTGCGCAGCGCGTCGAACGAGCCGTCGTTGAAGATCGGGCAGTCCTGCATGATCTCGACCAGCGCGGCACCGCGATGGCTGGCCGCCGCACGCAACACCTCGGTCAGGCCGGCCCGGTCGGAGTCCAGCGCCCGGCCGACGAACGTCGCCTCGGCGCCCAAGGCCAGCGACACCGGGTTGAACGGATAGTCCACCGAACCCATCGGCGTCGACTTGGTGACCTTGCCCACCTCGGAGGTCGGCGAGTACTGCCCCTTGGTCAGGCCGTAGATCCGGTTGTTGAACAGCAGGATCGTGATGTTGATGTTGCGGCGCAGCGCATGGATCAGGTGGTTGCCGCCGATGGACAGCGAGTCGCCGTCACCGGTGACCACCCACACCGAGAGGTCCGGGCGGGCCAGCGCCAGGCCGGTCGCGATGGTCGGGGCGCGGCCGTGGATGGAGTGGAAACCGTAGGTCTCCAGGTAGTACGGGAAGCGGCTGGAGCAGCCGATACCGCTGATGAACGCGATGTTCTCGCGACGCAGTCCCAGCTCAGGCAGGAAGTTGCGGATGGTGTTGAGGATGACGTAGTCACCGCACCCGGGGCACCAGCGGACCTCCTGGTCGCTGGTGAAGTCCTTACCCTTCTGCGGCTGGTCCGTCGTCGGTACCAGCGCGGTCTTGCTCAGGGCTTCGGTCAGGCCCAGATCTGAGCCAATCAGGTCGGTCATGCTCCTGCTCCCACGGATTCCACGGTGGCCGCTGCCAGCCGGGCAAACTTCGCCTTGTCAGTTTCCTTCTCGCGCAACGTTCCGTCCAGCGCCGCGCCGATGATGCCCTCGACCTCGTCGGCCAGGAACGCCATGCCTTCGACCTTGGTCACCGACTGGACGTCGACCAGGTACTTGCCGCGCAGCAGCAGGGCGAGCTGCCCCAGGTTCATCTCCGGCACGACCACATTCGGGTAGCGCTTGAGCACCTCTTCGAGGTTGGCCGGGAACGGGTTCAAGTACCGCAGCTGAGCGTGCGCCACCTTGATGCCGTTGCGCCGGGCGCGCCGGCACGCCTCACCGATGGGGCCGTAGCTGCTGCCCCAGCCGAGCAGCAGCAGTTCGGCATCGCCGGTCGGATCGTCGACCTCGAGGTCGGGCACCGTGATGCCGTCGATCTTGGCCTGCCGCAGCCGCACCATGAGGTCGTGGTTCTTCGGCTCGTAGGAGATGTTGCCCGAACCGTTGGCCGACTCGAGGCCACCGATCCGGTGCTCTAGGCCGGGCGTACCGGGGATCGCGAACTGGCGGGCCAGCGTCTCGGGATCACGGGCGTAGGGCTGGAACGGCTTGCCCTCTTCGGCGAAGCTGTGCTCGATCGCCGGGTAGGTGCTGATATCGGGGATGCGCCACGGTTCCGACCCGTTGGCGATCGCGCCGTCGGACAGGATGATCACCGGGGTGTGGTAGCCGATCGCGATGCGTACGGCCTCGACGGCGATGTCGAAGCAGTCCGACGGCGAGCACGGTGCCAGCACCGCGACGGGCGATTCACCGTTGCGACCGTAGAGCGCCTGCAACAGGTCGGCCTGCTCGGTCTTGGTCGGCAGCCCGGTGGACGGGCCACCACGCTGCACATCGATCACCAACAGCGGCAGCTCGGTCATCACGGCCAGGCCGATGGCCTCCGATTTGAGCGAGACACCGGGGCCGGAGGTGCTGGTGACACCCAGGGCGCCGCCGTAGGAGGCGCCGATGGCCGCACCGATGCCGGCGATCTCGTCTTCGGCCTGGAAGGTCAGGACGTTGAAGTGCTTGTACTTCGACAGCTCGTGCAGGATGTCGCTGGCCGGGGTGATCGGGTAGGTGCCCAACACCACCTGGATATCACCCAGCTGACCGGCGGCCACGACGCCGTAGGCCAGTGCGGTGTTGCCGGAGATCTGCCGGTATTCACCGGACTTGAGCTTGGCCGGAGCGACCTCATAGGTGACCGCGAAGGCCTCGGTGGTCTCGCCGTAATTCCAGCCGGCCTTGAGTGCCAGCACGTTGGCTTCGGCGATCTCGGGCTTGCGGGCGAACTTCTCCCGGATGAAGGACTCGCTGGCCTCGAGCTCGCGACCGTACATCCAGGACAGCAGCCCGAGGGCGAACATGTTCTTGGCGCGCTGGCCGTCCTTCTTGGTGGCGCCGATCGCCTCGACCGCACCCAGGGTCAGGGTGGTCATCGCGACGGACTGCACCACGTAGTCGGACAGCTCATCGGACTCCAGCGGATTGCTGTCGTAACCGACCTTGGCCAGGTTGCGCTTGGTGAACTCGTCGGCGTTGGCGATGATCAGGCCACCGCGCGGGAGGTCGGCGACGTTGGCCTTGAGTGCCGCGGGATTCATCGCGACGAGCACGTCGGGACGGTCACCGGCGGTCAGGATGTCGTAATCGGCGATCTGGATCTGGAACGACGAGACGCCGGGCAGGGTGCCCTGTGGCGCGCGGATCTCGGCGGGGTAATTCGGCTGCGTGGCAAGGTCATTGCCGAACAGCGCCGCTTCTGTGGTGAAGCGGTCACCGGTGAGCTGCATGCCGTCGCCGGAGTCGCCCGCAAAGCGGATGACGACTTTCTCC
>JAHFVC010000218.1 GCA_023264765.1 Mycobacterium sp. | reverse complement strand
AGGCCAGTACGGCCACGCGGCGGCCGAACACGGTCCCTTCGCCGGTGATCACCGATTCGTCGAGACCGGACTTGGCCTGGGCGGCGTCGAGTTCCTCGCGGTAGGTCTCCGAGGTGGGAACCTGCAGCGGCGGACTGTCCCAACTGAGGAATGATCCCTGGTCGAGGACGGCATCGCGGACGGCGAGGGCTGGGCTGCGGCTCACAGGATGAGGGTAGGCGACCGCGATTGTGCGGTTTCATACGCGACCCGCCGATCAAGCCGGATGAGGACGCACAAATGCGGCCCCTGGGAAGGTCACGGCGAACGTATATAGGCTGGCAACCATGATCGGTGTGACGCGGGACGGCAATGTCCTGACTCTGGAAATGCAGCGAGCCGAGCGGCGCAACGCCCTCAACGGCGCACTCGTCGACGGCTTACGTGAAGAGATCGAGAAGGCTTCGGGTTCGGATGTCCGGGCCATCGTGCTCACGGGGCAAGGCACCGTGTTCAGCGCGGGAGCCGACCTGTCCGACGCCGAGGGCGTGGCCAAGGAACTGCCGGACAAGGCGCTGGCGCTGAACCTGGCCATCGACGCCAGCCCGGTGCCGATCATCGCCGCACTCAACGGTCCGGCGATCGGCGCGGGTGTCATCCTGGCGATGATCTGCGATCTGCGGGTCGCCGCGCCCGGCGCCTACTTCCAGTTTCCGATCGCGAAATATGGTCTGGCGCTGGATAACTGGAGTATCCGCCGGCTGACGTCGCTGGTCGGGCACGGTCGCGCGCGGGGCATGCTGATCGCCGCCGAACGCCTCGACCTGGACACCGCGGTGCAGACCGGGATGGTCAACCGCACCGGCACCTTGGCCGACGCGCAGGCGTGGGCCACCGAGATCTCGGGCTATGCGCCGCTGTCGGTCGCGCACTCCAAGCGGGTACTCAACGACGACGGCGCCTACGACGACGTGCGTGGTGATCACACCCGGATGTTCCAGAAGGCATGGGCCAGCCCGGATGTCATCGAGGCCCAGGTGGCGCGCATCGAGAAGCGCCCGCCGAACTTCACCGGGGCCTGAGCAGCGATGATCGGCGAAGCGGCCCGGGTGGTGGGTGGCACAGCAGCGCTGGTGGCCGGCGGCTGGGTGCTGCGCGCCCTGCATGGCGCCCCCGAGTCGCTGGGTGCCGCCGATATCGGTGCCGCGGCGAAGGCCTCCCCGAACTACCACGACGGTGCGTTCGTCAACCGCGAACCGGCGTCGGAGGTGCAGCTCACCCGCCAGCAGCAGTGGTCGCTGATCCGCGAGTTGTTCACCGGCGATCAGCAACGTCCGGGCGGCGAGATCCCACTGGTCCGCCCGACGTCGACGGCGCCGGCCGGCGAGCTGGCGGTCACCTGGTACGGGCATTCGTCCGCGGTCATCGAGGTCGACGGCTACCGCGTCCTGGCCGACCCGGTGTGGAGCGAGCGCTGCTCCCCGTCACGTGCAGTCGGACCGCAACGGCTGCATCCCGTGCCCGCGGAACTGGAAGCACTGCCCGCCATCGACGCGGTGATCATCAGCCACGATCACTACGACCACCTCGACATCGACACCATCAAGGGGCTGGCCCGGTCGCAGCGGGCCAAGTTCTACGTCCCGCTGGGCATCGGGTCCCACCTGCGTCTCTGGGGGATCCCGCCGGACCGCATCGTCGAACTCGACTGGGACGAGAGCGCCACCCTCGGCGAGCTCACCCTGGTGTGCACCCCGGCGCGGCACTTCTCCGGCCGGTTCCTCACCCGCAACACCACCCTGTGGTCATCGTGGGCGGTGATCGGTCCCCGGCACCGCGCCTTCTTCGGCGGCGACACGGGCTACACCGAGGGCTTCACCGGCATCGGATCGCAGTACGGCCCGTTCGATCTGACCCTGATGCCGATCGGCGCCTACCATCCGGGTTGGCCCGACATCCACATGAACCCGGAGGACGCCGTCCGCGCCCACCGCGACGTCACCGACACCGGCCTGCTGGTGCCCATCCACTGGGCCACCTTCCGGCTGGCGCCGCATCCCTGGTCCGAACCGGTCGAGCGGCTGCTGACCGCCGCGTCGGCCGAAGGGGTGACGATCGCGGCACCCAAACCGGGCCAGCGGGTCGACGCCGCCGTCACGGGGCGCCCGATCGACGCATGGTGGCGGCTCTGACCGGCTAGCGTGCTGGCTGTGAGACGGATTCTGTGCATGGCAGCGGTTGCGCTGCTGGCCGGCTGCGCCACTTCGCAGCCCGGACCGGCGCCTCGCACCCTGTCCGACACGCCCCCGCCCCTGGTTCCGGCAATGCCGTTGCCCGACAAGGCTGTCGAGAACGCTGTCGGCAAACTCGACGGCATCGCCGACGAGCTGATGCGCAAATCCGGCATTCCCGGACTGGCCGTGGCCGTGGTGCACGGCGGAAAGACGTTGTACGCCAAAGGCTTCGGGGTCAAGGACAACCGTGCGGGGGACGGCGAGGCGAACAAGGTTGGTGCCGACACCGTCTTCCAGTTGGCCTCGGTGTCCAAACCGCTGAGCGCCACCGTGGTCGCCCATCAGGTCAGCCAGAACGCGGTCGGCTGGGACACCCCGGTCGCCGGCTTGCTGCCCTGGTTCGCGCTGTCGGACCCCGCCGTCACCCGCATGGTCACCGTCGGTGATCTGTTCTCGCACCGGTCCGGTCTGCCCGACCATGCCGGGGATCTGCTCGAAGACATCGGCTATGACCGTCGCGCGGTGCTCGAGCGGCTGCGGCAGTTGCCGTTGGATCCGTTCCGGGTCTCCTACGCCTACACCAATTACGGGTTGACGGCCGCGGCCGAGGCGGTGGCCGCGGGGGCCGGGAAGCCCTGGGACCAACTGGGTCGGGACGCGCTGTTCGGCCCGCTCGGGATGTCCTCGACCAGTTACCGTTTCGCCGATTACGAAGCCCGCAAGGATCGCGCGGTGGGGCACATCCGCATCGACGGCGGCTACCAACCCGAATTCGTCCGCGACGCCGACCAGCAGGCCCCGGCCGGTGGCGCCAGTTCGTCGGTGAACGACATGACGCACTGGCTGGAATTGGTGCTCGCCAACGGCAGCTACCAGGGCCGCCAGCTCGTCGACCCGAAGGCCCTGCTGCCGGCGCTCACCCCACAAGTGACCTCCAGTCCGCCGTCGGAGCCCGCGATGCGGACAGGCTCCTACGGGTTCGGGTTCAACGTCGGGACGACGTCGGCGGCGCGGGTGCAGTTCAGCCACTCGGGGGCGTTCCAGCTCGGCGCCGGGACCAACGTGTTGTTCCTGCCGTCCGCGGACGTCGCGATCGTCGCGCTGACCAACGCGACCCCCAGCGGGGTGCCCGAGGCGCTGACCGCCGAATTCGCCGACCTGGTGCAGTTCGGCGAGGTGCGTGAGGACTGGTACAACCTTTATCACCCGGCGTTGTCCGCGCTGTCGGACCCGGTGGGCTCCCTGGTGGGCAAGCAGCCGCCCGCGCAACCCGCACCCGCGCAACCGTTGTCGGCCTACACCGGCACCTACCGCAACGAGTACTGGGGTTCGGCCGTCGTCGCGGAGAAGGCCGGCAAGCTCAGTCTCACGCTGGGCCCGCGCGGTGACACCGTCGAGCTGAACCCTTGGGACGGCAATGTGTTCACCTTCACGCAGATCACCGAGAACTCCCCGCCGGGAAGCATTTCCAAAGCCACCTTTGACGGGGCCAAGCTCACACTCGAGTACTACGACGACGGGGTCTTTACGAAGTGACGACAACCATCAGTGGGCTCTCCGATGCCGAGGTCGCGCTGCGAGTGGCCGAGGGTAAGACCAACGACGTCCCCACCCGTGCGGCGCGCAGCGTGTCGGAGATCGTGCGGGCCAACGTGTTCACCCGCATCAACGCGATCCTCGGCGTGCTGTTCGCGATCGTGCTGGCCACCGGCTCGGTGATCAACGGGTTGTTCGGCCTGCTGATCGTGGCCAACTCGGCGATCGGCATCATCCAGGAACTGCGTGCCAAGCAGACGCTGGATCGGCTCGCCATCGTCGGGCAGACGAAACCGTTGGTGCGCAGGCAATCCGGCACCCACGCGCTGCCTCCTGATGAAGTCGTGCTCGACGACATCATCGAACTCGGTCCCGGGGACCAGATCATCGTCGACGGCGAAGTGCTGGAGGAGACCAACCTCGAGGTCGACGAATCACTGTTGACCGGCGAAGCGGACCCGATCCAGAAGGACCCGGGCGACCCGATCATGTCGGGCAGTTTCGTGGTGGCCGGCAGCGGTTCCTACCGGGCGACCAAGGTCGGGCGTGAGGCCTATGCCGCCAAGCTGGCCGAGGAGGCCAGCAAGTTCACCCTGGTGAAATCCGAACTGCGCAGCGGCATCAACAAGATCCTGCAGTTCATCACGTATCTGCTGTACCCGGCGGGTGCGCTGATCATCTACACCCAGCTGTTCACCACCGACCTCGGCTGGCGGGAGTCGGTGCTGCGGACGGTCGGCGCGCTGGTGCCGATGGTGCCCGAAGGCCTGGTGCTGATGACCTCGCTGGCCTTCGCCGTGGGCGTGGTGCGGCTGGGCCGGCGCCAATGCCTGGTGCAGGAACTGCCCGCCATCGAGGGCCTGGCCCGGGTGGATGTGGTGTGCGCCGACAAGACCGGCACCCTCACCGAAAACGGAATGCGGGTCAGCGATCTCAAGACCCTGACTCAGCGTGACGGCGGGCTGGGGGCACCTCCCGCTTGCGGGGGAGAGCGAAGCGACCGGGGGATCGACACAGTCACCGAAGTGCTGGCACAGCTGGCCGCCGACGACGCCCGCCCCAACGCCAGCATCGCCGCCATCGCCGAGGCCTACAAGATGCCGCCCAGTTGGACGCAGACCGCTTCGGCGCCGTTCAAATCGGCCACCAAGTGGAGCGGCGCGTCCTACGGCGAGCACGGCAACTGGGTGATCGGCGCGCCCGACGTCCTGCTGGACCCGGCCTCCCCGGAAGCTGAGCAGGCCGAGCAGATCGGTGCTCAGGGGCTGCGGGTGCTGCTGCTCGGATCCTCGGATCACGCGGTCGACGCGGCGGACGCACCCGGGACCGTCACCCCCGTCGCACTTGTCGTGTTGGAGCAGCGGGTCCGCCCGGATGCCCGGGACACGCTCGAATACTTTGCCTCGCAACAGGTCACGGTGAAGGTGATCTCCGGCGACAACGCGGTGTCCGTCGGTGCGGTGGCCGGCACGCTCGGCCTGCACGGCGAAACCCTCGATGCGCGCCAATTGCCGCACGAGCCAGACGAACTGGCGTCCACGCTGGACGAGTACACGACGTTCGGCCGGGTACGCCCCGATCAGAAGCGAGCCATGGTGCACGCCCTGCAGTCCCGCGGGCACACCGTCGCGATGACCGGCGACGGCGTCAACGACGTGCTGGCGCTCAAGGACGCCGACATCGGTGTGGCCATGGGATCAGGCAGCTCGGCGTCCCGCGCGGTGGCGCAGATCGTGTTGCTGGACAACAAGTTCGCGACGCTGCCCTATGTGGTAGGTGAGGGCCGCCGGGTGATCGGCAACATCGAGCGGGTCTCCAACCTGTTCCTCACCAAGACCGTCTACTCCGTGCTGCTGGCCGCGTTGGTCGGGCTTGGCGGCCTCGCTTCCAAACTGTTCGGTTCCGACGCCCTGCTGTACCCGTTCCAGCCGATCCACGTGACCATCGCCGCCTGGTTCACCATCGGCATCCCGGCGTTCATCCTGTCGCTGGCGCCCAACAACGAGCGCGCCCACCCGGGCTTCGTCCGCCGGGTGATGACCTCGGCGGTACCGAACGGGGTGGTGGTCGGCGCGGCGACGCTGATTTCTTACCTGCTGGCTTATCAGGGTTCGCACGCGAGCAAGGTCGAGCAGACCCAGGCATCCACGGCCGCACTCATCACCCTGTTGGTGGGTGCGGTGTGGGTGCTCGCCGTGGTGGCCCGCCCGTATCAGTGGTGGCGGGTGGCGCTGGTGGCGTTCTCCGCTTTGGCTTATGTGGTGATCTTCTCGATCCCGCTGGCCCAGGAGAAGTTCATGCTCGACCCCAGCAACGTCGCCCTGACGTCCATGGCGCTGGGCATCGGGCTGGCCGCCGCCGCCGTCGTGGAGGTGTTGTGGTGGATCGAGGGCCGACGGTCCGGCGAGCCCCGCAAACTGTGGCGATAAAGTAACCCCATGAGCTTTCTGGATAAGGCGAAGAACCTGATCGCCGAGAACGCAGACAAGGTAGACGCCGCGATCGACAAGGTCGGCGATATCGTGGACGAGAAGACCGGCGAGAAGTACCAGGGCGTCGTCGACAAGGCGCAGGACGCCGCCAAGAACGCGGCGCGCAACATCAACCCCACCCAGCCGTAGATGGCCAAGCTGTCGGTCTCCGTCGACGTACCGCTGTCGCCGGAGAAAGCGTGGGATGCCGCCTCCGATCTGTCCCGGTTCAAGGAGTGGCTGAGCATTCACCGGGTGTGGCGCTCGACCTTGCCCGAGACCCTGGAAAAGGGCACCAAGATCGACTCCATCGTCGAGGTCAAGGGCATGGCCAACCGGGTCAACTGGACCATCGTCAGCTATAAGCCGCCGGAGTCGATGACCCTCAACGGTGACGGCAAGGGCGGCGTGAAGGTCAAGCTGATCGCCAAGGTGAAACCGGTGGCCGACGGCTCGACGGTGCAGCTGGACATCCATTTGGGCGGGCCCGCGCTGTTCGGCCCGATCGGCATGGTGGTGGCCGCCGCGCTGCGCAGCGACATCCAGGAGTCGCTGAACAAGTTCAAGGCGCTGTACTCCTAGGGCGGCCCGCGTTTGTGCGGTTTCATCCGCGACTCGCCAGTCGGGCCGGATGAAAACGCACACACGCGCCGCCCAGCCTGTGGATAACCAGCTCAGATGAGCCGGATTCGTCGTATCGCCTTGCCACGGTCGGTGCATGCAACCGATCGACTGGCCGTTTCGAGCGGGCGAAGCGCTCGACGCCGGCGACCTCACCTTCCGTGAACTCCGCTCGTTCTACGAAGCGGTATACCCCGGAGTCTGGATCCCCCGCGGGGCGGAGCTGACACCTGAACTTCGCGCTCGCGCGGCCTGGTTGTGGTCCCGCCGCGAGGGGGTGATCGCCGGACTCTCGGCATCGGCGATGCTGGGCGCCAAGTGGATCGGGGCGAGCGAACCTGCCCAGTTGCTGCACCGTAATCGCCGTCCGCCACCACATCTGACGGTGCACACCGAGCGCGTGCACCCCAGTGAGGTGACCGGCGCGTCCACGGTGATGACGACGCCCGCCCGGACCGCGTTCGACCTCGCGAGGTGGTCGGGCGACGTCGTCGAGGCCGTTCAGCGGGTCGACGCCTTGATGGCGGCAACGAACGTGAAGGTCATCGAGATCGATGAGGTGGCGCGGCGGTACGCCCGGGCGCGCGGATGCACGCAACTGCGCAAGGTACTGGCGCTCGTCGACGGCGGTGCGGAGTCACCCTACGAAACCCTCACCCGGTTGGCGTTGGTACAGGCGGGGTTTCCCTTCCCCGAAACGCAGATCGAGATCCGCGACGAGTACGGCCATGTGTTCGCACGTCTCGACATGGGGTGGCCCCAGTACAAGGTTGCCGTCGAGTTCGACGGTGCGCAGCATTGGGCCGATGCGCATCAGCGCAGCTGGGACATCGACCGGGCCGCGAGGCTCGAAGAGTTCGGCTGGATCGTCATCCGGGTGAGTGCCGGGCTTCTGCACAATCGGCCTCAGGTGTTCCTGGAGCGCGTCGCTACGGCACTGCGAACCCGCGGTTGCCCCGTGAATGTGCGGAATCATCCGGTCCGCTCGGCGCGTCGCGGATGAAACCGCACAAACGCGCCCGGAAGCCCCGCGATGAGTTTCGCGTGCGCCGCCGGTCGATACGGGCATGACCACACCACTCGGCGCACCCTGCTGGATCGACCTGGCGACCTCGGACATCGAGGCCGCGCAACGCTTCTACGGCGACATCTTCGGCTGGACCTTCTCCTCGCCCGGCCCGGACTACGGCGGCTACCTCAATGCGTACGTCGACGGCAAGCCCGTCGCCGGCCTGATGCCCAACGACCCGCAGTGGGGCATGCCCGACCGGTGGAGCACCTACCTGCACACCGCGGATGTGGACGCCACCCTGGCGAAGGTGACCGCGGCCGGCGGGGCCAGTTGCGGCGGTGCCATGGACGTTCCCGACAAGGGCCGGATGGCGGTGGTGTCCGATCCCAGCGGCGGGATGATCGGGTTGTGGCAGCCCACCGGCCACCTGGGCACCGAGATCACCGGCGTGGCGGGGACGCCGGTGTGGCACCAGCTGACCACCCTCGACTTCGCCACGGTGCTCGCGTTCTACACCGACGTGTTCGGCTGGGAGGTTCAATCCGAGAGCGACTCCGACGAATTCCGCTACAGCACGGCACTCTTCGGCGGTGAGCAGCTGCTCGGCGTGATGGACGGCACCGCCTTCATGGCCGCAGGTGAACCGTCGAACTGGTTCTTCTTCCTCGGCGCCGACGACGTCGACAAGACCCAGCAGCTGATCGTCGAGCACGGTGGCGCCGTCGTCCGCGCGGCGGAGGACACCCCGTACGGACGGCTGGCTTCGGTCACCGACCCGACCGGCGCCGGCTTCAACCTGTCGTCGCTGTAGTGCCCTTGGCCTGGCCTTCCCGCAAGGTCGCCAGCAGCTCGCGGTACGGCCCCACCAGATAGGCGGTGTCGCCGGCGGTCAGTCGGGAGTCGCGACGTGGATGCAGCCGCGTCGCGACACCCGGCCGGGTGATCGCGATGACTCGGGTCTGTGTGGACAGATCGGCCATCCGTACGCCGTCGAGTTCACTGCCCGGCTCCACGCGCACCCCGCCCAGCATGAACGACTGCTGCCCGACGGAGAAGGTGCCGAACACCTGCAGGCCGAGCGCGGCGCCGATGAACCATGGCGCGGCCAGCTCCACCGTCGAGCGCACATTTTCGAAGCCGAACCGTTGCGCGACGGCGGCGCCGAGCACCCGGTCATACACCCGCATCACCACGGGTTGGTCGGCGGTGAGCTCGCGGAGCACGATGCCGGTCTCGATGTTGACCACATCATCGGGCGTCAGGACCGCGATGGCCCGGGAGTGCGCCACGCGGGCCGATTCCAGCGTCCCGGGCAGGGTGGCGTCCCCGAAGATCACCGGGACGTCGAGACTGCGGGCGGTGGCCAGAAAGCGGTTGTCCTCATCGCTTTCGATGACGGCGACGTCGTAGCCGGCGTCCACCAGGTCGCTGACCACCCGGATGCCGAAGGACCCCAGGCCCACCACGATGATGTGGTCACGCAGATGCCGCGCCCGGCGCAACCCCGCCGACTGCGCGAGACGCCGCGACAGCAGCAGGTCGGCGATGAACGCCACCAGGATCGCTGTGGTCGTGACGCCGGCGAACATCAGGCCGATACCCCAGATGCGCAGCCAGGACGGTTGGTCGATGAAGCTGAAATCGCCGTATCCGACGGTGGCGATGGTCTCGGTGCTGAAATACAGGGCGTCGATCCAGCTCATGCCCGGCGGGCGCTGATAGGTGAACCGCAGCAGGATCGTCGAGCCGATCAGTAGCGTCATCGACGCCGCCAGAGCGCGGTAGAACATCGGGTTGATGTCGTCGCGCAGCACTCGCGCCGCATCGGTCAACCGCCGCCACGGTTTGCGTACCTTGTTGTGGCCCAGTGGTTTCGATACCACTATGCCTTGGGCGGCCAATTCGTCGGCCGTGCCGATGACGGCCGTCCAGTCACCTTCGCGCACGGTGACGTCGCGGCCCGGGCACGCGGTGATCGTCGAGTCCCGGTGCATCACCGCGACCGGGGCGAGGTCGCCGTAGATCTCGCGCAGCGTGGCGTCACGGGGGACGTCGGCCCCGGAGACGACGAAGTCGATCCCGGCCACCGAGATGGTGTGGGTGGTGCGATCCAGGCAGGCCTCGACCACCGACGGCGCGGCCAGGTCGGCGACGTCCAGGATGGCGCCCGGTCCGTTGCCGAACGCGACGGCCTCGCGTAGCACCCCGTTGGCCAGGCGTGCCACCACACGCACATTCGGGCTCAGCTGTCGTGCCAGCAGGGCGATTTCGAGGTTGACGGCATCGTCGTGTCCGACGCACACCACCGCGGTGGCCGACGGGACATCGGCATCGGCCAGGGTGCGCGGATCCTGCAGGGGGACCACCGTCGTACCGGCCCCGCGCAGCTCACCGGCGATGCGCTCGGCCAGCGCATCGGTGCCACACACGATGATGTGCCCCTGCATAGGAAGAGAACTTAAGGGCTCGGAGCCGCCAGCGCGAAGTCTGCGAAGTCGAATCCCGGCACCACCACACAGCTGACCAGCGTCGGCTCGTCATCGCGAGGTCTTGCGCGCTGCCAGTGTCCCGGCGGAACCAGCAGCTGGGGCTGCTCGCCGGCGGGGATGTCGGCGCCCAACAGCAGCTCGGCGGCGGTGTCCTGGGTGGGGCCGACCTCCAGGATCAGCGGGCTGCCCCGGTGATACAGCCACAGCTCGGCGCTGCGGACGGTGTGCCAGGCCGACTGCTGACCGGGCATCAGCAGGAACAGGATGGCCGTCCCCGCGCTGCGCGGTCCGGTGTACTCCGGGGGCAGCGCCGACTGCGGCGTGGTCAGCGGACTGCGCCACGTCTCGGCGTACCAGCCGCCCTCCGGATGCGGGGACAAGTCCAGTTGCCGGGCCCAATCGGGCAGATCGGTCATGGCAACCCAGACTACGGCGGCCTACCCGATAGCCTGGGCCGTATGGCACGTCTGCGTCCCGGCTGGCTCGTGGCATTCTGCGCGCTGGTGCTGATCGTGAGCGCGTGGCTGCCCTGGCTGATCACCGACGGTGGCCGAGCCAATGCCATCGGTGGCAAAGCGGGTGTCATCGAGGTGCCGCCGCCGGGTTTCGGTGTCGGGCAGTTGACCGTTTTGCTGGCCTCGACGCTCATCGTGGCCGCCGCGATGGCCGCGCAGCGGTTGTCGCCGCGGCTGGCTTCGTCTGCCGCCCTGTCGCTTTCGCTGATCATCGCGGCGCTGATCGGCTGGTACTTCCGGTTGTATGTGCACGCGCCCATCGCCGCGGGCTACGGGCTCTTCGTCGCCGCCGGTGCGGTGGGCGTCGCGGCCGTGCTGTCGGTGCTGACCATGGTGGCGGCGTGGGGTGAGTGAATTCGTGCAGCCGGTGGTGCTCACCGGGCAACGTTGGGTGACGGTGGAACCGCTGACCACCGAGCACATCGATGAGATCGCCGACGCGGCCGCCGACGGCGGTGATCTGTGGTTCACCAGCGCTCCGACGCCCGCGACCGCGGGCGACTGGGTGCGGGCCCGCCTGTCCGATCGCGACCTGTTCCCGTTCGTGGTGCGGGCCCTGGACGGCACACTGGTCGGGTCGTCGAGCTACCTGCACATCGA
>JAHFVC010000493.1 GCA_023264765.1 Mycobacterium sp. | reverse complement strand
CCCGCGGGCAGTGCAGGCACTCCGTTGCCCGCCGGTGAGCAAGCACCCGCGCTGGTTCCCGCCGGTACGCAACCCGCAGGCACTCCCGTCCCGGCCGCTGCCGCCGAGGCCGGCACTGCGGCCCCGGCCGAGGCCATCCCGGCACCGGGCGGAAGCGCGGGCACCCCACTGCCCGCCGGCGCCGCGCCGACGACCACCGTCGTGCTCCCGGCCCCGGCCGGCTAGCGACCCGGCGCAGGGTCGCTCAGGAGTGCGACGTCCACCAGGCATACAGGTGGTCGAGCGTCGGACCTCCTGGGCGGCCCTGCACCACGCTGAACAACTGCTTGTCGATATCGCTCCACGCGAGCATGGGGTTACCCCCTTGAATACCGCAGACCAACGTGCCGCTGACCTCTTGCGGTGACGCGTTGTGCCGCCAGGGTCCCGGCGATTGGATCCGTCCCGGGCAGTCGACCACCGTCGAGGTGTTCGCGGCCTCGGTGATGGCCTTCTCGAGGGCCGCCGAGTCCAGCAGCAGTGAATACGTTGCCGAGACTGGCCCGCCCCGGTCGTCGTTGACCTTGCAGGCCACGGTCGCCAGCGCACCTTCCAGCCGGGCCACCGGCGTGCACGCACCGGTCGGATAGCCCGCCGGAAGGACCCGCAGCAGACGGGAATTGGGGTCGTTGGCCGGCGTTCCGGCCGCGGGCGGCGCCGACGAACTCGTGGTCTGTCCGGCGGGTGCAGCCGAGTTGTCCGACGGCCGCAGAACCAGATACGCCACCGCGGCGCCGATCACCACGACGGCCACCACCGCCGCCACGATGACACCGACGTTCGGGCCCCGCCGACCGGCCGCCGGCCGTGGAATCACCGGCGGGGGCGCCCCGCCCTCCCATGACCCGGGTGTGCTCACGAGATCTCGCTCCCCACGTCAGCAATGGACAACGCAATACCGTCCAGGATGTCGTGCTCGCTGACCACGAGTTCGTCGATCCCGGCGAGCTCGCCCAGCACGGCCGCGAGCTCCTCGACGATGATGGCGCCGCCGACGATGACGTCCGCGCGGCCCTCGTGCATCGGCCCCAGCGCGAGACGCTGTGCGGAACTCATCCGGATGAGGCTGTCGCACGTGGCCAGAAGATCGCCGAATCCTGTGCGGGACAGGTGAATAACGTCCGGGTCGTACTCAGCCAGCCCGTGGGCCAGGGCGGCGAGTGTGGTGAACGTACCGGCGACCCCCACCCAGGTGTGTGCCTGGCCGACCGGAACCGCTGCCAGCGCCTCCTCCAGCCGTTCACGCACCGTCGCCCGAGCCTCGCCAATCTCGGCGGCGGTCGGCGGGTCCGTAGGCAGGCAGCGCTCTTTGATCCGCACGCAGCCGATATCGGCCGAATAGGAGGCATGCACGGCGGCGGAACCGAGCACCAGTTCGGTGGAGCCACCGCCGAGGTCGACCACCACGAAAGGTCCTGCAGCAGGGTCGAGTTCGCCGACCGCACCCCGGAAGGACAGTTCGGCCTCTTCGGTCCCTGTGATCACGTCGGCCACCGATCCGGGTACCACCTCGCCGAGCAGCCGGCCCGTCATCGCGAAGAACGTATCCCGGTTGGCGGCATCGCGCGCCGCCGAGGTAGCCACCATCCGCACCCGCGTCACACCGTGCTCGCGCATGATCGCCACGTAGTCCGACAGCGCAGCCTCGGTGCGCGCCAACGCCGCCGGTGCGAACTCACCCGTCGCATCGACCCCCTCACCGAGGCGGACGATCCGCATCTCGCGGTGCACGTCGCGCAGGCGTCCGGCCTCCACGTCGGCGATGAGCAACCGGATGGAGTTGGTGCCGCAGTCGACCGCGCCCACTCTCACGTCCACACCTCCGGGTCGAGGAT
This sequence comes from Mycobacterium sp., assembly GCA_023264765.1. Taxonomy (GTDB): domain Bacteria; phylum Actinomycetota; class Actinomycetes; order Mycobacteriales; family Mycobacteriaceae; genus Mycobacterium. Next base: position 2,093 of record JAHFVC010000493.1, on the reverse strand, counting down.
GCCGGCCATCGCGGGTTCGACGGCCAACAAGGCCAGCGCTTCGTCACCGAACGGGTTGACGCCGGGACCCTTGGCCAGCGCGTGCGCCATCACCACGTGCAGGCACTTCACCCGGTCCGGCATCCCGCCGCCGGAGAACGTCGTGCCCAGTGGCTCGATCGCATCCCGCTCGGCCAGGAACGACTCGTGCGCACGGCGATACGCCGCCGCCAGCTCCGGATCGGCGTCCAGCCGTTCGGACATCTCCCGCATCAATCCCGAGGACTCCAGGCGGCTGGCAGCGGCGGTCAGCGCCGGGTGGGTCAGGTAGTACAGCGTCGGGAACGGGGTGCCGTCGGGCAGTTTCGGCGCGGTCTTGACCACGGCCGGTTCGCCGTTGGGGCAGCGGTAGGCGATCTCCAGGACACCGCGCGGCTCGCGACCGAGCTGGCGCGCGACGGCGTCCAGATCCGCGGGCTCAACCACCGGCGGGAGGGGTCGGGGACGGAGCGTCCGGGGCCGGCTGCGGGGGCGCGTCCACTGGCGTGAGCACCGGCGAAATACCGTGCGGCGCATCGGCGATGGTGTGCCACAGGGACGTGTACCAGGGGTCGGTCGACGTCACCGGTGCATCCTCGGTCCCGGGGGCCGCGGGTGCGGCGGCCGACGGCGGGAGCTGCACCTGATACGGGATGTCGCCGGGCATGACGAAGCCCAGCCGCTCCCGCGCCTGGGCGGCGACGAATACCGGATCGGCAAGTTTCACCTTTTGCTGCTCAAGATCCTCGATCTGCGAACGTAGTTGTGTTTCAGCAACTTTGAGCTGATTCATCTCGGCGCGCTGCGCGAAGTAGGTGCGCACCGGCCCCGCGATGGTGAGCGTCAGCACGCACACCACCACGGCCAGGATCGCCGCCCGGCGGGCGGCCGAACCGAAGCGCTGTTCGGACTGGTTGTCCAGCGATTCGGTGGCCGCCTTGCGAATCGACTCGGCGACGGTTTCCGGAGCCGGTTCGACGGGCTGCTCGGCGACATCCTCCACCGGCTCCGCCGGGCGCGGCTCGATCCGACGCGGAACGGCACGCGACCGGGCGGCACCCGGCTTACCCGGCCGTGGGGCCGGGCCGCGCCGCCGATCGGGCCGTTTCGCGTCGGGCATGAGAGCGAAGCTACTTGCTCTCCACCGCGAACCGCGGGAACGCGAGGTCACCGGCGTAGCGGGCGGCGTCACCGAGGGTCTCCTCGATGCGCAGCAACTGGTTGTACTTGGCCACCCGCTCGCTGCGCGCTGGGGCACCGGTCTTGATCTGGCCGCTGCCCACCGCCACCGCCAGGTCGGCGATGGTGGTGTCCTCGGTCTCGCCCGACCGGTGGCTCATCATGGTGCGGTAGCCGCTGTTGTGCGCCAGGGTCACGGCGTCCAGCGTCTCGGTCAGGGTGCCGATCTGGTTCACCTTCACCAGCAGCGCATTGCCCGCGCCCTTCTCGATGCCCTCTTCCAGGCGTTCGGGGTTGGTGACGAACAGGTCGTCGCCGACCAGCTGGACGCGGTCACCGATGGCGGTGGTCAGCGCCACCCAGCCGTCCCAGTCGTCCTCGGACAGCGGATCCTCGATGGAGACCAGCGGGTAGGTGTCGAGCAGTCCGGCGTAGAACTGGGCCATCTGCTCGGCGATGCGGGTCTCCTTCTCGAAGGCGTAACCCGTTCCGTCCGTGTAGAACTCGGTCGCCGCCACGTCCAGCGCCAGCGCCACATCGGTGCCCAGCTTCAGCCCGGTCGCCTCGACGGCCGTGCCGATCAGGTCCAGGGCCGCCCGGGTGCCGGGCAGGTCGGGCGCGAAGCCGCCCTCATCGCCCAGGCCGGTGGCCAGGCCCTGCTTCTTGAGCACGGACTTCAGCGAGTGGTAGACCTCGGCGCCCCAGCGCAGCGCCTCCTTGAAGCTCGGTGCGCCGATCGGGGCGATCATGAACTCCTGGACGTCGACGCCGGTGTCGGCGTGGGCGCCGCCGTTGATGATGTTCATCATCGGCACGGGCAGCACATGGGCGTTCGGGCCGCCCAGGTAGCGGAAGAGCGGCAGGCCGGCGGCCTCGGCCGCACCCTTGGCCACCGC
>JAHFVC010000217.1 GCA_023264765.1 Mycobacterium sp. | reverse complement strand
CGCACCCTGCGCGCCGAGCGCCAGGGCCGCGGCGATCTGCTGACCGCTGCCGATGCCGCCGGCGGCCAGCACCGGTACCGGGGCGACCTCCTTGACCACCTGCGGCCACAGCACGATCGAGCCGATCTCGCCGCAGTGCCCGCCGGCCTCGCCGCCCTGGGCGATGATGATGTCCACGCCGGCGTCGGCGTGCTTACGGGCCTGGGACGGCGATCCGCACAGCGCGGCGACCTTACGACCCTCGGCGTGGATGTGCTTGATCATGTCGGGGGGCGGGGTGCCCAGCGCGTTGGCGATCAGCGTCATCTTCGGGTGCTTGAGTGCGATCTCGACCTGCGGGGTCGCCGTGGCTTCGGTCCAGCCCAGCAGCTGCAGGGCGTCGTCGTCGCTGTGGTCGACGGGCACGCCGTGGTCGGCCAGGATCTTCTTGGCGAAGTCCAGATGATCCTGGGGGACAAGCGAGTTGAGGGTGGTCTTGAGCTCGTCCGCGGACATGTTCGAGTCCATGCCCTCGTACTTGTTCGGAATGACGATGTCCACGCCGTACGGGTGGTCGCCGATGTGCTCGTCGATCCAGTTGAGCTCGATCTCGAGCTGTTCGGGGGTGAAGCCGACGGCGCCGAGCACGCCGAATCCGCCGGCCTTGCTCACTGCCACCACGACGTCGCGGCAGTGGGTGAAGGCGAAGATCGGCAGGTCGATGCCGAGTTGGTCACAGAGGGCGGTACGCATGCCTACTCCTTGGGGATGATCGCGAGACGGACGACTGAAACGTGTTCTAGTTTAGGTGACGGCGGGGTGTCCTCGGCAAGCCCCTGCGTGGCTCATCTGACGCGTCGGACCTCGACAGACCGCGAGAATGGCATTACCGTTTTGCGCAAGTCTCATTAACAACGGTGTTCGGGCGAAGCGGAGGTGACTGCCGGTCATGACGAACTGGCTGTCGGGTTCGCTGGTACTGGTCTCGGACTACCGGGTACCGGATCCCTCGCAGGTGTGGCCGCTGTTGCAGCGGCGTGCCGACGCGCTCGCCGAGCTCGGAGCCCACCACGTTCTGGTCTACACCTCGACGACCGATCCCGAGCGCGTTCTGGTCATCCTCGTCATCCACGCCCACGAACCGATCCTGGACCTGCTGCGGTCGCGGGTGTTCTTCGACTGGTTCGACGCGGTCGGTGTGCAGGACCTGCCCGCGGTGTTCGCCGGCGAACTGTTCGATCGCATCGAACTCGGCGGCGAACAGACCGCCGGGCCGCCGCCGGTCATCGTGTCGATGGTGACCTCGGTGGCCGACGTGGCCGAATTGAGCACACGGGTCCGCGCATCGGCCGCCGCCTTCCGTAACACGGGGGTGCGGAGGTTCTGGAGCTTCAAGGCCTTCGACGATCCGCACGAGGCGCTGATCCTGCAACAGGTCGACGACGAGTCCAGTGCGCGGCGCTGGTTGCACGACTCCGATGACGCGGCGGCCTGGCTGACCGAGGCCGGAGTCGGTGCCTATCCGCCGGTGTTCATCGGGACGTTCCAGCACATGATGCAGCCGGGTGCCGTGCGCTGATGTTCGTCTGCCTGTGCAACGGGATCACCAGTCATGCGGTGGCCGACGCGGTCGACTCCGGCGCGTGCACCACCAACGAGGTGGCGGTGGCCTGTGGTGCCGGCGCCGACTGTGGACGGTGCCGGCGCACGGTACGGGCCATCATCGATGCGCGTCGCGCCGCAATCGCGCGGCCCAGCGCCGACTTTCGCCGGCACTGACCCGCAGCACCGGCCAGTCCCGTTGGGCGGCGGCCGCCGCCAGACCGGGACGTGGATTGACCGCTCGCGGATGGCCGACGGCCTCGAGCACCGGCAGATCCTCGGTGCCGTCGGAATATCCGAAACTCTGCGTGAGGTCGATGTCGTGGGCGGCGCTGAACTCCAGCACCGCGCGAGCCTTGTTCCTGCCCCAGATGATCGGTTTCACGATCCGCCCGGTCAGCCTGCCGTTCTCATCGGTCTCGAAGTGGTTGCACAGCACGTGGCTGATGCCGAGGTGGCGTGCCACGGGTTCGGCGTGCAGCGTCATCGCCGACGAACTCATCACCACGGTGTGGCCGCGGTCCTGATGGGCCGCCACCACCGCGCGCATCACCGGGAACATCCGGGAGATGGTGCGCCGCTGGAACAGATCCTCGCCGAGATCGTCGAGCTCGGTGAGCCCGTCGCCCGCCAGGTAGCCCCCGGCGCGCTGAAGCAGCCGCTCGAACTCCATCCGGCCGAGCTTGTATCGCACCGAAGCCTCGATGATCCCGGTCAGTTCGCCGAACCGCGCTTGGCCGTGCCGGAAGCGGTGCCCGGCGTGCACCGTGGCGGTGAATCCCCGTACCAGGGTGCCGTCCAGGTCGAAGAAGGCACCCACCGACGGACCAGCGGGAGCACTGCGGATTTCTTCGAGCGGATCGGGCACTACTCCATTGTGCGTACTGGGTGCGACACCACGCCCTTACCCGTGCCCAGCGGCAGGTCAAGGGTGGTGCGGATACCCGGCGCGGCGGCCACCACGTCCGGGATGGCGTTGACGATCCGCCCGGCCGCGGCCAGGATCGCTGCGTAGTTGTGGTCCCCACGGCTGCTGGTCGGGCAGATGTCCACGACGTAGGACGGCTCTCCGGTGATCTCCACGCGATAGGACCCGCCGGGCTGGGCGGGCTGGGCCCAGTCGGGGCGCAGGTCCTCGCGCACCCGGGTGATGTGCTCCACGACGATCACCGGCTTGCCGCCGACCATGCCGTTGATCTCGAACCGCATGGCGGCCACGGTGCCCTTGGCGATCACGCCGGTGGCGACCTCGATGTCCTCCGGGGCGGGTTCGAGCTCATAGCTCTCGGTGATCTCTTCGACCTCCACACCCAGGCCGGCGGCCAGCATCTTGATCGCGGTGCCCCAGGCGGCGCCGAGGATCCCGGGGTAGAAGAGCATGCCGGGCTGATCCATCGGATTGCCGAAGCCCATCACGATCGACATCACCTCGGCGCCGTCGTAAGTGGCGTAGTCGGCGATCTCCATGGTCTTGATCTGTTCGATCCGCTGACAGGTGCTCGCGATTGCGAACGGCACCAGGTCGGTGGCGAAGCCGGGATCGACACCGGTGATGTACACGCTCGCGTTGCCGCTGCGCGCGGCGTCTTCCACGCGGTCGATCGCCTTCTGCGGCATCGCACCCCATGGGTACTGCAGCCCGCCGGGTGCCGAGCCGACCACGTTGATACCGGCCGCCAGTGCCGCCATCACCTCGCGGGTCGCTTCGACGGGGCGGGTGTCGCCCATGGCGCAGTACACCAGGCAGTCCGGCTTGCTCGCCAGCACCTCGTCGATACCGAGGGTCGCGATGACGCCGGTGACCGCGTCCACGCCGGCAAGTTCGCCGGCGTCGACGCCGACCTTGTCCTGGGTCGAGGTACCCACCGCGACCAGGTCGAACCGGGGGTCCTCGATGAGCTGGATCAGGGCCAGCCGTCCGCAGTTTCCGGTGCCGACGAGCGCCACGCGAATGGCCATACGGGTCTCCTCCAAGTGTTTGGTCTATCGCAGTATGAGCGGTGCGCTGACAAATTGGAACAGGTTCTAATTTTGTCCGGAAATGGGGTAGCGTCACGCGCCATGGGACGCGTGGACGGCAAGGTTGTACTGATCAGCGGCGGCGCTCAGGGGATGGGCGCGGCCCACGCCAGGGCGCTGGTGGCCGAGGGCGGCAAGGTCGTCATCGGTGACATCCTCGACGAGCCGGGGCAGGCCCTGGCCGACGAAATCGGTGACGCGGCGCGCTACGTCCACCTCGACGTCACCCAGGCCGACCAGTGGGACGCCGCGGTCGCGGTCGCCAACGAGGCCTTCGGCAGCCTGACCGGACTGGTGAACAACGCCGGCATCGTGGCGCTGGGCAAGATCGGCCACTTCGACATGGCGGAATGGCAGAAGGTCATCGACGTCAACCTGACCGGCACCTTCCTCGGCATGCAGGCCGTCGTTGCCTCGATGAAGGCTGCGGGCAGCGGATCCATCATCAACGTCTCGTCCATCGAGGGCCTGCGCGGCGCCCCGATGGTCCACCCGTACGTCGCCTCCAAGTGGGCGGTACGCGGCCTGGCCAAATCCGCGGCGCTGGAACTCGGCAGGCGCAACATCCGGGTGAACTCGCTGCACCCCGGCTTCATCCGCACCCCGATGACCGAGCATTTCCCTGCCGACATGGTCACCGCCCCGCTGGGCCGGCCCGGCCAGTCGGATGAGGTTGCCGCCTTCGTGGTCTTCCTGATCAGCGACGAGTCGTCGTTCGCCACCGGTTCGGAGTTCGTCGTCGACGGTGGGTTGGTCACCGACGTCAACCACAAGGACAACGTGTTCTGACGCGCTCCCCGGGCGACCGCTGACCCGGCGGGCAGGCACAATATGGTGTCGGCCAGCGGGCCGGCGGCATATCGAGCACCGAAGGGGGCGGCACCATCGGGGCATCGAAGCGTCGTACTGCCCTGTTCAGTGTCGCCCTGTTGTTGATGGTGCTGGTGTTCGGCGCCGGAGACTTCGCGTCCTTCGCCCGGCCGGAGCCCGCAGCCACCACCACGGAACTCGCGCAGGGCTGGAAACTGGTGTCGGCGACGGGCCTGCCCGCCGACGGCCGCACCATCTCCACCCCCGACTATCAGGACAGCGGTTGGCACCCGGTGCGCCGTATGCCCGCGACCGTGCTCGACGTACTGCAGCAGGACGGCACGTACCCGGATCTGTACTACGGGACGAACATGCTGGACAAGGTCCCGCAGGATCTCTACAAGCAGGACTGGTGGTACCGCACCACCTTCGACGCGCCGGCCGGCCACAGCAACTATCAGCTGCAATTCCCGGGCATCAACTACCGTGCCGAGATCTGGCTCAACGGGCACCTGATCGCCGACAGCACCCAGATCGTCGGCATGTACGCCGCCCACGACCTCGATGTCACCCCGTGGGTCAGGGCCGGGTCGAATGTGCTTGCGGTCAAGGTGATCCCGGAACGAGCACTGCAGGATGTCGACGGCGTGGAACTCGCCGACAGCTGGTGGGACTGGATCAACTGGAGATATCTCGGCTACCAGGGGCCAGGTGCGAACCCGGCCGGCGGAAATTCGTTCATCCCGGACCGCAACGCCGGCATCTTCAAGCCCGTCTACCTGCGCACCGCGGGTGCGACAGAGCTCGGCGACGCCACCGTGAACACCGAACTACCGCTGCCCAGAACGGATTCCGCGCGGTTGACGGTATACGCCAATGTGCACAACTCGTCCGCGCGACGGGTCAACGGCGTGCTGCGCGCGACCATCAGCAGACCCGGCAAACCCCAGATCGCGGTCGAGCAATCGGTGACGCTGTCCCCTGGGGAACGGCGCGAGGTCACCTTCAGCCCGGCGCGCTTCACCGAGCTGACCGTCGACCACCCCGATCTGTGGTGGCCCTACACCATGGGTGATCCCGATCTGTACGACCTGAAACTGGAGTTCCGCCAGTACAACCGGGTCATCGACAGCAGTACCAAGCGGTTCGGGATCCGTACCATCGCCCAGCACCGCGACACCGATGAGCAGTTCCCCGAACTCGGCACCGGCGGCAGCTTCTATCTGACGGTCAACGGCAGGGATTTTCTGGTGCGTGGAGCCGTCTACACCCCGGATCTGTTGTTCGACAACGACCCCGGACGTGAGGACGCGATCCTGCGGTACGCGAAGGATCTCGGCCTGAACCTGTTGCGACTGGAATCGAAGATCCCGGGGGAGCGGCTCATCGAGAAGGCCGACGAACTGGGCATCCCGTTGATGGTCGGCTGGATGTGCTGCAACCAGTGGGAGAAATGGGAGCAGTGGGATGACGAGGACCGGGCCGTGGCGCTGGACAGCCTGCGGTCCCAGATCCTGATGCTGCGCTCCCACCCGTCGGTCGCGATCTGGGCCAACGGCAGCGACGGCCTGCCCCCGGAGCCCCTCCGTGGCCAATACCATGCGGTGCTGCAGGATCTGCACTGGCAGAACGCCGTTGTCGACACCGTCTCCTCGTTCGGGCATGACGACGAGCAGGGCCGCCCGCAGTGGGACGGTATCCACATGGCCGGTCCGTACAGCTGGCGGCCACCGAGTTACTGGTTCAGCGGCCGCTACGGTGCTACCCGCGGTTCCAATGCCGAACAGGGCGACAACGAGCACATCCCCCCGCTGGCCAGCGTCAAGGAGTTCATCCCGCCCGACAAGCTGTGGCCGATCAACGACACCTGGTCGTTCCACGCCGGCTCCAATCCGGGCAACGCGAAACTGTCCAGCATCCGGCTCGCCATCCTGCGCCGCTATGGACCGTCGTCGAGCGTCGAGGAGTTCACTCGCAAAGCTCAACTCGCACACTATGAATCGACGCGAGCGCAGTTCGAGGCATTCGCCGCCAACGGATGGGCCAATCACAAGATGACCATCTACTGGATGCTCAACAGTCATTGGCCGTCGTTCTTCGGCAACATCTTCGACTACTACTTGCGTCCCGGGGGTGCGTACTACGGCGCGAAAGCGGGGTTGCGCCCGCTGTCGCTGGTCTTCGACTCCTATGCCACCGGTAACCACAGCACCGCCGACGTCAAGGTGGTCAACCAGACACCGCACGACGTGTCCGGCCTCCGTGCCCGGGTGCGGGTCTACGACCTGTCCGGACGGGTCCGCGACGACCGCACGGTCGACGGGGTCGCGGTCGCGTCCGGGGGCGCACACGCCGTGCTGACGCTGCCGCGCGAGGCGCGGGACTCCCGGGTCTTCTTCGTCCGCGCCGAGTTGGTGGGCGCCGACGGCAAGGTGATCTCGCAGAACGTGTACTGGCAGTCCCAGCAGCCCGATGATGTCGGCGATCCCGCCAACGACACCGCCTTCGACCTCAAGCAGACTGCGTGGGCCGACATGACGCCATTGAACTCGCTGGCCAAGGCGCCGCTGGAGGTCAGTGCGAAACGCGTCGGGGACCGCGACGTCGCCGTCCGGCTGCACAATCCCGGAAAACAGATCGCCTTCTTCGAACGGGCCGAAGTGACCGGCACCGCCGATGGTGACGAGATCCTGCCCGTCGAGTACACCGACAACTACGTGACGGTGTTCCCCGGCGAGACCGTCGACCTTCGGGCCACCGTGGTCGCGACCGGCGAGCAGGCCAACTTCGTGCGGGTCACCGGGTACAACACCGCGCCCGTGGTGGTGCCGGTCGGCTGACGGTGCGGGTGGGGCAGGATTGGGCGAAGCGACAGGGAAGAGGGAGACGACAGATGTCAGATGCGAAGGCAGACGGCAACGCACGGGAGCAGCTTGCGGAGCTCACCGAAGAGCACGGGTGGTCGCGGCGCGAAGTCGACCGGGTGGATGTGTACCTGCGGGGAGTGTCGCGGGTCCGGGTGATCTGGGCGGGTGACGATCTGACCGGCGGTTCCCGGTACCAGGACGACGTCATGGAGCAGTACTCGCGTGACCCCGGCACGGTGCAGGGCTGGTTGACGCGGTGAGTGTGCGCGCCGGCATCGTCGTCACCGGCACCGAGGTGCTGACGGGCCGCATCCAGGATCTCAACGGTCCGTGGCTAGCCGACCGGCTGCTGGAACTGGGCGTCGAACTCGCGCACATCACCATCTGCGGCGATCGGGCCGACGACGTGGAGGCCCAGCTGCGGTTCCTGGCTTCCGACGGCGTCGACCTCATCATCACCAGTGGCGGGCTCGGACCCACCGCCGACGACCTGACCGTCGCGACGGTCGCCCGGTTCTGCGGGCGTGAGCTGGTGCTCGACACCGACCTGGAGGCGCGCATCGCCGCGATCCTGCGACGGCTGATGTCGCGGCTGCCCAGCGGCGCGGATTTCGAGGCGGTCATGGCCGCCAACCGCAAGCAGGCGCTGGTGCCGGTGGGCGCCGACATCCTGGAGCCCGAAGGCACCGCGCCCGGTGTGGTGGTCGAGGGTGGCGCCGACGGGAAGCCGGTCGTCATCGTGCTGCCCGGCCCACCGCGTGAACTGCAGCCGATGTGGGCGCGGGCCATCGCGTCGCCCGCGGCGCAGCGGGCCATCGCGGGACGCACCGAGTACCGGCAGGCCACCGTCCGGATGTTCGGGCTGGCCGAGTCCGGATTGGCAGAGTCCTTGCGGGAAGCCGAAACTCACGTCGACGGCTTCGACGGACTCGAGATCACCACCTGCCTGCGTCGCGGTGAACTGGAGATCGTCACCCGCTACGAACCCCAGGATGACGCGGCCTACCGCGCGTTGCTCGACTTTCTGCGGGAGCGCTATCCGCGGGAGCTGTTCTCCGAGGACGGGGCGCTGGTCGACGAACAGATTGCCGCGCTGCTGACCGGGCGCACCATCGCCACCGCGGAGTCCTGCACGGCGGGCATGCTCGCCGCGCGGCTGGCCGACCGGGCCGGGTCCTCGGCGTATCTGGCCGGCGGCGTGGTGTCCTATTCCAACGAGGCCAAGGTCGAGTTGCTGGGCGTGGACGGTGCGTTGATCGACACCCACGGTGCGGTGTCCGAACCGGTGGCGATCGCGATGGCGCAGGGCGCGCTGCACCGATTCGGAGCGGACACCGCAGTGGGGATCACCGGCATCGCGGGCCCGGGCGGCGGTTCGGACGAGAAGCCGGTCGGCACCGTGTGTTTCAGTGTCGCGCTGGCCGGCCGTGAGCCGCTCACCAGGACACTGCGGCTTCCGGGTAACCGCAGCGATGTCCGCGAGCGCGCCACCACTGTGGCGATGCATCTGCTCCGCGGGGAGCTGCTCGGGCTCGATTAGGGCGCGCATCCCCGTCGTAGTCGTTATGTTCGAGCGATGGCGTACCGGCTCGGCGATGCTGCGCTCGGCGCGCTGCTCGACCAGCTTCCGGTGCTGGCCGGCCAGGCGCGGCAGGTGGAAGATCTGCCGGGCGGGCTGACCAATCGCAACGTCAAGGTCACCACAGCGGGCGGCGTGTATGTCGCCCGGTGTTCGGACGCCTCGGGGGCGCTGCTCGGCATCGACCGGGACGCCGAATTCCACAACAGCGTCGCGGCGCATCAAGCGGGCGTGGGGGCTCCGGTGCTGGACTACCGCCCGGACCTGGGAATCCTGCTGATCGGCTACATCGACGGTGTCACGCTGCGCGATGCGGACTTCGCGCGGCCGGGTCTGGTGCCGAAAGTGGCCCGCAGTTGTCGGCAGCTGCACGCCGGACCGCGGTTCTGCAACGAGTTCGACATGTTCACCATCCAGCGCGAGTACCTGAAAGTTTTGACGGACAACGGATTTCGCATACCCGGTGACTATCTGGACCATGCGGAACGATTCGACGAGATCCGCCACGCGTTGCGGGCCACCGCGACGGGGACCGTGCCGTGCAACAACGACCTGCTCGCCGCGAATTTCGTCGAGGACGCAGACCGGATATGGATCATCGACTACGAGTACTCGGGGAACAACGACCCCTGCTTCGAGCTGGGCAACATCTGGCGCGAATGCCGGCTCTCGCTGGACCAGCTGGAAGAACTCGTCGGTGCCTACTACGGCCGTCCGCTCCGGCACAAAATCGCCAGGGCCCGGCTGCAGGGCACGGTATCCCAATACGGGTGGACGCTGTGGGGCTGTATCCAGAACGGCTCCAGTGCGCTGGATTTCGATTTCTGGGACTGGGCGATGCAGCGCTATGACGCCGCCGTCGCGGAGTTCACCGGACCCGACTTCGGCCGGCTGCTCGACGATGTCGCCGCGACCGACTGATGAACGTGAGGACTCGACCCATGCCGAACGCAGCACTACCGGACCGCGCCCGTGTGGTCATCATCGGCGGCGGAGTGATCGGCACCAGCGTCGCCTATCACCTCACCGGACTCGGTCACACCGATCTGGTCCTGTTGGAGCAGGGGCAACTGTCCTGCGGCACCACCTGGCACGCGGCCGGCCTGGTGGGCCAGTTGCGTGCCTCGGAGAGTGGCACCCGGCTGGTGCAGTACTCCACGCAGCTCTACGCCGACCTGGAGCGCGAGACCGGGTTGTCGGCGGGCTACAAACGCTGCGGCGGGGTGACGGTCGCCCGCACCGAGGACCGGATGGTCCAGTTGCGCAGGACCGCCGCCAGCGCCGCGGCGTTCGACATGGAATGCGAAATGCTCACCCCTGAACAGGCTTTGGAGCATTACCCGGTGATGCGGGTGGACGACCTGGCCGGCGCGATCTGGCTGCCGGGCGACGGCAAGGCCAACCCGACCGACCTGACCCTCGCACTGGCGAAGGGGGCCAGGCTGCGCGGCGCGCGGGTGTTCGAGCATGTGCGCGTCGTCGGGATCGATGTGCGGGACGGTGTGGTCACGGGAGTTCGCACCGACGTGGGTGACATCGAGGCCGAGATCGTCGTCAACTGTGCCGGCCAGTGGGCCAAACAGGTGGGCGCGCTGGCCGGGGTGAACGTGCCGCTGCATTCGGCCGAGCACTTCTACGTCGTCAGCGAGACCATCGACGGCGTGCATCCCGACATGCCGATCCTGCGCGACCCGGACGGCTACACGTACTTCAAAGAGGAGGTCGGTGGACTGGTCATCGGCGGGTTCGAGCCGGAAGCCAAGCCGTGGGTCAGCCCCGACGCCCTGCCGCATCCCTTCGAATTCCAGTTGCTGGACGAGGATTGGGACCATTTCCAGATACTGATGGACAATGCGATGCTGCGGATACCGGCCCTCGAAGAGACCGGGATCAAGAAGTTCTACAACGGCCCGGAGAGTTTCACGCCGGACAATCAGTTCATCCTCGGTGAGGCGCCGGAATGCCGGAACTTCTTCGTGGCGGCCGGTTTCAACTCGGTGGGCATCGCCTCGGCCGGCGGGGCGGGCCGTGCGCTGGCCGAATGGATCGTCGGTGGGTCGCCGACCTCCGACCTCACCAGCGTGGACATCCGGCGATTTGCGCCCTTCAACGGCAACACCCGATGGTTGCACGACAGGGTCGGGGAGATCCTCGGCCTGCACTACGAGATCCCCTGGCCCAATCGTGAATTGACCAGCGCACGGCCCTTCCGGCGTTCACCTGTCCATCATCTGCTCGCCGAAGCGGGGGCGAACTTCGGTAGCAGGATGGGCTGGGAGCGCGCCAACTTCTTCGCGCCGCCCGGTGCGGACCCGCACATCGAATACTCCTGGGGCAAACAGAACTGGCTGCCATACTCGGCTGCCGAACAAGTCGCCACCAGGACCGCCGTCACGATCTTCGACCAGACCTCGTTCTCGAAGTACCTCCTGGTGGGTCCGGGGGCGCAACGGGCATTGCAGTGGTTGTGCACCGCCGACGTCGGGGTCGACGTCGGACGCACCGTCTACACCGGCATGCTCAACCAACGCGGCACCTACGAATCCGACGTGACGGTCACCAGAACCGCCGCGGCCGAATTCCTGATCGTGAGCAGTGCCGCGACCACCGAGCGCGATCAGGACCACATCCGCCGCAACCTCCCCGCCGGCGGCGACGCGCATCTGGTCGACATCA
>JAHFVC010000492.1 GCA_023264765.1 Mycobacterium sp. | reverse complement strand
GCGAACGACGTGCCCCCGGCCGGCAGCACGATCGGCTGCCCACCGCGGTGTTGCACCCACGCGATGTTCAAGTCCTCCAACAGGATTCGCCACGACACCCCGTCGACGGCCAGGTGGTGAATCACCAACGCCAACTCACCGGTCTGGTCGGCCCAGACCGCCCGCAGCATCGCTCCGGTCGCCGGATTCAATCCCGACCGGGCCGCCACCAACGCCTCGTCGGACAGTACGTCGACGGTCTGCACACAGGCCGCGGCGTCGACCGCACCGACCTCGGGCACCGTCAACGACCACTCGCCATTGCCGTCGTCACTGACCCGCAGCCGCAACGTCGCATGCCGATCCAGCAACGCCTGCAACACCGCTTCGACGTCGGCGCGCTGCACCCCGGCCGGAGCCTGCACCACCACGGTCTGGTTGAACTGGTCGACCGGGCCGTCGACCTCGTTCAGCCACCGGATGATCGGCGTGGCCACCACCGTGCCGAGGCCCTCGTCGACTTCGGCGGCCTCGCCACCGTCGGTCACTCGGGCTACTGCCGCCAGTCGGGCGACGGTCTGCTCGACGAACACGTCCCGCGGCCGGCACACCACCCCGGCCGCCCGAGCCCGCGCCACCACCTGCATCGACAGAATGCTGTCCCCACCCAGGTCGAAGAACGAATCGTCGACGCCCACACGCTCCACACCCAGCACCTGGGCGAAGATGGCGGCCAGGATTTCTTCGACATGCGTGCCCGGCGCCCGGTATTCGTTGCCGTTGCCGCCGTATTCGGGGGCGGGCAGGGCGCGCTTGTCGAGCTTGCCGTTGACCGTCAACGGCATCGCGTCGATCGACACCACGGCCGCAGGCACCATGTACACCGGCAGCTTCTCGGCCACCTTCGCCCGTACCGCGGCCGGATCGGCGGTCCCGATGACGTAACCCACCAGCCGCTTGTCCCCCAGCCGGTCCTCCCGGACGATCACCGCCGCTTGCTGCACCCCGTCGCAGCCGGCCAGCGCGGCCTGCACCTCACCGAGCTCGATGCGATAGCCGCGGATCTTGACCTGCTCGTCGGCCCGGCCGAGGTACTCCAACTGTCCGTCGGTACCCCAGCGCACCAGATCGCCGGTGCGATACATCCGCGCCCCGGGCCCACCGAAGGGACACGCCACGAACCGCGAAGAGGTCAGCCCGGACCGATTCACGTAGCCCACGGCCACGTTGTGTCCGGCCAGATACAACTCGCCGACCACGCCGGCCGACACCGGCCGCAACATCTTGTCCAGCACGAACGTCGCGCCGTTGGGTACCGGTGAGCCGATCGGCACCGTCCCGGTGCCCGGTATCAACGGTGCGCTGATCGCCGCATAGATGGTCGCCTCGGTCGGACCGTAGGCGTTGATCATCACTCGCTCCGCGGTCGCCCACCGATCCACCAGCTCGCTCGGGCAGGCCTCCCCAGCTACCACCAACGTCGTCGACTCCAATTGCTCGGTGGACAACATCCCGGCCCCGGACGGGGTCTGGCACACGACGGACACCTTCTCGGTGACCAGCAGGGCGTGGAAGTCGTCGGGTGAGGTGGCCACCGCTTCGGGCACCACCACCAGCCGCCCACCGTGCAGCAGCGCACCCCAGATCTCCCACACCGACACGTCGAAGACCAACGAATGCCACTGCGACCACACCTGGCCGGGCCCGGCGGGCACCTGAGCGGGCAGGGACTCCACCAGCGACGCCACGTTGCGGTGGGTGACGGCCACCGCCTTCGGCACTCCGGTGGTTCCCGAGGTGTACGTCATGTAGGCCAGGTCGTCGGGTACCGGCCCCGGCAAAGCGGTGCTCGGTGCGGCGTCGATGCGGGCGTCGTCGACGTCGAAGACCGGCCCGGCGAAACCCTCCAACCGCGAGTGCAGGTCAGTCGTCGTCAGCGCGACGACCGGCGCCGCGTCACCGAGCATGAATCCGATCCGCTCGTCCGGATGGGCCGGGTCGATCGGCAGATACGCCGCGCCCGTCTTCAGCACCGCGAGAATCGCGATGATCGCCTCGGCGGAGCGTGGAATCAGCAGGGCGACGGATTCGCCGGGCCGCGCGCCGTGGTCGGCCAGCAGATGCGCCAGCCGGTTCGAGGCTTCGTCCAGCTGGCGGTACGTCCACAGCAGTTCGCCGCCCACCAGCGCCACCGCGTCGGGGGCGCGGACCACGTGCCGGTCGAACAACTGGGGAATCGTGACCGGCGTGGGCCCGGGGGCGGTCAGTACCGCCCGGTTGCCCCAGCCGTCCAGTTCGTCGTGGTCGTCGTCGTCGAGTAGATCGATCGACATCAGCAACCGCCGTGAGGATTCGGCGCCCATTATTCCTCCTCCACATCGGCGGTCATGGCTACCAACACCCGCCGCAATCGCTCGATCAACTTGGCGATCTTGGCCGGGGTGAACACCCCGGTGTCGTATTCCACGCGCAGACTCAGTTCCTGGCCGGGCACGGCTTGCACGGCAAGTGGGTAGTGGGTGTATTCACGGGTGACGATTTCGCTGATGGCCAGTCCGTCCGCGCCGGACAACGCTCCGGTGTCGATTGGATAGTTCTCGTAGGCGAAGACGGTGTCGAACAGTTGGTCGTGACCGGTGATGCGGTGTATCTCGCTCAACGCCAGGTGCTGATGTTCGAGGGTGTGGGTGTGCGCCTCCTGCAGCTGCTCCAACAGGTCCGCGATGGTGGTCTCGGCGGTGATGCTCGCCCGCACCGGCACCGTGTTGATCATCAGGCCCACCATCGAGTCCGCGCCGGGCACGTCGGTCGGCCGACCGGAGACCGCGATGCCGAACGCCACGTCTTGCTGGCCGGTCAGCGAGTACAGCATCTGCGCCCAGGCGGCTTGCAGCACCGTGCTGACGGTGGTGCGGCAGGAGCGTGCCAAATGACCGAGCGCCCGCGTGGTGTCGGCGGGTAGTTGGAGCGATTCGTAGCCGCGCAGCCCGGTGCCCGCCCGACCGGGCCGGCCGACGAGGGTCGGGGTGTCGAAGCCGCCGAATACCTCACGCCACGCCGCTTGCGCGGCCGCGTGATCCTGGTCGGTCAACCACGTGACGAATCTGCGGTACGGCACCGGCGTGGGCAGCCGGTGCCCGTAATAGCTGGCGAAGATCTCTTGCAGCAGGATCGGTTTCGACCAGCCGTCGATGACGATGTGGTGATTGGTCAGCACGAACCGATGCTGGTCGTCGGCGACGCGGATCAACGCGATCCGGAAGACCGGCCCGGCGGTCAGGTCGCATACTGCGGCGCGCTCTGCGGCGCATACCCGTTCGAGTTCGTCTTCGACCCCCGGAACGTCGGCGAGCTCGACATACCGCCACGGCGCAACGGGTTTGGCCGGAATGGCTTGCACCGGCTGGTCCAGTTCGGCGTCGAATCGGGCCAGCAGGTTGGGATGCCGGGCGACGACCGTCTGCACCGCATCGCGCAGGCGGTCGACGTCCAGGGGACCCGTTACGGTGATGTCCAGCTGCACCGCGTACGCGCCGTCGCCGGATGCGTCCGCGCTGCCGGCCTCGAAGAGCAAGCCCTGTTGAAGCGGGGTCAGCGGTAGCACGTCGGCGAGCTGGTAGCGCTCGTCCAGGGTGTCGAGCTCGGCCTGAGTCAGCCGGGCCGGCGCGACGTCCGATGGCGTCAAGCCGCTGACGCCGTTCTGGACGAGCGCGCAGATGCCTTCGAGGGCTTCGAACCAGAGCCGACCCAGTCGGCTGACCTGCGGTTCGTCCACTGCCGACGGAGCCCAGCTCCAGTCGGCCCGTAGGTGGGGGCCGGCCGGGGTATCGACGGTGCCCGCGTTGAGGTCCAACGTGTGCATCAGCGGGGTCGGGACGGCGGCCACGGCGGCAACCGAACCGCCCACCTCGTTGATCCGCCACAGCTCTTCGGAGAGTTCGGTGCCGCCGCCCATGCGGCCGAGGTAGTTGAACCCGACGGTCGGGTCCGAACCATCC
>JAHFVC010000216.1 GCA_023264765.1 Mycobacterium sp. | reverse complement strand
AACCGCCACGCCGCCGCACCCGCCTCAGCCCGTACGGCATCGGTCAACGCCGAGATCAACGCCTCATCAGAGAGCTGCCCCGGATCCCCACGCAGGTCGAACATGTGTTCGATTATGCCACCCGGCTACGACACATCGGTCAGAACAAGGTGGGGTGCGCCGGTGCCGTGACTTCGGAGGAAACGGCACCGGCGCGCGCCATGGGCACTCGCCCAGTCAAGCCGTACCGGGCGACCAATGGGGCCACCCTGGTACGAAGCATGTCGCGATAGTCCTGCGGCAGATACGCGCCGCGGCGGTACAGATCGCGGTAGTCGGCAACCAGTTCCGGGTGGCTGCGTTGCAGCCACTGCATGAACCAGCCGCGCGTCGAACCACGCAGATGCAACCCGAACACCGTCACGCCGGTGGCGCCCGCCTCCGCGATCCGGCGCAGCAGATCGTCCAGTTGCTCGACGGAGTCGGTCAGACGCGGCAACACTGGCGCCACCATGACGTGGCAGTCCAAGTCCGCGTCCCGCACGGCGGAGATCAATCCCAGCCGCGCCTGCGGAGTGGGGGTGCCAGGCTCGAAATCCCGGTGCAGATCCGCGTCCCCGATCGCCAGTGAAATCGATACGCTGACCGAAACCAGTTGGGCCGCTTCGGCAATCAGCGCCAGATCGCGGCGCAGCAGCGTGCCTTTGGTCAGGATCGAGAACGGGGTACCGGAGGCGGCGAGCGCCCGCAGGATGCCCGGCATCAGGGCGTAGCGGCCCTCGGCCCGCTGATAGGGGTCGGTGTTGGTGCCCAGCGCCACCGTCTCCCTGGCCCACGACGGCCGGGACAGTTCGCGCGTCAGCACCGCCGCCACATTGGTCTTGACGACCACTTGGGTGTCGAAGTCCGCCCCGGAGTCGAACTCCAGATACTCGTGGGTGGGCCGGGCAAAGCAGTACCGGCAGGCGTGCGAGCAGCCGCGGTAGCCGTTGACCGTGTACTTGAAAGGCAGCATGGACGCGCCGGGCACCTTGTTCAGCGCCGACTTACACAGCACCTCGTGAAACGTGATCCCCTCGAACTGCGGGGTGCACACGCTGCGCAAGAGGCCCATCCGTGCCAGGCCGGGCAGCGCGCCGTCATCGACGCCTACGCCCTGTCCGTCCCACCGCATGCCATCTATCGCACAATTGTTCGATAGGTCTTGTCAAACGCCCAGCTAGCGCCCGGTCACCACTGCGTGCCCTGGCACACCACGCTGTACGGCGCGTCCTGCGCCACGGTGACCTGACCATCGACCGCCACGTCGCAATGCGGGTTCGGCGCGCCGACTCCGCCCTTGGTGGTGCTGCTGACCTGCAGGATGGCCCACTGCGGATCGGCCAACGTGGTCTCGAACACCCAGGGCCGGTCCGGCGCGACGTTGATGGTCTCGCGCTTCACGTAGGTGTAGGCATCGGCGTTGTAGGCGGCTTTGTCGGCCGGCTGAGCCGTCAGATACAGCACCTGGAAGTCGTACGGGGCGGCAGAGGTGAGGGTGTAGCGCACCTGATGACCTGCGGCCGGGTCGGCTTGCGCCACGCCGGTTGCCGCGGCAAGTGCCGCTCCCGAGACCAACACCGCACCGACCTTGCTCATACCTTTTCGCATGTCCGTCACATCGCCGGACGCTACCCGATCGTTACAACTGCCACATCTGCACCTCGGCGCCCCCACCCTACGGCGGACGAATACCGATCGACCAACAGGTTAATTTGTTCGTCACATACAGAAATTCCACAGAAACCTGCCAGCTCTAACGTGCCGATTCGACACTCGCGACATGCGAAATCGATGGAAAGGCAATAGATGCGACTTCGACGCCCCACCCTCACCAGAGGCGCCAACCGGTCGGTCATGGCAGCAGGAAGCGTGGTCACGGCGGCCGCGCTCGTGCTGTCCGGATGTGGCAGCAAAGCCAGTGAGACCGACAGCACCGCCGCGGCGGCGTCGTGTGTGGACACCTCGGGCTCGACCATCAAGGTCGGCTCGCTGAACTCGCTGTCGGGCACCATGGCCATCTCCGAGGTCACCGTGCGCGATGCCATCAAGCTGGCCGTCGACGAGATCAACGCCAAGGGCGGGGTGCTGGGCAAGCAGATCCAGGTGGTGGGCGAGGACGGCGCGTCCGACCCCGCGGTGTTCGCCCAGAAGGCCGAGAAGCTGATCAAGGACGACTGCGTCGCCGCGGTTTTCGGCGGCTGGACGTCGTCGAGCCGCAAGGCCATGCTTCCGGTCTTCGAGAGCAACGACTCACTGCTGTACTACCCCGTGCAGTACGAGGGCCTGGAATCCAGCAAGAACATCTTCTACACCGGCGCCACCACCAACCAGCAGATCGTCCCGGCGCTGGACTATCTGAAGGAGAAGGGCGTCAAGTCCCTCTACCTGGTGGGCAGTGACTACGTCTTCCCACAGACCGCAAACCGGATCATCAAGGCCTACGCCGGCGCCAACGGCATCGAGATCAAGGGCGAGGACTACACCCCGCTCGGCTCTACCGACTTCTCCACCATCGTCAACAAGGTGCGGGCCTCCAACGCGGGCGCGGTGTTCAACACCCTCAACGGTGACTCCAATGTGGCGTTCTTCAAGGAGTACACCAACGCCGGGCTCACCCCGCAGAAGATGCCCGTCGTCTCGGTGTCGATCGCCGAGGAAGAGGTCACCGGCATCGGCGCGCAGAACATCGCCGGCCAGCTCACCGCGTGGAACTACTACCAGACGGTGGACAACCCGGTGAACAAGGCGTTCGTCGCCGCGTACAAGAAGGCCTACGGCGAGAACAAGCCGACGTCGGATCCGATGGAAGCCGCCTACGTGTCGGTGTACCTGTGGAAGAACACCGTGGAGAAGGCGAAAGCGTTCGGCACCAAGGCCATTCAGGACAGCGCGGGCGGCGTCACGTTCGACGCCCCCGAAGGTCTGGTCACCATCGACGGCGAGAATCATCACATCACCAAGACCGCCCGGATCGGCGAGATCCATCCGGACGGCCTGATCTACACCATCTGGGAGTCCAAGGGCCCGATCGAGCCGGACCCGTATCTGAAGTCATACCCGTGGGCTGCCGGCCTGTCCGGATAACCCGATGGACGTCCTGATCGGACAGCTGGCAACAGGATTGAGCCTCGGCTCGATCCTGTTGCTCGCCGCACTGGGTCTTTCGCTGACCTTCGGGCAGATGGGCGTCATCAACATGGCGCACGGCGAATTCATCATGGCTGGCTGTTACACCGCCTACCTCGTGCAGCAACTCGTGTCCAATGCCGGTGCCTCGCTGCTCATCTCGTTGGTCGTCGGATTCGTGGTCGGCGGCCTGCTCGGTGTCCTGCTGGAGGTGACGCTGATCCAGCGGATGTATCACCGCCCGCTGGACACCCTGCTGGTCACCTTCGGCGTGGGCTTGGTCCTGCAGCAGGTGGCCCGTGATCTGTTCGGTGCGCCTGCAGTGAACGTCGGGGCACCGGCCTGGTTGTCCGGCGGCGTCGAGATCCTCGGTGCCGTCGTGCCCAAGACCCGGATCTTCATCCTGGTGCTGGCCGTCCTGGCCGTGACCGTGCTGGCCATCGTGCTCAAGGCCAGCCCGATGGGCCGGCGTATCCGCGCCGTGGTGCAGAACCGCGATCTCGCCGAAACCAGCGGGATCTCCTCGCGCAAAACCGATATCACCACGTTCTTCATCGGTTCCGGGCTCGCCGGGGTGGCCGGTGTGGCACTCACGCTGATCGGGTCGACAAGTCCCACCACCGGGCAGAGCTACCTGATCGACGCGTTCCTGGTGGTGGTCGTCGGCGGTCTGGGCCAGATCAAGGGCACCGTCATCGCCGCCTTCGGGCTGGGCCTGCTGAATTCGTTCATCGAGTACAGCACCACGGCATCGCTGGCGAAGGTCATCGTGTTCGTGGTGATCGTGATCTTCCTGCAGGCACGGCCCCAGGGCCTGTTCACCGTGCGGACAAGGAGTCTCGTATGAGGCCGCGAGTCGACCGATGCGCTGCGAGGCACGAGCAGCGAGGAGGAGCGAGCGAATGAGAAAGGTCATCGGCAGGTGGCAGACCTGGGCCGGTTTTGCGGTGGCGGCGGTGCTGTTGTTCGGAGTTGCCCCGGCGGTGCTGTCCAGCTTCCGGTTGGGTCTACTCGGCCAATACCTGTGCTACGCCATCGTCGCCGTCGGCATCGGATTGGCCTGGGGCCGCGGGGGCATGCTCACCCTGGGCCAAGGCGTCTTCTTAGGCCTCGGCGCCTACATGATGGGCATGCACCTCAAGATCGCCGACGCCGAGGTCCGCAAGCAGGCGGTCCCGGACTTCATGCAGATCGCCGGAATCCCGAAACTGCCGGCCTATTGGGAACCGTTCGCCTCCCCCGCGTTCACGATGCTGGCAATCCTGGTCATCCCCACGGCGATCGCCGCCCTGCTGGGCCTCGGCGTCTTCAAGCGCCGGGTCAAGGGCGCATACTTCGCCATCCTGTCCCAGGCCCTGGCCGCCGCCCTGGCGATCCTGCTCGTCGGGCAGGCCACCCTGGGAGGCAGCAACGGGCTCAACGGCTTCCGGACGTTCTTCGGCTTCCGGCTGTCCGACCCGGTGAACCGCCAGATGCTGTATTTCATCGCCGCCGGGGTGCTGCTCGTCGTTGTCGCGGTGGTGCGCCAATTGATGCAGAGCCGCTACGGCGAACTGCTGGTCGCGGTGCGCGACGGTGAGGAACGGGTCCGGTTCCTGGGCTACGATCCCGCCAACATCAAGGTGGTCGCCTACACCACGGCTGCGTTGTTCGCGAGCATCGCCGGCGCGTTGTTCGCGCCAATCATCGGATTCATCACCCCGGCACAGGTCGGCATCGTGCCCTCCATCGCCTTCCTGATCGGCGTCGCGATCGGCGGACGCACCACGCTGCTGGGGCCCGTGCTCGGTGCCATCGGCGTGGCGTGGGCGCAAACCGCGTTCTCCGAACAGTTCCCGTCGGCGTGGACCTACGCCCAGGGCCTGCTCTTCATCGTCGTGGTCGGCTTCTTCCCCGCCGGTCTGGCCGGTCTCGGGGTGTTCGCCAAACGCCGGCGCGCTCGCCAGGCACCCGATCCCAGCCCCGATCCGGATCCACAACCCGAAAAGGTGGGTGCCGCAACATGACCGAGACCGCGGCAGAACCGGTGGCCGGCGGCAACGTCGGCATGGGGACGCAGTACCTCGAAGTACGCGGGCTGACAGTCGATTTCGACGGGTTCAAGGCCGTCAGCGATGTCGACTTGACGCTCTTCCAGGGCGATCTGCGCTTCCTGATCGGGCCCAACGGCGCGGGCAAGACCACGGTGATCGACGCCATCACCGGGCTGGTCCCCGCCACGGGCTCGGTGAGCAAGTCGGGCACCGAACTGCTGGGCCGCAAGGTCCACCAGATCGCCCGGCGCGGGGTGGGCCGCACCTTCCAGACGGCCACCGTCTTCGAACAACTCACCGTGCTGCAGAACCTCGACATCGCCGCCGGTGCGGGCCGTTCGCCGTGGACGCTGCTGCGGCGCCGTTCCGGCATCCTGCCCTCGATCGAGGAGGCCC
Organism: Mycobacterium sp.; assembly: GCA_023264765.1. Taxonomy (GTDB): domain Bacteria; phylum Actinomycetota; class Actinomycetes; order Mycobacteriales; family Mycobacteriaceae; genus Mycobacterium. Next base: position 5,999 of record JAHFVC010000216.1, on the reverse strand, counting down.
TGGAGACGACGGGCTTGGCCGCACTGGCAGACAAGCCCGCGGGTGTGCTGGCGCACGGGCAGAAGCAATGGCTGGAGATCGGCATGCTGCTGGTGCAGAACGCCGACGTGCTCCTGCTGGACGAACCGGTGGCCGGGATGAGCCACGAGGAACGGGAAGAGACCGGGAACCTGTTGCGCCGCATCGGCGGTGAACGCACCGTGGTGGTCGTCGAGCACGACATGGACTTCATGCGGGCCTTCGCGACCTCGGTGACGGTGCTGGCCCGCGGCCAGGTGATCGCCGAGGGCTCCGTCGCCGAAGTGCAGGCCAACCCCAAGGTGCAGGAGGTCTATCTCGGGACCGCGGCAGCCGGAATCACCGAGGAGGACGCCTGATGCTCGAACTGGTCGATGTGCGAAGCGGTTACGGCCGTTCCGAGGTGATCCACGGCGTCAGCATCGAGGTGCCGTCGGCGGGGGTGGCAGCGGTCATGGGGCACAACGGCGCGGGCAAGACCACCCTGTTGCGGGCGGCCGTCGGCTTGCTGAAATGCACGGCGGGCACAGTGCTTTTCGACGGTGCCGACATCACCAAGCTGCGGCCGAGCGCCCGGGTCGCGAAAGGCCTGGCTTATGTGCCGCAGGGTCAGCAGTCCTTCGGCCAGCTGACCACCGCGGAGAACCTGCAGGTGGTCGCGGACGGCCGTAAGAACGGCAAAAAACTGATCGATGAGCAGCTCGACCTGTTTCCCGCGCTCAAGGAGCTACTGCCCCGGCGGGCCGGGCTGCTCTCCGGCGGGCAGCGTCAGCAGCTGGCGATCGCGCGGGCCCTGATCACCAGCCCCAAATGCCTCATCCTCGACGAACCCACCGAAGGCATCCAGCCGTCGGTGGTGGCCGAGATCGAGGCCGCCATCACCGCGCTCACCGGCCGCGGCGACCTCGGTGTCCTACTGGTCGAGCAGCACATCGGCTTCGCGCTGGAATCGTCGCAGCAGTACTACATCCTGGAGGCCGGCCGGATCACCTCATCGGGCACGGGGGGTTCCGCCTCCGAAGCCGAGGTACGCGCCGCGATGGCAATCTGACGTTCCCTGCCGTTCACCCGTCTTTGGTATCGACTGGTAGGTGAGCATCAACCGCCGCACGGTTCTGGTGACGGGCGCGGCGTCGGCGATCGTCGGCAGCGGGGTGGGATTGAGCGGCGCGGCCCTGGTCAACGCGCATCGGGACGGACCCGGCCTGTGGGTGCGGCCCGACCGGGCCGGCGCGCCCCGGGTCGGTGGGCTGCACGTGCAGTTCGGGCGGGACGGGTCCACCGAGGTGGTGGTGTCCTGGCACACCGTCGAGGCGGTCGCCAATCCCCGCGTCCTGGTGGGCATGCCCGGTACCGGCTTCGGGAGCGCCGTGGCGGCGCAGACCCGCACCTATCGAGACGCCAAGTCGGGCAACGAGGTCCGGGTGAATCATGCCCGGCTGACCGGCCTGCTTCCGGATACCGACTACGTGTACGCGGCGGTGCACGACGGCGCCTCCCCCGAACTCGGTACCGTGCGGACCGCGCCGTCGGGCCGACAGCCCCTGCGGTTCACCAGCTTCGGCGACCAGGGCACACCCACGGTGGGCCGTCGAACCGACACGGGTTACGTCAACGACAATCTCGGGTCCCCCGCCTCGGGCGACACCACCGCCGGCATTGAGCGGGTGGCCCCGCTGTTCAATCTCGTCAACGGTGACCTCTGCTATGCAAACTTGGCCCACGATCGCGTGCGTACCTGGTCTGATTGGTTCGAGACCAACAGCCGCTCAGCCCGCTACCGGCCGTGGATGCCTGCCGCGGGCAACCACGAGAACGAACTCGGCAACGGCCCCGTCGGCTACGGGGCCTACCAGACCTACTTCGAGGTGCCCGACTCCGGATCCGATGACGAACTGCGCGGACTCTGGTATTCGTTCACCGCGGGCTCGGTGCGGGTGATCAGCCTCAACAACGATGATGTGTGCTATCAGGACGGTGGCAACTCCTACGTCCGCTGGTACTCCGGTGGCGCCCAGAAGCGCTGGCTGGAAAGTGAACTCGCCGACGCCAGGAGGGACCCGCGCATCGACTGGGTGGTGGTGTGCATGCACCAGACCGCCATCTCGACCGCCGACCGTACCAACGGTGCCGACCTCGGCATCCGCCAGGAGTGGCTGCCGTTGTTCGACCGCTACGGGGTGGATCTCGTGGTCTGCGGGCACGAGCACCACTACGAGCGTTCGCATGCCGTGCGCGGGACCATGGACACCGCCACCCGCATGCCCATCCCGGTCGAGACCGGCGGACCCGTCATCGACACCACGCAGGGCACCGTGCACGTGGTCATCGGCGGCGGGGGCACATCAGCGCCCTCCAACACCATGTTCTTTCCCGAACCCCGATGCCGGGTGCTCACCGGCGTCGGGGCGTTCGATCCGGCGCTGGGCCGTAAGACTCCCATTTATGTCCAGGAAGAGGCGCCGTGGTCGGCCTTCCGCGATCGTGAGAACCCTTATGGATTCACCGCTTTCGATGTCGATCCCGGTCCGGTCGGCGGCAACACCACGATGACGGCGACCTACTACGCGGTCAACGGCCCGTTCGGGGCGCTGACCGTGGTCGACGAGTTCACGCTGAGCCGGCCGCGCGGTGGGTAGCGCTACAACTCCAGCAGAATGGTGACGGGTCCGTCGTTGACCAGTTCCACCGCCATGTCCGCGCCGAACACGCCGGTGCTCACCTCGGCGCCCAGTTCGCGCAGCGCCGCGGCGAAGGAATCGACCAGCGGCTCGGCGACCGGCCGCGGTGCCGCAGCATTCCAGGACGGCCTGCGGCCCTTGACCGTATTGGCGTACAGGGTGAACTGACTGACCACCAGGATCGGGGCCGCCACGTCGGCCGCCGCCAACTCATCGTCGAGAATCCGCAGTCTCCACAGCTTTTCGGCCATCTTCGCCGCGAGCGCGACATCGTCGGTGTGGGTGATGCCGACAAGCGCGAGCAACCCTTGGCGCTGCGGGTCGATCCGCCCGACGGTCTCGCCGCCGACCACCACGCGGGCCGATGTCACCCGTTGCACCAGAACTCGCATGCTCCCGACCTTAAGGTGTGCTGATGACCTCACCGGCGCAGCCGCGCATCCTGGCCGACCAGGGCGGTGTGGCGATCGCCGAGAACGGGCCACAGATCGTGGTGATCGATCGCGGCGGCGGGGCCAGAGAGATCGCGGCGTTCGTACTGGGCATCCTCACACTCGTGTGCGGCGGCTTCGGTGCGGTGTCCCTTTTCGCGGCGGGCGTGCCCGTCGCGGTCAGCGTGGTACTGCTGGTCGTGGGCCTGGCCTTCGGGACGGGACTGCTGTTCGGTGTCCGGTCGATCCGCCGGCGCCGCCGGGCCCCACTGAGCGCGTTCACCCCGGTGGCGGTGTTCGACCGGGCGCACCGGGTCTATCGCGACGGGGCCGGCGCGCCGGTTGCCCCGCTGGACCAGGTGCGGTTCGAACGCCGGATGCAGGCCACCTCCAGTTCGGCGATGCTGGTGGTGGTCACCCCCGCGGGTACCCGAGTGCTCAAGCGCGGCAACCCCTTCGGCGGGAATGTCGGCAACCTGGATCAAGTGCTGACCGCAGCCGTCTTCGGGCGTTAGCCCAGCCGGGACAATACCTCGGAGGTCACCTCACCCGCGGCGACGTCGACCTGCTCGCCGTTGGACAGATCCTTGACACCGATCGTGCCGGCCTCGATGTCGCGGTCGCCGGCCACCAGCGCCAGGCGCGCCCCGGACCGGTCCGCGCCCTTCATCGCACCCTTGAGGCTGCGGTCGCCGTAGGCCAGGTCGACACGGACCCCGGTATTGCGCAGGGCCGCGGCGATCTTGGCGAGTTCGAGTTTGGCGTTCTCCCCGAGCGGCACGCCGTAGACGTCGACACGGCCGACCGCACCCGCGGTCTTGCCTTCCGCCTTCAGCGCCAGCAGCGCCCGGTCCACCCCGAGGCCGAACCCGATCCCGGACAGGTCCTGCCCGCCGAGCTGACGCATCAGCCCGTCGTAACGACCGCCACCGCCGATGCCTGATTGGGCACCCAGGCCGTCGTGCACGAACTCGAACGTCGTCTTCGTGTAGTAGTCCAGCCCGCGCACCATCCTGGGGTTGACCACATACGGCACGCCGAGCGCATCCAGGTGCGCCAGCACCGTCTCGAAATGCGCCTTGGCGACGTCGGAGAGGTGATCGAGCATGAGCGGAGCGCCCGCCGTCATCTCCCGCACGGCGGGTCGTTTGTCGTCGAGCACGCGCAGCGGGTTGATCTCGGCGCGCCGCTTCGTCTCGTCGTCGAGATCGAGCGTGAACAGGTAGTCCTGCAACAGTTCCCGGTATTGCGGCCGGCAGGTGTCGTCGCCCAGCGAGGTGATCTCGAGCCGGAACCCGTCGAGCCCCAGGGCACGGAACCCGCCGTCGGCGATGGCGATCACCTCGGCATCCAGCGCGGGATCGTCGACACCGATCGCCTCGACACCGACCTGCTGAAGCTGGCGGTAGCGGCCGGCCTGCGGGCGTTCGTAGCGGAAGAACGGACCGGAGTAACAGAGTTTGACCGGCAGCTGGCCGCGGTCCAGGCCGTGTTCGATGACCGCGCGCATGACGCCGGCGGTGCCCTCCGGCCGCAGCGTCACCGAGCGCTCCCCGCGATCGGCGAAGGTGTACATCTCCTTGCTGACCACATCGGTGGACTCGCCCACGCCGCGCGCGAACAACGCGGTGTCCTCGAAGATGGGCAGCTCGATATCGCCGTACCCGGCGCGGCGCGCGGCATCGAGCAGCCCGTTGCGCACCGCTACGAACGCCGCGGAGTCGGGCGGGAAGTAGTCCGGCACGCCCTTGGGCGCCTGAAATTCAGCCACAGCAATCACTCACAACGTCAGTCCTTCGAGAAAGGGGTTGGTCCGGCGCTCGAGTCCGATCGTGGATTTCGCACCGTGTCCCGGTAGTACCACGGTGTCGTCGTCGAGCACCAATAGTTTGTTGACGATAGAGGTGAGCAGTTGTCGGCCGCTGCCGCCGAGCAGGTCGCTGCGGCCGATCGCCCCTTTGAACAGGGTGTCCCCGGTGAACGCCTGCCGGCCGATCCGGAACACCACCGAACCCGGCGTGTGCCCGGGGGTGTGGTCGACGGTGACCGGGATGCCACCCAGGTCGAGCAGTTCCCCGTCGCCCGTGAGCTCGACCACCTGCTTGGGCTCGGTGAAGAAGGCTGACACCGCTCGCTTCCCGAACCCCAGCAGCAGCGACTGGGCGCGGCCCGCCGCGTTCAGGTCCATGATCGGGTCGGTGAGCATCGCCCGGTCGTCCGGGTGGATGTAGACGGGGCAGCCGTAGGTGTCGGCCACTTTCTGCGCCGACCACATGTGATCGATGTGCCCGTGGGTCAGCAGCACCGCCGCCGGGGTCAACCGGTGCTGGTCCAGAATCCGCTGCAAGGGGCCCGACGCCCGCTGCCCGGGATCGATGACCACCGCGTCGGCCCCGTCATGGGGTGCGACGACGTAGCAATTGCACGCCAGCACGCCCGCTGGGAATCCGGTGATCAACACCGACCCATTTTCCCATGCGAGGTTGCGCGACCGCGGGTCGCGCCACGCACACTCAGTTACGCCTGGCACACTCGGTGCCGAGTATGACCCTGACGTAGGAGGACAGCGGCGGTGCCGACGAACAAACAGCGACGCGAAACGGCCCAGCGCAAGCTCGACCGGCAGCTGGAGCGCCGGGCCGCGCAGGCCAAACGAAACCGCATCCTGACCATCGTCGCCTCGGTGGTCGGTGTGGCCGCACTCATCGGTGCCGCGGTGTTCACCGTCATCTACACCAACAAGGACTCCGGGAGCGCGACGGCGTCGGCCTCGCCGAGCTCGAACTCCGGCGCTCCGCAGCCGGCCGCCGACGGCAAGCTGCCCGCCTTCTCCGCCCCCGCCGACCTGGGCGCGAACTGCCAGTATCCG
>JAHFVC010000215.1 GCA_023264765.1 Mycobacterium sp. | reverse complement strand
GAGAACGACCCCGCGAAGCTGCAATTCGGGATGCCCGTCGAGCTGACGATGCTGCCGTTCGCCACCGACCCCGATGGGGACGAACTGATCACCTTCGCCTTCAAGCCGCTGGGAGAATCATGAACGAGGTAGCGATCATCGGGGTCGGCCTACACCCGTTCGGCCGGTTCGAGGGCAAGTCCGCGATGGAGATGGGCGTGGACGCGATGTTCTCCGCCGTCGCCGACGCCGGTGTGGACTGGAAGGACATCGGCGCCGCCACCGGCGGCAGTTGGACCGTCGCCAACCCCGATGCCATCGTCGGGATGGTCGGACTGTCGGGCATTCCCTTCACCAACGTCTTCAACGCCTGCGCCACCGCAGCATCCGCCGCCAAGGTCTGTGCCGACGGAATCCGCCTCGGCGACTACGACATCGGCATCGCCGTCGGGCTGGACAAGCACCCGCGCGGTGCGTTCACCGAGGATCCCGCGCTGGTCGGCATGCCCAGCTGGTATGCGGAGAACGGCCAGTACCTGACGACCCAGTTCTTCGGCATGAAGGCCAACCGCTACCTGCACGAGCACAACATCTCACCCCGCACCCTGGCCAAAGTGGCGAACAAGAACCTCCGTAACGGAGCGTTGAACCCGAATGCTTTCCGCCGCAAGCCGATCGCCGAAGACGACATTCTCAACTCGACGATGCTGAACTACCCGTTGACCCAGTACATGTTCTGCGCTCCCGACGAGGGCGCGGCCGCGGTGGTCATGTGTCGCGCCGATATCGCCCACCGCTACTCCGCCAAGCCGGTGTACCTGAAGGCGGTCGAGATCCGGACCCGGCGTTATGGCGCCTATGAAGTCAACACCACGTGCGCACCGGTCGAGGAGGACGTGGCCCCGACCGTCTACGCCGCCCGTGCCGCATTCGAAAAGTCCGGTGTCGCACCCGAAGACGTCGATGTGGTGCAGTTGCAGGACACCGACGCCGGTGCCGAGATCATCCACATGGCGGAGTGCGGTTTCTGCGCCGACGGCGACCAGGAGAAGCTCCTGGCCGACGGTGCCACCGAGATCGGCGGTTCGTTGCCGGTCAACACCGACGGCGGGCTGATCGCCAACGGCGAACCGATCGGCGCGTCCGGTCTGCGGCAGATCCACGAGCTGGTGCGCCAGCTGCGCGGCGAGGCCGGCGACCGCCAGGTCCCCGGCAACCCGAAGGTCGGTTTCGCCCAGCTCTACGGCGCCCCGGGCACCGCAGGCGCCACCGTTCTAACCCTCTGATTTCTTCGCGCCCAGATGAACACACGGGTCACAAAGTGCGAGTAGATCACGACTTTTCGTCGATCTCGGCGCCCAAGAAAGGCAAACCCAGATGACCGAACAGTTCCGAGATGCACCGATCTTCGATGCCGACCAGCACATGTACGAGACCGGCGACGCGCTGACCAAATTCCTCCCGGAGAAGTACAGCCGCGCCGTCCAATACGGGCAGTTCGGCAAGCAGACCCGCATCGTCATCAACAACCGGGTCACCGACTTCATCCCGAACCCGACCTTCGAGCGGGTGGCCGCTCCCGGCGCGCACGAGAAGTTCTTCGCCGGCGAGAACACCGACGGTCAGACCTTGCGCGAGATGCAGGGCCAGGCCATCGACGCACCCGAGGCCACCCGCAATCCCGCCGACCGGGTGAAGGAGCTGGACCGCCAGGGTGTCGCAGAGGCGCTGAACTACCCCACGCTGGGCAGCCTGGTGGAGCATTCCAGCGCCGACGACCCGCAGCTCACGCTGGCCATCGTGCACGCCCTCAACGAGTGGATTCACGAACACTGGGGCTTCAACCACGAGAACCGGGTGTTCACCACCCCCATCATCAACCTCTCCGAAGTCGAAGCCGCCCAACGGGAATTGGCCTGGCTGTTGGAACGCGGCGCCCGCGTCGCGCTGATCAAGCCGGGCCCCGTCAACGGCCTGCATGGCTGGCGTTCTCCCGCGCTGCCCGAGTTCGACCCGTTCTGGCGCGACGTGGAGGCAGCCGGACTGCCGATCGTGCTGCACGCCAGCTACCCGCCGCTGGACGATTACGTCGGCAAATGGGAGCCGCCGTACACCCAGAACTTCATGACCCAGAGCGCGTTCCGGTGGATGGTGTTGGGACACCGTGAGATCGCCGACATGATCACCGCCCTGATCTGCCACGGCACCCTGACCCGCTTCCCCAAGCTGCGGGTGGCCAGCGTGGAGAACGGCAGCGGATGGATCTTCCCGCTGTTCAACGACTTCGAAGATCTGCAGAAGAAGATGCCGCAGAACTTCCCCGAGCATCCCCACGACGTGTTCCGGCGCAACATCTGGGTCAGCCCGTTCTGGGAAGGTTGCGTCTCCGACGTCGTCAACACCGTCGGCTGGGACAAGGTGATGTTCGGCTCGGACTACCCGCATCCCGAAGGCCTGGCCGAACCCAAGGGCTTCTGGAAGTACGCCGAAGGTATGGATGTGCGGCGCACCTACGACTTCATGGGTGACAACGCCCGGCGGTTCATGGGCCTGCCGCTGGCCAATCCCGATCCGACCGCCGTGCAGCCGCCGGCGCTGGCGCAGATCTGAGCCATGACCGCGGTAACCCCACCCAAGGTCGAGTTCGATCCGTTCTCCGAGGACTTCTTCGCCAATCCCTACGACACCTACCGCCGGATGCGGGAGGAGACGCCGGTCTACTACAGCGACCGTTACGACTTCTACGCGTTGTCCCGCCACGAGGACGTCGCCGCGGCGTTCAAGGACTACGAAACCTATTCCTCCGCTTACGGTGTGGACCTGGGGCAGGTTCGCAAAGACGAGGTGACCAAGCACGGCTCGATCATCGCCATGGACCCGCCCGCGCACCGGCGGATGCGCAGCCTGCTCAACAAGGTGTTCACCCCGCGGGCGATCGAGGCGCGCCGGGCGTTGGTGGTGGACTCGATCGACCGGCACCTGGCGGCCGTCGATCCGGCGGGGTTCGATTTCGTGCAGGACTTCTCGGCGCGGTTCCCCGTCGACGTGATGACCATCATGCAGGGCGTCCCTGAGCCGGACCGCCAGCAGGTGCGGGTCTGGATCGACGATCTCCTGCACCGCGATCCCGGTCAGGTCGACATGGGCGAGTCGGGACAGAAGGCCGGGGTGGATATGGCCGTCTACTACTACAAGCTGGTCAAGAAACGCCGCGGTGAACTCGGCGATGATCTGTTGAGCACCCTGATCGCCGCTGAGATCGAACGCGAAGACGGCACCATGGAGCCGCTGACCGATCTCGAAATCACCGAATTCGCCATGCTTTTGGGCGGCGCCGGCGCAGAGACGGTAACCAAACTGCTCGGCAACGCCGCAATTGTATTCGCGCAGAACCCCGATCAGTGGCAGATGCTGCTCGACGACCGAAGCAAGGTAGCACGGGCGGTGGAGGAACTCCTGCGACTGGAGGCGCCGGCGCAGTACAACGTTCGCAGAGCCATGCGGGACGTTACGCTGCACGGCGTGACGATCCCGGCCGGTAAGCCGGTCTTCCTGTTGGGCGGCTCGGCCAATCGTGACCCCGAGGCCTGGACTGACCCCGACCGGTTCGACATCGACCGGGACCGCACCCAGGCCCAGAACCTGGGATTCGGGTACGGCATCCACAGCTGTCTCGGGGCGGCGCTCGCCCGGATGGAAAGTGTGGTGGCGCTGGACCGGATGCTCGATTTCATGCCGCGCTACACGGTCGACTGGGACGGCTGCAAACGCGTCAACATGCAGAACGTGGCGGGCTGGAGCAACGTGCCGGTGCGGGTGCTGTCGTAGCCCGGACTTATCGACCCCCTCTGCAATGACGGTGTTCTGCCCGTGCCGTCATCACACCATCACCCGACGTCCCGCCCTACCAAGGCCCGACCGGCGAACGCGCCCAATGGTGGTGGTACCCACCCTTCGAGCCGCAGCCACCGCCGAGCGACGAGTAGCGTTCGTTTGCTACATTGGCGACAAGTGAGTCGGCCCAGCGTTGCGTCGTTCAAACCCTGGCCTCGGCCCACGAGAGGACAGCCATCCATGCCCTACCTGGGATTGCTGGTCACTGCCCTGCTGGTAGCCGCCATCGTTGACATCGCCCGCACTGACGAGGCGCGCATTCGCGGATTGTCCCGTACCCAGTGGACGTTGCTGATCGTGGCCGTCCCGGCGGCGGGTGCAATCGGCTGGTTCATCGCCGGCCGCCCCCGACCCGAGCGGGCCGCGCCGATCGTCGATCACGCGGCCGAGGAAGAATTCCGCAGGCAGTGCCGGGAGCGCGCCGCGATGCAACGCCGCGCCGCACGCGACTGACCGCCCCGTCAGGACGTGCGGTTACTCCGCACCTCGTTGAACGGGACCCCGCGGTCCGCGGCGTACTCGCGGGGCATGTTCAACACCCGCTCGCTGATGACATTGCGCGCCATCTCGGTGGTACCACCGCCGATCGAGATGATCTGGCGGGCGAGCAGGTTGTGCCCGAGCGCACGCTCCTCCGCGGAGTCATAGGCACCCCCCACCACCACACCGGGCCCCGCCACACCGACGGACACATCATTGGCCAGGTGTTCGGTCTCGGCGACGAACAGCCGGATCAATGACGCCGACGCAGCCGGCAACTCACCACTGGCCATCTTGGCCATCACATGTGGGATCAGGGTGTCGTGCACGGCCCACCGCGCGTACAGCTTGCCGATACCGGCGCGTGTCGACGGATCCGCGGTCGTACCGAGCGTGCGAGCCAGGGACACCAGGTCGATGTTGCGGTTCGAGTCGGGGAATTCCTCGATGCCGCTGGCGAATTCGGAGCCCCCACCCATGGCGCGACGTTCGTGACCGAGCTGGGTAGAGGCCACCGTCCATCCGTCGTTGAGCTCACCCACGATCGCTTCTGCGGGCAATACGACGTTGTCGAGGAACACCTCACAGAATTCGGCGTGGCCGTTGATGTCCACGATGCGGCGCACCGTCACGCCCGGTGCGTCGATCTTCACCAGGAACATGGTCAGGCCCTGGTGCTTCGGCACGGTCCAGTCGGTACGGGTCAGGCATAGGCCGTAATCGGCCGAGAACACCGCGGTGGACCAGATCTTGGCGCCGTTGAGAACCCAGTGCCCGTCCTTGACCTCCGCCCGCGTGGTGACGCTGGCCAGATCCGATCCGGCACCCGGCTCGGACAACAGTTGCGCGAGGATCTCCTCACCGCGCAACGCAGCCGAGATGTGTTCGCGCTTCTGGTCTTCGGAGCCGACATCGAGCAGGGTGGCACAGCAGATGGCCAGCGACGGCACGTTGAGCGGATAGGGCAACTCGTAGCCCGCCGACTCGTCGTCGAAAGCCCGTTGGTATTCGCGGGTCAGCCCCAGGCCGCCGTACTTCTTCGGGAAGCAGATTCCGGCGAAGCCGCCGTCGTGGATCCGGCGCTGCAGTTCCCGCGCCCGATCCCAGACCCTGGTGTCGTCGATCTGATAACTGGGTGGGTTGTCGGGATTCACGCGGGGCATGTTGTCTGCCAGCCACGTGCGAGCGGCGGCACGGAACTCCTGCACCGACATCAGCCGTGCTCCTTCTCGACATGATCGGCCAGCGCCAGCTGATGATCGCGGGGTGTACCGAAGGTGTTGGCGTTCAGGGCCACCCGCCGCAGATAGAGGTGCAGGTCGTGTTCCCAGGTGACGCCTATCCCACCGTGCAACTGGATACAGTCGTGCAACGCGGATACCCCGTGTTCGCCGACGAAGGCTTTCGCCGCGCTGAGCAGGGTGTCGGCGCTCGGGTCGTCGGAGGCGACTGCCGCGACGGCGGCATCCACGATCGACTCACAGGCCTGCAGCCCCACGAACATGTCGGCGTAGCGGTGCTTGAGCACCTGATAGGACGCGAGCGGCCTGCCGAACGAATAGCGGTCGAAAGCCCACTTGTAGGTGATGTCGAAGGCTTGCTGTAAGGCTCCGACCATCTCGGCGCACCGCAGCAGCACGGCGATCTGCCACTGTCGCCGCATGGCCGTCACGGTCTGGGCCGCGTCACCCAGCGGCTCGCCCACAGTGACGCCGTCCAAGGCCACGGTGCCGTACTGGCGGACCATGTCGATGGAGCGCACCCTGGTGACTGTCACACCAGGTGCCTGCGCCGGCACCAGGAACTGGTGTACCCCGGCCGGGGTGGTGACCGGTACCAGGAACACGTCGGCTTGCGGCGCGGCCTCGACCCGCTCCGCCACGCCGGACAGCACATACCCTTCGTCGCGGTCGACGGCGGTGAAACCGGTTGCGGTGAAACGAGGTACACCGTCACCCGAGAATGCCCACGTCGCTATCGTCGAGCCGTCCACCAACGCACTCACGTCGGCGCCGTAACTGGCCAACCCGGCAATGACGGTGCTCACCGGGAGCAACGGTCCGGGTGCGGCGTGCCTGCCCAGCTCGGTGACCAGCACCGCCAGGTCGGCCACGCCACTGCCGGTGATACTGCCGCCGCCAAGCTCCTCCGGCGCCAGCAGCGATGTCCACCCCAATTCCGCTGCCTGCAACCACCATTGGCGGTCGAACGAGGTGTCCGCATCGTGCAACCTCCGCAGATCGACCCCGGAAACCAGCTGACGGGTGGTGTCGCAGAAAAGCTTCAGGTCGGGATCTTGCGGGGCGAGCGAAGCGACGGGGGATGACCCGACCCGCATCACGAGGCTTTCTTGGGCGCGGCATAGCTCGGCTTGCCCAGCCCCAGCACGTGCTGGGCGATCATGTTGCGGAACACCTCGAGGGTCCCGCCGTAAATGCCCACCAGCGGGGCGAACCGGTACACGTACTCACTGCGGTCGTCGAACCCGCCGTCGGTGTCGATCGGCAGCGCTGCGGCCGGCCCGGCGATATCCATCAGATCGGGCGCGACGTCGCGCATGGTCTGCGCCAGCGCCACCCGGCCGAAGATGCTGGGGGCGGACAGCGATGCCTCGATGCGCGCGATGCTGCGGCCCAACCGGTATCCGACCGAGGAGTCCTCCGTGGCCCGGCTGCCGACCACGGCGGCCACCTTGTCGGCGGCTTCCACCATGAAACCGGCCTGGTGCATCATGATCGCCACGTCGGCCAGCCCGTCGTCGGCGGCCGCGACGGCGCCATGCTCGGCGTCCAGCGGTTCACGCACCACCGTCCACCCGCCGTTGACCTCGCCCATTCGGTACTTGTCGTCGACGCGGACATCGGAGTAATAGACGATGTTGGTGCGGTCACCGTCGACCGTGCGAATGCCCTGGATCTCGACGCCCGGCAGGTCCAACGGCACGAGGAACATGGTGAGGCTCTTGTGTTTCGGGGCGTCCGGGTCGGTGTTGGTGATCAGGAACGTGTATTTGCAGTTGTGCGCACCGGTGGTGAACATCTTTGAGCCGTTGATCACCCACTGGTCCCCGTCGCGCACGGCGCGGGTCTTGCACGTCGCGACATCGGAGCCGCCCTCGGGCTCGGTGTAGCCCAGGCACAGCCGCACCGTGCCGTCGAACACCCCGCGCAGCACCTCGTCCCGGATCTCCGGCTGGGCGAACTTCGCAACGGACCGCGCCACCATGGACGTCGTCCCCCAGGTCACCCACGGCACCTCGGCCCGGCGCTTCTCCAACTGCCAGATGCGCGACCTGACCCGGGAGAAGCCGCCGTCGGCCTCGGTCCGCCATTCCTTCTCGAGGTATCCGGCGGCCGCGAGCGCCAGGTGCACATCCTCGTCGAAGTTGTCGCCGGTCTCGCGGTCGCGACGGATGACGTCCTCGGTCACCACGCCGGACAGGAATTCACGCACCTCGGTGCGGAAGGCGTCGTCCTCGGCGGACAGTTCAACACGGGAGAAATCCACTGTCAGGCCTCCAGGCTTTCGCGGGCGGTCACGATCTGGGCGATGTGTACGGCCGTCGCGCCGGGATCACCACCGGCCAGGGCCCAACCGCGTGCCCGCACCAGGTAGGCCGTCGCGGCGGCCTCGGCAGACACACCGAGCCCACCCTGTACGTGCACGGCCATGGTCGCCGCCTTGGCGGCCTCCTCGGCCATGAACACGAACGCCGACGGCGCCAGCTCGGGCCGCTCGTCGGGCTCGTTGTCCAGGAACCAGGCGGCGCGGCGTGCCAGTCCGCGCCCGCTCTGCACGGCGATCGCGATGTTCGCCAGCGGATGCGAGATGCCCTGCAGCGTGCCGATCGGCACACCCAGGGTGTAGCGGGATTTGGCGAACTCGGCGGCAATGGTCATGGTCTCCTCGACCAGTCCGACCAGTGCCGAGGCGGTGAGCAATCGCCATTCATCCAGTGCACGTTGGTATTCGGCGGCAGCATCAGCACCACCGGCCAGCACGACGCGGCTGTCTGCGGCGGATGGGTCCACCCACGCCATCGGCAGCTTGCCGATGTTGTCCACCTTCGCGGGCAGGCTGGAGAACTGCACGAGCACGACATCGTCACCGTCGCGGATGATCACCCGGTCGGCGATCGAGCCGGCAGGGATCAGCCGGGTGCCGGACGGGGCGACCTGCTGCGGGTCGATGGCCACCAGCTGGGTGCCGCCGACGATCTCCGCCGCGTTCTCACCGGACAGTGCGCCCAGGCGTGCCAGCAGCCGGGCGGCCACCACGTGATCGATCCACGGCACCGGCGCCAGCGAGCGTCCGATCTCCTCGGCCACCAGGGTGAGGTCGACGAGGGTCGCCCCGTCGCCGCCCACCGATTCGGGCAGCCCCATCGTGGTGGCGCCCATGGCGCACAACCGCTCCCACAGGCTCTTGTCGAAACCGCCGGCTTCGGCCGCCCGTACGGTCTCGATATCGCAGTGCGTCTTGAAGAACTGCCGGTAGGCGGTCTGCAGATCGACGTGGTCCTCGGACAGGCTGTAGTCCAGCCTGCGCAGCTCGAAGCGATCCATCACTTCTCCTTCTCGGGGCTCTCGCCGAAGAAGAACTCCGCGGCATTGTTGTAGAGGTAGTTGTCCAAGACGTCGGCGGGCAGATCCAGCGCGAGCGCCTCGGGCACCACACGCTGCATCCGCAGCACCGGGAAGTCGGAGGCGAAGATGACTTTGCCCGGACCTCGGGTGCGCATGTAGTGCAACAGGCTCTCCGGCAACCGTTTCGGCGACCACGCCGACGTCATCAGCCGGAGGTTCTGGTACTTGATGAGCATCCGGATGGCGATGTCCCACCATGGGTCCGCACCGTGGATCATGCACAGCTTCAACTCGGGGAACCGCACGCACACCCGGTCCAGGTGAATGGGGTTCTGCACCTCGCCGGGAATCGGCGGGCCGGGCAGACCGGTGTTGACGCACAGCGGTAGTTCCAGCTCCGCGCATTTGGTGTAGAGCGGGTAGTACACCGCGTCACTGGGCGGATATTGGCCGTCGCCCCAGAAGCTGGGCCCCACAACGGTATACGCGACCGGCAGGTCTTTGGTGATGGCTGCCAGCTCGCGCAACGACGGGATCGGCCGCAGCAGATTCACCCCGCCGACCGCCAGAGCGAATCGGTCCGGGTGCGCGTCGACGAACTTGCGGGCCGTCACCGACGGTTTGACCAGGGAGTCCATCAGGATGGCGCGCTGCACTCCGTGCGCGTCCATCTCGTCGAGCAGCTCGGCCAGGTCGATCGGGTCGTACAGCGACGCAGGACCTTTGAAGTAGTCGTCGCGTACCTTTTTCATGAAGGTCGGCTGGTTCTCGGTCTCGCCGAAGTGCACGTTGGCCAGACCGTCGATGACACGACGAGTCATATCTGGACCTTTCCCATCGCGAATTCCTTGGCCCACCGGTAATCAGCCTTGCCGTTGCCGAGCCTGCGGACCCGCTCTACGACGAGCACGTCCTTGGGGATCTTGAACCGCGCCAACCGGGTCGCGCAGTGTTCCCGCAGCGCGCCGGACTCCACGTCGGCACGCAGCGCGACGATCGCCACGATCTCCTCGCCCCAGCGGTCACTGGACCTACCCACCACGAGGGCATCGGCGACGTCGGGGTGCGCCCGCAACGCCTCTTCCACCTCTTCGACGAACACCTTCTCGCCACCGGTGTTGATCACCAGGGAATCGCGGCCGTAGAGGCGTAACGACCCGTCCGCCTCCAGCGCCGCACGGTCACCGGAGACCACCACCCGCTCGCCGGCCACCTCGGGGAATGTCTTGGCGGTCGCGGTGGCATCGTTGAAGTAGCCCAACGGAATTCGTCCGTTGCGTGCCACCCAGCCGACCTCGGACTCGCCCGGCGTCAGGAACCGGCTGTAATCCTCGGCCAGCACCAGCCCGCCGGGCCGCAGCTGGAAGGTGTCCGCGGTCGGGGTCTCGCGCTGGGTGTGCCCGAACCCCATGTTGCCGGTCTCCGAGGAGCCGAACCCGTTGATGATGGTGATCTGCGGGATGTGTTCCAACAGCGCCCGTTGGTGTTTGGGATTGGTGGCCGCGCCCCCGGTGCCGATGGCGAACATCGACGACAGGTCGTAGGACCGGGAATTCAGTTCCTCCACCAGCGGCGCGGCATAGGCGTCGCCGACCATGGTCATCAGGCCGATCTTCTCGCGCTCGGCGGTCTCGAGCACCGAGCGCGGGTCGAACTTCGGTTTGGTGTCGTGCAGGACGACGGTCTGGCCGGACAGCAGGCCGGAGAACGCCGTCCACATTCCCGCGGCATGCATCATCGGGGATACCGCGAACCACGGCGGGCCGGCGTGGGCGACCTTGGCGTGGATCTCCTCGACAGCCTCGTGATCGGCACCGTTCATGGACGACACGTAGATGTCGCCCTGGCGCCACATCACCCCCTTGGGCCTGCCGGTGGTGCCGCCGGTACAGATCATCAACAGGTCATCCGGTGATGCCGGTGCGACCCTTTCGATATCCCCCTGTGCCAGTGCGTCATCCAGTGGTACCGCGTTCGGGAGCTCGATGCCCTCACCGTCGTCGACCGAGATGAGCAACTCGGCGCTGAGTACGTCCCCGAACTTCACCCCCAGCGACCGGTGATAGATGACGGCCCGCGGCTGCAGGTACGCGAGCAGGTCGGCGACCTCGCCCGGCGAGTAGTAGTAGTTGACGTTGACCGGCACCGTACGTGCCTTCAGGCAGCCGATGACCATCTCGGGGTACAGGTCGTTGTGCATCAGCAGCGCGACCCGGTCCTGGCCGCATTCCCAGCGGTTCAGCTCGCTGCGCTCGGTATGCGCGCCCAGGCCCTTGGCGGCCAGGAAGTTCGCCAGCCGCCGGGTTCGGTCGGCTGCCTGGGCGAAGGTGGTCCGCCGCGTTCCGCACACCGTCATCTCCCGGTCGGGCACCGCGTCGGCGATGGCGTCGATGACGGCGCCGACGGTCCATTCAGTCATCGGGCGGCTAGACCGACGTCAGGTGCGCGACGCCGGGTGCGACGCGGTTGACATCACCGAGCATCGCGAGAGCGTTGTCGCGCATCACCTTCCGGGTGTCCTCAAGACTGAACTCGGGGAACTGCGGGATGTCGGCGGTGAAGGTGGTCGGGTCGGCCAGGCCCTCGCCGTGCGGCCAGTCCGAACCGAACAGGATCTTGTCGATGCCGATGGTGTCGGCGAGCAGCTTCACATCGTCCTCGTAGTAGGGCGCGATCCACACGTTGTTGCGCAGCTGCTCCACCGGATC
>JAHFVC010000214.1 GCA_023264765.1 Mycobacterium sp. | reverse complement strand
GAAGTACCCGGCGTGGGTGCCGGCCAGGGCGGCCGCGACGGCGTCCAGATCGTGCAGGTCACCGACGACGACGTCGGCGCCAGCACCGGCCAGATCCTCGGAGCGCTCGTCGGGGCGGTGCACGAACGCCCGGACGTGGTGTCCGCGCTCCAGCAGCAGGCGGGTCACCGCGGCGCCGGTAGCGCCGGCGGCGCCGGCCACGAAGAAGGAACAGATGCCGTCGGTGGCGACGCGTCGTTCGGGGTGGGTCATGGTTTCTCCGGTGGTGTGAGTGTCGACGGGGTGGTGGGGGGCGCGGTCTAGTCAGTGGTGGCGACGGCTTGGATGAGTCGCAGCCGGTCCTCGCGGGCGTTGGTGAGGATGCTTCGGCCCTTGGTTTGGATGTCGGGGACCAGCAGTTGCAGGCCGAGCCGGTCCGGTGGTGCCTTGAAGACCGTGGTCATCGCGGTCACGGCGAAGTCGGTGAGGTCATTGAAGGTGTCGATGCGAAACCCGGCGTCGATCAGGGCGGCGTGGAGCTGATCGGGGGTGATGAGGTGGCTGCGTTCGGGGGTGTCGGCCCACGGCACCGGGAAGTGGATGGGTTGGTGGGGTCCGGCGGTGACGTCCCACAGGGCCAGGCGTCCGCCGGGGCGCAGCACGCGGCGGGCTTCGCGGTAGAGCATCGCCTTGTCGGCGATGTTCATCTGGACGTGTTGGGTGATGATCAGGTCGAAACTGGCGTCGGGAAACGGCAGGGCGGTGACGTCGCCCTCGACGACGTCGATGAGCGGGGTGAGCCCAACCAGGTCGTTGAGCCAGCGGGCGGTGTCGCAGTAATCCGGGGTGAGGTCGATGGCGGTGACGTGGCAGCCGTGTTCGGCGGCCAGCAGCCGGGCGGTGCCCCCGATCCCGGCGCCGGCGTCGAGCACCCGGTCGGCGGCGGTGACCGCGGCGGCCTGCAGCAGGCCGATGGTGCCGAGCCGGCCCAGGGAGTGGAAGTCCTCGAAGGTGGCGAAGTCCTCGGGCCGTAGCGCGGTCATGTCCTTGCCGGCGGCGCGCAGCGCCGTCTCGATGCGGGCGCGGGTCCCTCCCGAGTCGTACTGTGCCCGTACGCCCGCCGAACCGCCCGTGGTCATCGGGCCACCTTGGTGACGTCGGAGCTGGGGGCGGCGTGCGTGGCGGGCACCGGTCGCAGGCGGCGGTCGGGGTCGTGGGTGGCGTGCCACTGCGCGGAGTCCGCGGCCAGCGTGCCGAACGCCACCCCGCCCTGGTAGGCGGCGAGGTAACGCTTCTGGCTGGGGGCGGGGTGCAGCACCGTCTTGGTCAGCACCGTCATCGCGCGGGCCATCCCGGACAGCCCGCGGGTGGTGCCCGGGGTGGTGGCCAGGTAGCGCCGGGCGATGGTCTCCATGTCCTCCGGTGCTCGGCCGGTGAGTTTCTCGACCGCGTCGGTGGGCGCCCCGATCGCGAAGGTGCCGGCTTTGAGTTCCTCGGTGTACCAACGTAATTGGGCGACGGTGTAGTCGTCGAAGCCGACCACGCCGGCGGCCTTGGCCAGGATGGCGAACGGCACGTCGACGTAGCGGATCCGGCGCCCCAGGATCCGGCTGAGGATCTCGGCGAAATCACCGGTGCTGATCAGGGTCGGCCCGGTGGGCCGGTAGCTGCGCCCCAGGTGCGGGCCGGGATCGGCCAGCAGTGCGGCGGCGACCGCGGCGATGTCCTGATTCGACGGGGGGGCGTTGCGCCCGTCCCCGTTGGGGGCGGTCAGGAGCCCGAACTGGGTGACCGCGTCGAGGGTGTAGAGGTAGTTCTCGGCGAAGAACCCGGGGTTGACGGTGATCGATCCGACCGTCGGCATCCAGGCGAACACCTGATCGGACAGCCACTCGGCGCGGGTGTGCGCCGAGGAGTGCCCGGGGTCGGCCAGCCACTGACTCATCGACACCACCACCTCCAGGTGCTGCTCCTCGGCGATGGCGGCGAACAGGGTCGCCGCCTCCAGCGCCCAGGGGGCGATCGGGGCGGCCCAGTAGGCGCGTTGCACCCCGTCCAGTGCCCGGCGCAGGTCGGTGACGTCGGCGAGGTTGCCGATGACGACCTCCGCGCCGTGGTTACGCAGGTCGGCGGCCCGGGCGTCGTCGCGGCGCACCATGGCGCGGACCGGCAAGCCTCGCGCCAGCAGCGACAGGGCGGTGTGGCGGCCGGTCTTGCCGGCAGCGGCGGTGATCAAAGTGGTCGGTGGTGTGGTCATCAGTGGCTCCCAGCGGGGTGGTCGGTGGTGCGGTACCCCGAGCATGACACGCACTGACTTTTATAACAAGTAGCAGTTGCTATACGATAACGAAGTATTTGCGACAGGTTAGGAGTGCACCATGGCTGAGGCGACGATGAGCGGCGGACGGCGCGACGGCGAGTCCTCAGCGGCCGGACTGGACACCGGCACGCCGCGACCTGCACGATCGGCTGTCATGACCAGTTCGCGTAGCTACGGCCAGAACTGCAGCCTGGCTCGGGCGATGGACCTGCTCGGGGAACGCTGGACGGTGCTGATCGTGCGCGAACTCGCGCGCGGGCCGAAACGCTTCGGCGACCTCAACGACGGCCTGACCGGGATCGGCACCACCATGCTCGCCGCGCGCCTCAAACGCCTGGAAGCCGCCGACGTCATCACCCGCGCCGAGCCGGGCACCGGCGCCACCGGGTATCACCTCACCCCCCGCGGGGAACGCCTCGCCCACGCCCTCGGGGACCTGATGCTGTGGGGGCTGGACCTGCCCGACATGTATCACTCCGACGATCAAAGTCGCGCGGTGTGGCTGGCGATGAACATGCACGCCGCCCTGCGACGCGCCGCACACCCCGCCCCGGCCGGCACCTACGCCTTCCACGTCGACGACGAACACTTCTGGCTCCACGTCCCCGACGGCGCCCCCTCCACCCTGCGCGATGGCACACCCCCCTATCCCCCCGACGCCACCCTCACCCTCACCACCGCTGACTTCTACTCCCTCGCCGTCGGCACCCCCCTCAGCGATCTCGCCACCGCCGTCGCCGACGGCGATCAGGACCGTCTCGCACAGCTCGTCGTACTCTTCGGACACATCGAGCCCGGTTCTGGTGACACCATCACCCCCAAGGAGGTCACCCGTGCTACTCGACGGCATTGATCACATCGCCTGGATCTCGAAGGACGTAGAACGGCTGAAGGCGTTCTATGCCCACGTCTTCGACGCCGAGATCGGCCCCACGCGCCCGCACGGCCAGACCCCTGGGGAAACGATGACGGTGATCCGCATCGGCCCGCACACCGAAATCAACGTCTTCACCATCGACGGCAACACCGAGCCGGACCGTCAGACACCGATGTGGGGTCGCGGCCGCATCGACCACTTCGGTCTGCACGCGGCCTCCCAGGAGGCGTTCGACACGATCCGACAACGGTTGGTCGACCACCACGCCAGCGACGGCACGATCAACGACTTCGGCTCGGCCTACAGCATCTTCTTCCGCGATCCCGACGGGCTCGAAGGAGAAGTCCTCGTAACCAAGGGCTAAGCAAGGGCTCAACTCGGAATGCGTCCGTACTTCTCTCCGGCGCCGCACCGGCGGCGGACCCTGTGGTGGGGCTTACTCGCCGAGTGACTGCCCGGTCACCTGAAAAACCACGCGCCGGCCCACGTCGACGGCATGGTCGGCGAACCGTTCGTAGAACCTACCCAACAAGGTGATGTCGACGGCGGCGGCGACACCGTGCTCCCACTCGCGGTCCATCACGACCCTGAACAGATGGCGGTGCAATTCATCCATGGCATCGTCTTCGTGACGAAGTCGAGCCGCTTGATGCGGATCCTTGGTGAGCAGTGCGCTTCGGGCACTATTGCCCAGTTCCACTGCGATCCGGCCCATTTCGACGAAGTCACCGACAACCTCTTCGGGCAAGGCACGGGCCGGATGGCGACGTCGGGCAATCTTCGCGACGTGCATCGCCAAAGCGCCCATCCGCTCCATATCCGCGACGGTCTGCAACGCGCCGACGACCAACCGCAGGTCGCTCGCAACGGGGGCCTGTAGGGCCAAGAGCGCGAAGACGTCGTTTTCGAGGGTCGTACGCATCACCACCAACTGGTCGTAGTCGCCGATGACCCGTTCGGCTGTGCGCAGGTCAGATTGCAGGAGCGCTTGGGTCGCGCGCTCCATCGCCGAACCGACCAGCCCACACATCTGGCCGAGCGTTTAAGTCAGCGCGTCGAGTCGTTCATGGAAGGCGGTGCGCACAGGGGTTCACAGTAGAGAAGGGACGCCGCTCTGAACGACCCCACGGTCAACCTGCCGGCGAGGTGCTGGGCCGCCGACCCCGGCAACGCCGACGCATTGTGCCAGCGGACGGTTTGAGGCGTAGTTCCAAACACCAACGGACGCAGCGAATTACAGATGTGTAATTTGTGACAGACGTTACCAATGGGACGAAAGTGATGCTACGTTCGGTTTGAACGGAGTTTCTACGTACTTATTCAGGGCGTAGACAAAGGGGTCGCGTGGCATAACGGCGCGACTAGATGGCGGTGACACGCGCTGGCCGCGTCAGAAGGAGACCCAGACCCGATGCCACCCGATTCGCACCCGCACGTACCAATTCAAGGTATGTATCGAACTGCGCACTCCGGCCCTCAGCTACGACACCCCTGGAGCAGGCGCTCGGTGCTCCTCGGGTGCGCCGCGATGGCGACGCTGCTAGTCACCCCCGCCCTACCCGCCCGCGCCGAACCCAATGTCGGTCAATGGGATCCGTTGCTGCCCAGTGTCCTCAGCGCCGGTGCCCCGGGTGACCCGCTTGCGATCGCCAACGCCTCGCTGCAAGCCACCGCCGCGGCGGCGCAAACCACGATGGACCTGGGACGCAAGTTCCTCGGCAGTCTGGGCATCGTGAGCCCCACGGCCAATCCCGGTCCCACTCTCAGCGGCAACCGCGTCTACGGCAAGCAAGCCATCGAGTACGTGATCCGGCGAGCGGGATCACAGATTGGCGTTCCCTACTCCTGGGGCGGCGGCAGCCTCACCGGACCCAGTCGGGGCATCGACTCCGGGGCCAATACGGTCGGATTCGACTGCTCGGGCCTGACCCGGTATGCCTTCGCCGGTGTCGGCGTTCAACTCCCCCGCTTCTCCGGAGCTCAGTACGACGCGGGCCGGAAAGTCTTGCCGTCGCAGGCCAAACGCGGCGATCTGTTGTTCTGGGGACCCGGAGGAGGTCAACACGAAGCTCTCTACCTCGGCGGCGGTCAAATGCTCGAAGCGCAACAAACCGGTGTGCCCGTGAAGATCTCGCCGGTGCGGACCGGCGGCATGACTCCGTATGTCACGCGCATCATCGAGAGTTAGGCGCGGCCGCGCGGTGGGCCGATCGCACTGACCCCCTTCCCGCACGTTGAACGGCTGGGTGGATTCGCTCGACTCCGTGAAGTCGGCAGCTGCCGAGTCCGCCCTCGACAACGATGCTCTGATCACCGTGTGGCTGCTCTGGACCAGCTTCGCCGATAGCGGCGAACGGTGACACCCGACCAGACCATCAATACAACCCCGATCCCGAGCAGCCCTGCAGCGGCTGCGTATTCGCCACCCGGACGTGGGCCGGTGCCGACCGGCAGGTACACCGGCCGGCGCGCCACCGTGGTGACGTTCGTGCTCTGCTGCACCGGCAACCAGGTCTCCAGTACCAGCCCCTGTTGGCGCACTTCGACGTAGACGAACCAGCGTCCGGTGTCGGGTAGCACGACGCGGCCCGTGAACGATTCGGCACCTGAGCCGTCGCGGCGCAGCTCGGCGGCGACGACGCGGTTGGCGCGGCGCGCCAGCAACCGTATTGGTTCGATTCCCGGCGCGAGGCCGGTGAAGCGGTCGGCGGTGACCGACAATTCACCGTCGCCGTTGCCCACCACGGTCAGTTCGGCGCTGCCCTGCGCGGCCCCCTGGCCCGGATCGTGCGCACGCGCCGTCGGCGCGTACAGGACGGGGGCGGCGATCATCACCACTGTTGCCGCGGCGACGCCCGCGGCGGGGCGCCACACGGTGGTGGCGACCACGGCCGCGATCAACACGGGTACCACGAACGTGGCCGCGGACCACACGGCGCCCACCCTGACGCTGCTCAGGCCCGTCGCGGATGCGGCGAGCTGCAGGAGCGTTACCGCCAATCCGGCCAATGGCCAGCGGGCCGTTCCCCACCGTGCGGGCCCGTTGAGGACCAACAAACCCGCCAGTGGCAGTGGCCAATCCGGGGCCGGCCAGCCCGCGGCCGACATCACGACGAGGATTGCCGCGCGCACCACGAGATATCCGCTCACCACCCAGGTGACGTCGAAGCGCGTGCCGATCACTGATCGCACCACCCACGCGGCGGCTAGCGCCGTCAGCAGCAGGAGCGGGAGATGGAGCACTTCGGAGAATTGCGGTACGTCGGTGTCGTACTCGAGCAAGACCAATTGTGTTCCACCGAGGAGGGCGACCCCCAGTCCGATCCGCACGGCATGTGTTCGTGGAGCCGCGATGCCCACCATGGCCCCGACCACCAGGGCAACGCTGCCGATCACCGAGACCAGATGCGGTGGCGACCAAAGCACCGCGTCTCGACCGAACGCAGCGTGCCAGGCGGCGTCGATCGGCGCTGCCCCGGCGACCGTTGCCCCCGCGACCGCGGTCAAGGCCAACCCCGGGGTCGTGAACACTGCACCCAGCGAGCGGTTCGCCCACGACACGCGTAGCACCCAGCCCGCCAGCACCACACCAATCACCGCCATCGAGCCGTACAACAGCAGATGGGGCGGAATGAAGGTGCTGTCGCGGCCCACCTCCGTGTGCCAGGCGTCGTCCCAGTACGTCGCGACCAGACCGGTGACGGCGGCGCCGAGTACGCACCAGCCAGCAGCCGGTGAGAGCACCCGCTGGGCGGCTGCACGTTCTCCCTCGTCCACATTTCCGCCAACACCACGCTCATCCTCGTGACGTGCATCCATGTCAATCCCTTTCGCTCTCAGAGACCCTCGAGCAGCACTATACCCCCAGGGGGTATCTGCGAGACGGTTCAACCACCATCTAAATTGAAGGAGCGCTCTTGCCCGCGACTCCGCGTGCCCCGGTGCCGAGTAACGCTGATCCCGCGCGGCTGGAGCAACGGCTCGACTACGCCAATCGTTAGTCTGGGTTCACACTCTCGTCCGCACGATCACCTTCCGCCCAGCGGCACAGCAGAAACCCTCAAACACCCAGCCAGGGCGACATCAACAAGGCTGCGTGCGACTGCTGGTTCACTTCCAATGCAGCAATCGCGATCACGGCAATGGCCAGCCCCGGTCCACGCGGAATCCGCACGTATACCCAACATCCCGTCATACGGCCCACGGCGGCTCGACTCACCGCGACCATGGCGGCGACCACGAGCACGGGCCCGGCTGGGTTGAAGCGCGCCGCCTCACCGAAGTGGCCGTGCAGCGTGAGATACACCGACCGTGTGGCGCCGCATAGCGGGTCCATGACGCCGAGGTAGTGAAAGGGCCCATGCAGGTCAACGTGTGGAATCCCCACCAGCGCGAGTACCACGGCACCGATCAAACCCCCCAAGGCAATCCACGTCCATGCCGCGTGCGCGTGATGGCGGCGAACGACAATGACCGCTCCGCGGCGGGGCCACAAGCGCTCCGGTCTGGTACACACTGCCGTCTGCCTCTCATGAGGTGAAGTTAATCAACGACCACGGGCGTGGCCTGTCGCCGAATGCACCCCAGCAGCCTCGCGTCTACTAGTTTACTCAGTAGATCGGCGCACCGATGAAACGAAGGGGACGATGACGTGATGACGGCTTCCCGAAACAGTGCTACCTTGGGACCGACTGAACGCGTTTGAGCTGAGCGCATTTGCCGAGACAAGGGCCGAACACTGCACTTCGGCGTGTGGAGGGACACCCTATCGCTTGGCCGAATAAGGTCGATGACCAAAGGTTCAGACCACGAGCGACCGGAAGGCGGCTAGATGCGAACGCGGGCATTCGGAGAGTTGGAAGCAGTCATCATGGACCGGATTTGGAATCGTGACCCCGAGACGGCGACGACCGTGCGGGAGGTCTTCGACGAGCTGTCTGCTGAGCGTGACATCGCCTACACCACCGTGATGTCGACGATGGACAACCTGCATGGCAAGGAATGGCTGACCCGCCAACGTGACGGCAAGGCCTACCTGTACTGGGCGGTGATGTCGAGGGAGCAGCACAGCGCACGGCTCATGCGGGAGGCACTCGAGGCCGGCGGCAAGTCCGACGTGGTCTTGAGTCACTTCTTGGAACGAATCGGCCCGGAGGAATCCGCGCGACTCAGAGCAGCATTACAGCGGTTGAAGCGACGCCCGCGCCGCCGTTGAGATAGTGGTCCGCCTGCGCTCACGGCCCCTCCCCGGAGGTTCGGGAAAAGCCGGTGGGAGACGGCGGAACCGGAAACTGCCCGCCTCCGGTTGCTGAACGTAGACCGCCGAGGGCCCGGAGTGTTGACCACCTAGGGGACCCGAGGGATGCCCTTTAGTGGAGGATCGGGCAACATTCGGCGTCTCACGGCATCAAGTACTGCGGCCGTTGACTGTCTTCAGCCTCTAGTGAACCGCTGTGGTCGTGGCGGGCTGATGCGCGGCCACGTCAGTAGCGCCGGCATCGATGTAGTCGGCGTGAAACAGTGCCTGGCTGAGAAGCCGGTGGACGTGTTGGTCGGCCGCTGAGTAGAACACGAAGGTACCTTCGCGGCGGCCTTTGACCAGCCCCGCCAGGCGCAGCTTTGCCAGGTGTTGGCTGACGACGGTGGGTGCGACGTCGGCCAACTCGGCCAAACACGCCACCGAAGATTCGCCTTGAAGCAGTGCCCAGAGGACTTTGATTCGGGTCGGGTCGCTGAGCATCCGAAACGATTCCGCTGCCAGGTGCACCTGCTCCTCGTTGGGCATCTGGAAATCCGGCAGCGAGGTGTGCATGCTGCGAGTTTACCGCGAGACGCGCGTGATCAGCTGCACAACTGACTGCCTGTACGTGCGAATGCGAAGATGCGCGTATGCGCAGGTATAGTGGTTCGGGTGAGTGCCGACCTGCAAGCTGGCGACCTGGAACGAACGCCCGTCCCCGGCGAGGAAGGCGAAGGGGTTCGTGGGTGGCGGGCACCGCGGTCCGGCGCGTGGTCGCTGCCCGAGGTGCGGTGGGCGCTCATCGCGACCGCGCTCTTCGCGGTGGGTGTTCTGGCCCAGCTCGCTGGGGCACCGCCGTGGCTGTTCTGGCCGCTGTATGTGGCGTGCTATATCACCGGCGGCTGGGAGCCGGGATGGGCAGGGCTGCAAGCCCTACGCGCCAAGACGCTCGACGTCGATCTGCTGATGGTGGTCGCGGCGATCGGCGCCGCCGCGATCGGGCAGGTGTTCGACGGTGCCTTGCTGATCGTCATCTTCGCCAC
Organism: Mycobacterium sp.; assembly: GCA_023264765.1. GTDB lineage: Bacteria > Actinomycetota > Actinomycetes > Mycobacteriales > Mycobacteriaceae > Mycobacterium. The sequence goes on along the minus strand of JAHFVC010000214.1, from coordinate 2,193 downwards.
CTCCGGCGCACTGGAGGCCGTGGCCACCAGACGCACCGAGGATTCGGTGCGTGGCCTGCTCGCGTTGGCCCCCGACACCGCCACCCGCATCACCGACGGCGCCAAGGAAGAGGTGGTGGACACCGCGACACTCGACGTGGGCGATGTGTTGATGATCCGTCCCGGTGAACGAATCGGCGGTGATGGCGTGGTCCTCGACGGTGCCAGTGAGGTCGACCAGGCCACCATCACCGGCGAACCTCTGCCGGTGGATAAGGCTGCCGGTGACGAGGTGTTCGCCGGCACGGTCAACGGCACCGGCACCCTGCGGGTGCGGGTCACCCGCCCGGCAGCGGACACGGTGATCGCGCGGATCGTCGCGATGGTGTCCGAGGCCAGCGCGAGCAAGGCGAAGATGCAGTTGTTCATCGAGACGATCGAGCAGCGCTACTCGATCGGCATGGTCCTTGCCACGGTCGCACTGTTCACGATTCCGCTGCTGCTGGGCGCTGATCTGCAGTCCACCCTGCTTCGGGCGATGACGTTCATGATCGTGGCCTCACCGTGCGCGCTGGTGTTGTCCACCATGCCGCCGTTGCTGTCGGCGATCGCCAACGCCGGTCGCCACGGCGTGCTGGTGAAATCCGCCGTCGTGCTCGAAAAGCTCAGCGCCGTCACCCATGTCGCGTTCGACAAGACCGGCACCCTCACCGAAGGTTCCCCACGGGTGGTGCGGATCCGCCCAGTGCCTGGTGCCGCGGTCGGTGACACTGGACTGCTCGCGTTGGCCGCTGCCGCCGAGAACCCGTCGGAGCATCCGTTGGCCCGCGCCATCGTCGCTGCAGCACGTGACGCCGACCTGACCCTGCACCCCGCCGCAGACTTCGCCTCCACCCCCGGTCACGGTGTGCGTGCCCGCATCGGCGACAACCTCGTCGAGGTCGCCAATCCCACCCTGCTTCCCGAGGGCCACGAGATCGTCCATCAGATGGTGAGCGAACTCGAACAGACCGGCCACACTGCGGTGATCGTCCGCCTCAACGGCACCGTCGTCGGGGTGCTGGGCTTGACCGACCGGGTACGCGACGCGGCGGCTGACATGGTCACCGCCCTGACCAAAATCACTGGGGCCAAGCCGATCCTGTTGACCGGTGACAACCCGCGGGCCGCCGCAGCGCTCGCCGCTCACGTCGGCATCAGCGATGTCCAGGCCGGGCTGCTCCCCCAAGACAAAGTCGACGCCGTGCGAGAACTCGAAGCACGCGGCGCCAAGGTGCTGCTGGTCGGTGACGGCGTCAACGACGCACCCGCCATGGCCACCGCCAGCGTCGGGGTCGCCATGGGACGCGCCGGGTCAGACCTCGCCCTGGACACGGCCGATGCCGTCATCACCCGCGACGACCTGTCCACCATCCCCGCCGTCCTCGCCCTGGCCCGCCGGGCTCGCCGCCTCGTCATCGCCAACCTCACCATCGCGGCCACCTTCATCACCGTGCTGGTCGCCTGGGACCTCATCGGTCACTTACCGCTGCCGCTCGGGGTAGCCGGCCACGAAGGCTCCACCATCCTCGTCGGACTCAACGGCCTACGACTACTCCGAGACACCGCCTGGCCATCCGCACAAGACACCACGGTCAGCGCGAAGCTCACAGAAGAATTCCACCGCTACTCGGACACGTGAAGTTGAATTCGGACTATGTCCAGAGCGAGAACAACCGGGGTGGGTCACCTTTCGAACTCGCAGTGGGTCGATTTGTGACGTTCCACGCAGCCCGACAGCGTGGCGTGCCGTCGCAGCGTCACCAAACACGCAGGGGCAGGAGTGCTGCCCGGCAGCAGAACGATCCCTGTCGAACGCCGGCCGTAGAGACCGTCAATCACGGTCTGCCCGAACTCTGTCTTCGGGGCGCTCCCGACGCGCGCGCATTCGCGAAAAATGCCGTGGAGCCATTGATCTTGCCCTCGGTGGGTGAACGATCGCCGCGTGCGGGCGCGGACGTTGCTCGATCAGATGCCTGGGCCGCATGCGGGCGGGGCGAGCGGCCTCTTGGGGGGGGCAAGACCGACCAACCTCACACGCTCGCACGCGGCGGCGCCAAGCAGCCACGGGCAAATCTTGAAGCGAACGACCGTCATGCCATGTCGATGGTGGTGGTGACAGCCGTCGACCCGGGCCGTACAGCCGTCCGGGGGAACCCGCTAACCAGTCGGCCC
>JAHFVC010000491.1 GCA_023264765.1 Mycobacterium sp. | reverse complement strand
TGGGATCGCGAAGTAGCGGTAGAGGAACTCGCCGAAGGGGTCGCCGCGCCAGAGATCGAGCGCCCGGCTCAGCGAGGTGAACGCGCCTTCGGCGTCGGCGCCGACCAGTTGCGCCCGGCCTTTGAGGGCCAGCGCCTCGAATTCGTGCAGGTCCACCGAATCGCCGGGGAGCAGGTTCAGTTGATAGCCGTTGGGGCGCGACGCGAGCCGGGCCGTCCCGTCGTCGGTGGCGGAGGTGAGCACCTTGCGCAGGTTGGCGACATAGGACCGCAGCGACGTGAGGGCCTTGGCCGGTGCCTCGTCGGCCCAAATCGCGTCGATCAGGCGATCGATGCTGACGACGGCGCCGTGGTGGACGAGCAGCACTGCGAGCACACAACGCTGTTTCGGTCCGCCCAACGGCACCGCCGTTCCACCGACACGTGCCGCGACCGCCCCTGACAGGGAGTACTCGACCATGTCACCGGACCGTTGGCGATTGGACATATTCGGTCAGACGATACCGCCGCAAACGTCTGGTTGTGGGCCTGACGAATCGTCTACGGACAGTGTTGAATTGACCCCGCCGGCAACCTGTGTGTTTCCTGGGAGCGGTCAGGCCGCTTACTGCGCCTGCATCGCCTCGGCAATCTCCTGCGGGCTGACCTCGCGCACCGGCTGGCCCAGCGACCACGAATGGCCGAACGGATCCTTCACCAGGCCGTAGCGGTCCCCCCAGAACTGGTCCTCCAGGGGCATGACGACCTCGGCGCCGGCGTCGACGGCCTTGGCGAAGCTGGACTCGACGTCGGTGACGGTGAGGTGGATGGTGACGGGCGACCCACCGAGCGCCACCGGTGACTGCGACTTGCCGTCGTTGTACTCGGGGAAGTCGTCGTTGAGCATCACGGTCGAGCCGTTGATGGTGAGCGCGGCGTGCACCAGCCGCCCGTCCGGTCCGGGCACCCGGCCCAGCTCGGTGGCGCCGAACGCCTTGACATAGAAGTCGATGGCGGCGGCCGCGTCGTCGACGACCAGGTGCGGGATCACGGCGGGGACGATTTCGATGGCCATGGGTTATTCCTCCAAAGGGGCAGCGGGCGGACGACGATACAGACCAGCCGGGCCGGCGGATCTCATCGCGGACGGGCTCATGAAACCACCACGCACCGACATGTCCGGGTCGAGCGAAGCGACGGAGCGGGGACGGCTGGTGAATACAGGTAGTCCACTACGCTATGGCGTCGGCGCGACCGCCACGAAGCTACTTTCATGGGCAACATCTCGGTCGGGGATCTACCGCAGGCACCGCTCAATCCGCTGCCGTATCGGGAGAAGCTGCGGGCGCTGCGCAGCTTCAACAAGGGGTTCGAGGTGCTGCGGGACTCGGGCGGCCCGGTGACCCGGTTGAAGATGGCGCCGCGCTGGTTGATGCCGGAGGTGGTGGTGGCGACGTCACCGCAGGGTGGCCACGACATCCTCGGGCGCAGTAGCGAGTACGTCGACAAGGCGACCGTGCATCAGGAGATGCAGTACGTGCTCGGCGGCAACTTGTTCGATCTGATGCACGACGAGTGGCTGCCCCGCCGGCGCGCGGTGCAGCCGGTGTTCACCAAGAAGCACGTGCAGACGTTCGCCGGGGATATGGCCCAGGCCGCGCAAACGGTGGTCGACGGCTGGTCGGAAGGCTCGCGGATCGACCTGGACAAGGAGTGCCGTCGGCTGACCATGCGCGCGCTCGGCCGGGCGGTGCTGGGGCTGGACCTGGATCGGCGTTCGGACGCCGTCGATGATCCGCTGCGCACCGTCCTGATCTACGTCGCCAATCGTGCGGCCTCGCCCCTGCGGATGCCCCGGTGGCTACCGACCCCGGCTCGTAGGCGGGCCCGGGCCGCGGCCGCCACCCTGCGCACGCTGGCCGAGGATGTGCTCAAGGCGTGCCGCGAGGATCCCGAGATCGACGCACCCCTGGTCCGGGCGCTGATGGCGGCCACGGACCCGGAAACCGGTCAGAGTCTCACCGACGCCGAGATCCGGGATGAGCTCATCGTGTTCATCGCCGCCGGCCATGACACCACCGCGACGGCCCTGACCTATGCGCTCTGGCAGCTGGGCCGCTACCCGGAGATGCAGGAGAACGTCCGCGCGGAGGCGGCCGAATTGGGCGACCGGGAGCTCGGGCCCGACGACATCACCCGTCTCGGCTACACCGTGCAGGTGCTGCGCGAGGCGCTGCGGCTCTGCCCACCGGCGCCCGGCGCGGCCCGGCGGGCGGTCAGCGACATCGAGGTGGACGGCTACCGGGTGCGGGCCGGCACGTTGTTGTTGTTCGGAACCTATGCGGTGCAGCGGGATCCGGCGTTGTGGGAATGGCCGCAGCTCTTCGATCCCCAGCGGTTCCGGCCGGAGGCGGTGAAGACCATGGACCGGTGGCAGTACCTGCCGTTCGGGGCGGGGCAGAGGTCCTGCATCGGGGAGCATTTCGCCATGCTGGAAGCCACCCTGGCCCTGGCGACCATCGTTCGCAGCACCGAAATCCGTTCCAGCGAGGATGTTTTCCCGGTGGCTACTCCGTTCACCATGGTGGCCGGCGCGCCCATCTGGGCCAGGGTGTCCTGGCGGCGCAACTTCGCCTACGGGGGTGGCGTCGGCTTATGTCACGGAGAAGCCGGCAGGTAACGACGACCGGCCGGTGAGGGCTTCCAGTACGGTGGCGCCCTCACCGATGGCCAGGGCGACCCGCGTCGCCAGCAGGGTGGCATCGGTGAGCGCATCGGCGGGGACGTCGAATTCGATTCCGGTGGCACGCGCGATGTCGCGTCCGTGGACCACCAGTTCGAAGATCCGGGTGTGCAGGTAGGCGCTCAGCGTGATGCCGAGTCCGCCGATCACCGCGATGAGGGGATCCGCGCCACCTCGGGTCGCCGCAGCGACGTCGGCGACGGCTCGGGTCACCAGTTCGTCGACCGCGGCGGCGGGATCGGAACCCAGGTCGCGGCCGGCCTGGCGGCCCCGTTCGAGCACGTCGGACGCACCGAGATCGGCTGCGTAGTCCCGCATTCGGACGTAATACTCGACGGCATCGTCGATGTCCTCCCGGTCCGCGGGTGCCTTGACGTAGGTGCTGACGGTGATCAGCGAGCGTGACGTGTGTCCCACCAGGGCACGCAGATCCCAGTCGCCCAGCCCCGGCCCGTCCCAGCGGTCCTCAGGCAGGCGGTGTACGAGGGTGGCGAAAGCCGTTGCCGCCGAGGCGAACACGGTCACGACGTGCGCACGTTCTCCCAGCCCGGCACGGCCTCCGGTGAGCGTGGATCGGGTCCGACGTAGATGGCCGCCGGACGGACCAGCCTGCCGAGGCGTTTCTGCTCCAGGATGTGCGCGCACCAGCCGGCCGTCCGCCCGCAGGTGAACATGGCGGGCATCATCCGGGACGGCACCTGCGCGAAGTCCAGGATCACCGCAGCCCAGAACTCCACATTCGTCTCGATGGCGCGGTCGGGGCGGCGCTCCCGAAGCTCGGCCAGCGCGGCCTGCTCCAGCGCGGCGGCCACCTCGAACCGCGGGGCGGAAAGCCGTTGCGCCGTCGCGCGTAGCACCCGGGCGCGGGGGTCTTCGGCGCGATACACCCGGTGCCCGAAACCCATCAGCTTCTCGTTGCGGTCCAGGATGCCCCGGACCACCGCTCGGGCGTCACCGGTCTGTTCGGCCTCCTCGATCATCGGCAGAACGCGCGCGGGGGCGCCGCCGTGCAGCGGCCCGCTCATCGCACCCACCGCGCCCGACAGCGAGGCGGCCACATCGGCGCCGGTCGAGGCGATCACCCTGGCCGTGAACGTCGAGGCGTTCATCCCGTGCTCGGCGGCGGTGACCCAGTAGGCGTCGATGGCCTCGACATGGCGCGGATCCGGATCGCCCTGCCACCGGGTCATGAAACGTGCTGTGACGGTGTCACATTCGTCGATGGTGCGCTGCGGCACCGCCGGCCTGCTGATACCGCGGGCGGATTGCGCCACATACGACAACGCCATCACCG
>JAHFVC010000490.1 GCA_023264765.1 Mycobacterium sp. | reverse complement strand
AGTGGGGTGGCCGCGGCCGAGATCAGGTGCACGGTGTCGGCCGTGGTGCGGCGGGCTGCCAATCCCCCGTGGCATTCGATCCGCGGGCCGCGACCCGGCGAGGCCACCAGCAGGACGTCGGAACGCACGTCAGCTCGAGACCGGAACGCGCAGTTGTTCGTGCACCCAAGTCAGCACCGGCCCCGCGGTCGGATCGTCGGTCAGCGAGATGAGCACGAACGGCCGGCCCTCGCGCACCTTGGTCGAGTCGCGGCGCATCACCTCGAGATCGGCACCCACCATCGGAGCGAGATCGGTCTTGTTGATCACCAACAGATCCGAAAAGGTCACGCCGGGACCGCCTTTGCGCGGCACCTTGTCCCCGCCCGCGACGTCGACGACGAAGATCTGCACGTCGATCAGGCCCGACGAGAAGGTGGCCGTCAGATTGTCCCCGCCGGACTCCACCAGGATGAGGTCCAGACCCGGGTTGGCCTCGATCAGGTCGTCGATCGCGTCGAGGTTGGCGGTGATGTCGTCGCGGATGGCGGTGTGCGGGCAGCCGCCCGTCTGCACGGCGGCGATCCGCTCGTCGGGCAGCACCGCATGGCGGCGCAGGAAATCGGCGTCCTCGGTGGTGTAGATGTCGTTGGTCAGCACGGCCAACGAGAGCGAGTCGCGCAGCTGCCGGCACAGCGCTGCGGTCAGTGCGGTCTTGCCCGAGCCGACGGGCCCGCCGATACCGATGCGCAGCGGTTCCCCGGGCTGCCGGACCCGCTTCGGCCGATCGGGATGAGTATGCGGTTGTCCGTCGATGAAATGTGGTGGCATGGTGTTCCTTTCAACTCATGAACAGGGGCCGCTCGCGCGCGGCGTGCTGCTGGGCCAGCACGTCGAGCAGTGGATCGGACAGGTCGGCGAGTTCTTTGACCGCCACCGCGGCGATCTGCTCGCAGAGCGAGGACAGTTCGAAGGTCAGCGCCGCGACATCGGCAGGGTCCAGCGCCAACAGCCGTTGTGCCGCGGTCGCCGACCCCGTCATGGTGGTGTACACCATCGACAGGGCGGTGTGCTCGGGCGCCACCGCACTGGCGATCCCGACCTGCCCGGCCGCCACCGCCAGGTGCGGCTTGGTGCCTAACGGGACCCAATCATGTTGGGGCCAGATCTTTTTGGCCAGTCGGGTCAGTCCGCGGCCCTGCGCCCGGGACGCGGCCCTGGCAGCGGGCGCTGGGGTACGGGCATCGGTTTCGGCATCCGCGGCGGCGACGGTCAGCGTGCCCGTCTGCACGGCCGCGGCGAGTGACGCGGTCACCAGCCCTTGGGTGCGGATCCGGCGGCGCAGGTAAGCGTGCAGCGTCACGACGTCGGTGACCAACCCCGCGGTGACGGCCTCTTCCATCCCACCGGAGTGGACGTGCCCACCGGTCGGGAGCCGTGAATCCGCCAGTGCCAGCAGTGTTGCCAGGGAGTTCATCAAAACAGGAAATACCGCTGCGCCATGGGGAGTTTTACTGCGGGCTGTTCGGTCCAGACGTCGCCGTCGATCCGCACCGTGAAGGTGTCGGGATCCACCTCGATCCGCGGCAGTGCGTCATTCAGCGGCATCTGCGCTTTGCCCACCTGCCGAACGTTCTTGACCGCCACCAGTTTTCGCCGGATATCCAGGCGATCGGCCAGGCCGTCCTCGACGGCCTGCGGGGAGACGAAGTGCACCGAGGTGGCCGCTGCCGCTGCCGGCGCCGCACCGAACATCGGGCGCGGCAGCACCGGTTGCGGGGTCGGGATGGAGGCGTTGGCATCGCCCATTGCCGCCCACGCGATCATGCCGCCCTTGAGCACCGCGTGCGGACGGACCCCGAAGAAGGCGGGCTCCCACAGCACCAGGTCTGCCAGTTTGCCGACCTCGACGGACCCGATCTCGTGGTCCAGTCCGTGCGCGACGGCCGGGCAGATCGTGTACTTGGCGACGTAGCGCTGGGCCCGGTTGTTGTCCGCCGCACCGTCCCCGGGCAGCGCCCCGCGGCGGCGCTTCATGACGTGCGCCGTCTGCCAGGTGCGCAGCACCACCTCTCCGATCCGGCCCATGGCCTGGGCATCGCTGCCGATCATCGAGATGGCGCCGATGTCGTGCAGCAGATCCTCGGCCGCGATGGTCGACGGCCGGATCCGACTCTCCGCGAACGCCAGGTCCTCCGGGATACTGGGGTTCAGGTGGTGGCACACCATCAGCATGTCGAGATGCTCGTCGAGGGTGTTCACGGTGTGCGGCCGGGTCGGATTGGTCGAACTGGGCAGCACGTTGGGATGCGAGGCGACGGTGATGATGTCGGGCGCGTGCCCGCCACCGGCCCCTTCGGTGTGGTAGGCGTGGATGCCGCGGCCCTTGATGGCGGCCAGGGTGTCTTCCACGAAACCGGCCTCGTTGAGCGTGTCGGTGTGGATGTTGGCCTGCACCCCGGCGGCCTCGGACACCGTCAGGCACGCATCGATGGCGGCCGGCGTCGTGCCCCAGTCCTCGTGAAGTTTGAATCCGGCTGCGCCGCCCCGTAACTGCTCCCACATCGCCTCGGCGCTGACGGTGTTCCCCTTGCCCAGCAGGGCGACGTTCAGCGGCCAGGTGTCCAGCGCCTCCAGCATCCGCGCCAGGTGCCAGGCCCCGGGGGTGACGGTGGTGGCCTTGCTGCCTTCCGCCGGGCCGGTCCCCCCGGCGATGATCGTGGTGATGCCGCCGCCGATGGCCTCCTCCATGATCTGCGGGCAGATCAGGTGCACATGGCAATCGATGGCACCGGCGGTCACGATGCGGCCGTTGCCCGCGATGATCTCGGTGGACGGGCCGACGACGAGGTCCGGATGCACCCCGGACATGATGTCGGGGTTGCCGGCCTTACCGATCGCGACGATCCGGCCGTCACGGATTCCGATATCTGCCTTGATGATTCCCCAGTAGTCGATGATCACCGCCCCGGTGATCACGGTGTCTGGTGCGCCGTCGGCGCGGGTTGCCCGGGACTGGCCCATCGACTCACGCAGCACCTTGCCACCGCCGAACACCGCCTCGTCGCCGGCGAGCCCCGGGCCCCCGCTGCGGTCCTCGGTGATCTCGACGAGCAGGTCGGTGTCGGCCAGCCTGATCCGGTCGCCGGTCGTGGGACCGAACAGCGCGGCGTAACGCTCGCGCGAAAGTGAGCTCACTGGGGCGGGTCCAATCTGCCTGGCGGGGTCAACGACAGTCCGTACACCTCACGCGACCCGCTCAGCGGGACCAACGAAACCCGTTGGGCGATGCCGGGTTCGAATCGGACGGCGGTGCCGGCCGGGATGTCGAGACGGTGCCCGTGCGCGGCGGTCCGGTCGAAGTCGAGTGCGGCGTTGGCCTGCGGCAGGTGCACGTGACTGCCCACCTGCACCGGGCGGTCACCGGTGTTGACGACGTCGAGGACCAGTCGGGCGGCATCGGCATTGAGGGCGATATCGCCGTCGCCGTAGAGGAACTCGCCGGGAATCATGCGGACCTCACGGGATCGGATGGTGGACGGTGACGAGCTTGGTGCCGTCCGGGAAGGTCGCCTCGACCTGCACGTCGTGCAGCATCTCCGGCACACCCTCCATGACCTGGTCGCGCGCGAGCACATCGCGGCCACTGACCATCAGCTCGGCGACCGAGTGCCCGTCGCGGGCACCTTCGAGGATGTGGTCGGTGATGAGTGCGACGGCTTCGGGGTGATTGAGTGTCAGCCCGCGCGCTTGCCGGCGCCGCGCCAAATCCGCGGCATAGGAGATGAGTAACCGCTCTTGTTCATGCGGCGTTAAACGCATAGCGAGCGATATTGCCACGGCGCGCAGCATTCAGCAGCACGGGCGCACTACCCCTCGACGTTCTGCAGCCGAACCTGTCCGCGGGCGACGACGCGGTCGTCCTCGTCGGTGATGGTGATCAGCCACAGTTGCTGGCGGCGCCCTCGATGGATCGGCTCGGACACCGCAGTCACCGTGCCGATCTTGATGGCGCGCAGGAAGTCGGTGTTGTTGTT
>JAHFVC010000489.1 GCA_023264765.1 Mycobacterium sp. | reverse complement strand
ATGACGCTGATGCAGCGTGCCGTGAAAGGATCCGCCACCCGGCTGCTCGTCGACGCCGACGTCTACCCCCAGACCGCGGCGATCATCGCCACCCGCGCCCAGCCGCTCGGCATCGAGATCGTCACCGCCGACCTGACACAGGGACTGCCCGATGGCGACTTCTACGGCGTGGTGGTACAGCAGCCGGGCGCCAGCGGCGTGTTGCGGGACTGGACCCCGGTGGTGACCGAGGCCCATCGACGCGGCGCCCTGGTGGCGGTCGGCGCTGATCTGCTGGCGCTCACCCTGACGGCCTCGCCAGGGGAGATCGGCGCCGACATCGCCTTCGGCACCACTCAACGGTTCGGCGTCCCGATGGGATTCGGCGGACCGCACGCCGGCTACCTCGCCGTGCACACCAAGCACGCCCGCCAGTTGCCCGGACGCCTCGTCGGCGTCTCGCAGGACGCCGACGGGAACCCGGCCTACCGGCTGTCGTTGCAGACCCGCGAACAGCACATCCGCCGGGACAAGGCCACCAGCAACATCTGCACCGCCCAGGTGCTGCTCGCGGTGATGGCCGCCATGTATGCCAGCTACCACGGTGCCGAGGGGCTCGCGGTGATCGCGCGCCGGGTGCACGACCGGGCCGCCACGATCGCCGGCGCCCTCGGCGAGGCGCTGGTACACGACACCTTCTTCGACACCGTGCTGGCCCGGGTGCCGGGCCGCGCCGACGAGGTCATGGCCGCCGCCAAGGCCCGCGGGATCAACCTGTGGCGGGTGGATGCCGACCACGTGTCGATCGCCTGCGACGAGGCCACCACCGACGCGCATGTGGACGCGGTGCTGGAGTCATTCGGAGTCACTCGCGTGGACGCATCGTTGCCGGACATCGAGAACCGCGCCACCGACTTCCTCACCCACCCGGCTTTCATCAGGTACCGCACCGAGACCGAGATGATGCGCTACCTGCGGTCGCTCGCCGATAAGGACCTGGCCCTGGACCGCACGATGATCCCGCTCGGATCGTGCACGATGAAGCTCAACGCGGCGGCGGAGATGGAACCCATCACCTGGCCGGAATTCGCGCGCCAGCATCCGTTCGGCCCGGTGTCGGACACTCCCGGTCTACGCAAGCTCATCGCCGATCTGGAGGAGTGGCTGACCGCCGTCACCGGGTATGACCGGATCTCGTTGCAGCCCAACGCGGGTTCGCAGGGGGAGTACGCCGGGCTGCTGGCCATCCAGGCGTACCACTCAGAGCGTGGCCAGAGTCAGCGTGACGTGTGCCTGATCCCGTCCAGCGCCCATGGCACCAATGCCGCGTCGGCCGCCCTGGCCGGCATGCGGGTCGTGGTGGTCGCCTGTCGCGCCAACGGTGACGTCGACCTCGACGACCTACGCGCCAAGATCGCTCAGCACGCGGAAAACCTTGCAGCCCTGATGATCACGTATCCGTCGACGCACGGGGTGTACGAGCACGACGTGGCCGAGATCTGCGCGGCCACCCACGACGCGGGTGGTCAGGTGTACATCGACGGCGCCAACCTCAACGCACTGGTGGGGTTGGCCCGGCCGGGCCGGTTCGGCGGCGACGTCAGCCACCTGAACCTGCACAAGACCTTCTGCATCCCGCACGGTGGTGGCGGTCCCGGCGTGGGACCGGTTGCGGTGCGCGCGCACCTGGCCCCATACCTGCCCGGCCATCCACTGGCCGAGGAACTGACCGATACCTACACCGTGTCCGCGGCGCCGTACGGGTCCGCATCGATCCTGCCGATCACCTGGGCCTACATCCGGATGATGGGCGGGGTCGGTCTGCGCAAGGCCTCGCTGACGGCGATCGCCTCGGCCAACTACATCGCACGTCGCCTCGACGAGTACTACCCGGTGCTCTACACCGGGGAGAACGGGATGGTGGCCCACGAGTGCATCCTGGACCTCACCACCATCACCAAGACCACCGGTGTGACCGTCGACGACGTGGCAAAGCGGTTGGCCGACTTCGGTTTCCATGCCCCGACCATGAGCTTCCCGGTCGCCGGGACGTTGATGGTGGAGCCCACCGAGAGTGAGAGCCTGGCCGAGGTGGACGCCTTCTGCGAGGCCATGATCGCCATCCGCGCCGAGATCGACAAGGTCGGATCGGGGGTGTGGCCAGTTGATGACAACCCGCTGCGCGGTGCGCCGCACACGGCGGAGAGCCTGTTGACCGACGAGTGGTCGCACCCGTACACCCGGGAGCAGGCCGCGTACCCGTTGGGTAAGAGCTTCCGGCCCAAGGTGTGGCCGCCGGTGCGGCGTATCGACGCGGCCTACGGCGATCGCAACCTAGTGTGCTCGTGCCCGCCCGTCGAGGCGTTTGCGTAACCCCGTACTCCCCGCGCGCACCCGAATTCGCGGTAGAAGCGGACGGGTCGGCGGCGGGGTGCGAGTAGGTTGGGCGACATGGACAGGCTGCGGGACAACATTTTCCGTCGCCCGGCAAAGGTGCCTGTACAGCGGTTCGACGCGCACCAGGGGCGCTGGCTGCGGGATCGCGGTGGGGGCACCGAGACAGTGGTCGACCGGTTGACCGTCGCGACATACAACATCTGGTTCGATGCCAAGCAGGCCGAGCGACGGTACCGTGCGATCGCCGACCTGGTGTCCGGGGAGTCCCCGGACATCGTCGCGTTCCAGGAGGTCACCCACAGCAGTACGACGGTCTTCCGCGCCCGGCCCTGGATCCGGGACGGCTATCGCAGTGCGGCAGTGGTCGGCGGAAGTCGCGGCAACTACGGAATGCTGCTGCTGTCGCGGCTGCCGCTGGAGCGCGTCACCTACACCCGGCTGCCGACCCAGCTGTCACGCGGGTATCTCACCGCGCACCTCGTCCTGAACGGGCGCCGGCTGTCGGTGATCTCTGTACATCTCGAGAGCGGCAAGGCATCCGCTCCGTGCCGGGCACGCCAACTCGCGCAGATCTTCGATTCGGAACGCCGGTCCGAGAACGTGATCATGATGGGCGACTTCAACATGCGCGATGCCGAGGATGGCATCATCGGGCCCGACTACCAGGACGCCTGGCCGGTGCTGCGTCCCGATGAGCCGGGCTACACCGAGGACACCGACATCAACCTCATGCGCTTCGACATGAAGAACAAGCACCGGCACGTGCGGTTCGACCGGATCCTCGTCAAAGGGGACGACTGGAAACCCCACTCGATCGAACTACTCGGCCGGGAACCGGTCTCGGGCGGCTTGCCGCGAGTGTTCCCGTCGGATCACTTCGGTGTGCGGTGCACCCTGCAGCGGATCTGACGGGCTTGTATCAACCCACCATCGCTGCCAGTGCCGCCGCCAGCTCCGGGCCGGCCGAACTCGGCACGTTCTGGTACTGGCCCCCGCTGGCCTGGGCGACGGCCTCCCAGGTGGCGCGGTCCGGGTCGCTACCGAAGTTGATGACGTTCACCGCGACGGGCCGCGCGGGGTTGGCCGCGCCCTTGATGTAGTCGACCAGCCCGGTTCCGTCCAGACTCTGGTCGGTGTGCGGGCCCGCGGTGATCACCAGGACCGAATTGGGTTGTCCCTCACGGAAAGCGGCCACTGCGTCGCTGTAGACCAGCCGCAGCGTGGTGAAGGACACCGCACCACCTCCGGACGCCGACTGTTCGTCCAGGGTCGACTTGAGCACCGCGGACCGCGGCTGACCGCCGACCTGGTCCCCGACCGGGCCGGTGCTGACCTCGGACCGGCCCGACACACCGTCGAACGTCCAGAGGCCGACGGCCGAGTTCGGGGGCAGCGCCTGCAGGCGTGCGCCCAAGGCGGTGGCCACATTGGCCAAGCGGCTCTTACCGCCCTCGTCGGTGTTCATCGACTGGTCGAGCATGACGGTCACGGTCTGGCCCTGTGCGGGCGCGCTGAGCCCGGCTGCCATCGTCGCCCTGGTCTCGCTGTCGCCCACCGAGAGCGGCTGGCCCACTGGCGGGAAGTCCGTCACGGGGCTCTGCGGGGCCGGTTGGCCCTCGGCGCGGAAACCGGCTTTGGCGAACTGGGC
>JAHFVC010000213.1 GCA_023264765.1 Mycobacterium sp. | reverse complement strand
TGCGCGCACCGGCAATCCGATCTTCACCTGGTCGGCGTCGATTCCGCGCAACTCGCCGAGCATCCGGACACCCTCGTCGAGTTCCACGAGTGCGATGACGAACGGCAGGCTGCGGCCGGGCACTTTTGGTGCGTGGTGCACGACGTAGCTGTAGACGGTCCCGGTGCCCGACGCGACGAGGTAGTCAGCCGGTGCGTCCTTGTCGGCCCACACCGCGGGCACCGGCGGATGTTGCAAGGTGCCGTCCGGGCGGCGCTGAAGGCGCAACTCGTGGGCGTTGATACCGTCCCAGAAGAACTTGGTGTCCCGTGAGGAGGACGGCCGCATCAGCTTGTCCGGGTCGAGATCCTCGGGGATGGCGTCGGTTTCGGCGGAGGTCTGCTTGGACGCGGGAAGGAACTTCATGATGCGCCAGTCCATGTCGGCGACTTCTTCATCGCCGACATGCCAGCGGATCTTCTGGTTGATGAAGTAGCCCTCGCCCAGCGCGGTCTGCTTGGGGCCGATGATGCTGACGATCTCGGCGCTCATGGCGACCTGCTCGCCCGGCTTCAGGTAGCGGTGGTAGGTCTGGTCGCAGTTGGTCGCGACCACCCCGACATACCCGGCATCGTCGAACAGCTTCATCGCACGCGCCAGCGGATCATCGTCGGAGCGCGCGCGACCCAGCCCCATCATGGTCCATACCTGGATCATGGCCGGAGGCGCGACGATTCCGTCGTGGCCGGCCGCGACGGCCGCCGCCTCGTCGACATAGATCGGGTTGGTGTCGCCGATGGCGTCGGTCCAGTGGTGAATCATCGGTTCGTTCACCGGATCCCGCGCAATCGTGGGTTCGCCGCGGCCCGAGGCGAGAATCCCGTCGATACCGGCCTGCAGATCGCTCGCGCCGGTCATCGGGGGACCCTCGGCACCTTGAGCCCCGAAGCGGCGATCATCTCGCGCATCACCTCGTTGACGCCGCCACCGAAGGTGATGACCAGGTTGCGCTTGGTCATCTTGTCCAGCCAGTCCAGCAGATGCGCGGTGTCCGGGTCGGCCGGATTGCCGAACCTGCCGACGACCTCCTCGGCCAGCCTGCCGACCTCCTGGATACGTTCGGTGGAAAAGACTTTCGTCGCTGCGGCGTCGGCGACGGCGATGGTCTCGCCCGACGCCGCGACCTGCCAGTTCAGCAGCTCGTTGAGCCGCCAGATGGCTTTGATCTGGCCAAGGAGGTGCTTCGCGTCGTCGTGCTCGATCGGGGCCACCCCATCGGCGCCCGGCTTCTCGGCCCAGGCCCGGACATGCTCGTAGATGCCGGCGACCCGCCCGGCCGGCCCGAGGCCGACCCGCTCGTGGTTGAGCTGCGTGGTGATCAACTTCCAGCCACCGTGCTCCTCACCGACCAGCATGTCGGCGGGCACCCGCACGTCGTTGTAATAAGACGCGTTGGTGTGGTGTGCGCCGTCGGACAGGATGATCGGGGTCCACGAGTAGCCTGGATCCTTGGTGTCGACGATGAGGATCGAAATGCCCTTGTGCTTCGCGGCTTCCGGATCGGTGCGGCAGGCCAGCCAGATGTAGTCGGCGTCGTGTGCGCCTGTCGTCCACATCTTCTGGCCGTTCACGATGTACTCGTCGCCGTGGCGCACCGCGCTGGTGCGCAGTGAGGCCAAGTCGGTACCGGCATCGGGTTCGGAGTAGCCGATCGCGAAATGCACTTCGCCGGAAAGGATTCCGGGCAGGAACTTCTTCTTCTGCGCCTCGGTGCCCAGGACCTGCAGGGTGGGTCCCACGGTCTGCAAGGTGACCATCGGCAACGGGATGTCGGCGCGATTGGCCTCGTTGATGAAGATCTGCTGCTCGATCGGACCGAAGCCGAGGCCGCCGTACTCCTTGGGCCACCCGACGCCGAGTTTGCCGTCGGAGCCCATCCGCTTGATCACCGCACGATAGGCCTCGTTGTGCCGGTCGGTCTCCATGGCCGCGGCTTCTTCGGGCGTGACGAGAGTCGAAAAGTACTCCCGCAGTTCGGCTTGCAGCTTGCGCTGTTCCGGAGTCAGGTCGATGTACATCAGGCTCCCACCAGGTCCAGCCGATACGTCGGACCGCCCAGCAGCCGGGTGAGGTCCTTGATCGAGGAGAAATAGCGATCCATCGGATAGGTGATGTCCATACCCATGCCGCCGTGCAGGTGATGGCTCAGGCGCATCGCGGGCGGGGCCTGCGATGTCAGCCAGTAGCCCAGGATGGCCAGGTCTTCGGTGGCGTCCAGATCCTCGGAGAGCCGCCACACCACCGAGGTGGAGACCAGATCGATGGTCCGGGAGGCGATGTAGATCTCGGACAACTGCGCGGCGACCGTCTGGAAGGTCGACAGCGGCCTGCCGAACTGTTCGCGGGTGGCCACGTAGTCGGCGGTCAACCGAAGGGCGCCGGCCACCAGACCTGCCGCGAACGCACCCGTGGTCGCAAGCACCAACTGGTTGACCCGGCTCACCGTCGCACCGTCCAGCACCCCGTCGACCTCGGCGTCGGCGAACGTCACAACGTATTCGTCGGAAGCGTTGGCGGTCGGCGTCTTGGTGAGGGTGACGCCGGCGGCGGTCGGGTCGACCACGACCACCCCGCTGTCGGTGGTGACCAGCAGCCACTGCGCCGACTCGGCATAAGGCACACCGACTTTGGTGCCGCTTATCTTTCCGCCCGCGACCTTGGTGGTCGGCCGCTCGGGCAGGGAGACGCCCTGCTCGTTCAGCGCGGCCGACAGCACCGAGCCCTTGGCCACGCCGGCCAGGTAGCGATCCTGCTGCTCCGCCGAAGCGAGGTCCAGGAGCGGAACCAGGCCCAGACCGAGGGTCGCCAGCGCCGGGCTGATGGTGCCGTGCCGCCCGATCTCGGTCAGCGCGGTGGCGACCTCGAGCAGACCGAGGCCATCACCGCCGAGCCGGTCCGGTACCGCCAGAGCGGTCACACCACCGGAAACCAGAGCGTCCCAACTATTGTCCCGATCCAGCACCGAGGTCACCACATCGGCGACAGCCTGCTGCTCCGGGTTTGGACTGAAATCCACCCGACTCCTCCTTGAGCCTTATGCGGTCGGTGACTTACCGGTCACTTGCCGGTGTAGTCGACCTGCCAATGCTTAATACCATTGAGCCACCCGGACTTCAGCCGCTCGGGCTCACCGACGGACTTCAGGTTGGGCATGTGGTCGGCCACCGCGTTGAAGATCAGGTTGATGGTCATCCGGGCCAGGTTGGCGCCGATGCAGTAGTGCGCGCCGGTGCCGCCGAAACCGACGTGCGGGTTCGGGTCCCGCATGATGTCGAAACTGTTCGGGTTCTCGAAGACCTCGTCGTCGAAGTTGGCGGAGCGGTAGGACATCACGACGCGCTCGCCCTTTTTGATCTTCACCCCGCCCAGTTCGGTGTCTTCCAGTGCGGTGCGCTGGAAGGCCGACACCGGCGTGGCCCAGCGGACGATCTCGTCGGCGGCCGTCCCGGGACGCTCCTTCTTGTACAGCTCCCACTGCTCGGGGTGCTGAGAGAAGGCGATCATGCCGTGGGTGATGGAGTTACGGGTGGTCTCGTTGCCTGCCACCGCGAGCATCACCACGAAGAAACCGAACTCGTCATCGGAGAGCTTCTCTCCCTCGATGTCGGCCTCGATGAGTTTCGTGACGATGTCCTCGGTCGGGTTCTTGGACCGTTCCTCGGCCATCTTCATGGCATAGGTGATCAGCTCGAAGGACGACATCGCCGGATCGACGTCGGCGTACTCCGGATCCTCACCGGCCGTCATCTCGTTGGACCAGCGGAACAACTTGTCGCGATCTTCCTGCGGAACGCCGAGCAGACCGGCGATGGCCTGCAGCGGCAGCTCGCAGGAGACCTGCTCGACGAAGTCGCCGGATCCCTCGGCCGCGGCGGTCTGCGCGATCTTCTGGGCCCGCTCGGCGAGTTCGGCCTCCAGCCGGCCGATGGCCCGCGGGGTGAAACCACGCGAGACGATCTTGCGCAACCGGGTGTGCTGCGGGGCATCCATGTTCAGCAGCACGGCCTTCTGCAGGTCGACCGCGTCGCGCGTCATCTCCTGGGGCCACACCGGGATGGCACCGTCGGGCGAGCTTCCATAGATGTCGTTGCGCTTGGACACCTCTTTGACGTCCGCGTGTTTGGTGACCAGCCAGTAGCCTTTGTCGCCGAACCCACCGGTGCCGCCGGGCACGTCGACCCAGTGCACAGGCTCGGTTTTTCGGAGTTCCGCCAGTTCCTCCACGGGCAAACGCTCAAGATTGAGCGTCGCGTCGAGGAGATCGAAGTCAGCTGGGATGAGGGATGGCATAAGCTTTGCGCTCCTAAGAATGCAACGTGTTCTAGTGCCAGTAAAACATGCCTCCACCGCAGATAAAAGGCACGGGGGCATCGCCGCTTGTCAGAGTAATGAAACGTGTTCTAGCCTGACGACATGGGTAATCCTGTCATCGTCGAAGCCACCCGCAGCCCCATCGGCAAGCGCAACGGCTGGTTGTCGGGCCTGCACGCCACCGAGCTTCTGGGCGCCGTCCAGAAGGCGGTGGTCGAGAAGGCAGGAATCGACGCCGGTGACGTCGAGCAGCTTATCGGCGGCTGCGTCACGCAGTTCGGCGAGCAGTCCAACAACATCACCCGCGTCGGGTGGCTGACCGCCGGCCTGCCCGAGCATGTCGGCGCCACCACCATCGACTGCCAGTGCGGCAGCGCCCAGCAGGCCAACCATCTGGTCGCCGGGCTCATCGCCACCGGCGCCATCGACATCGGCATCGCCTGCGGCATCGAGGCGATGAGCCGCGTCGGCCTCGGCGCCAACGCCGGACCGGACCGCAGCATCATCCGGGCATCGTCGTGGGACATCGACATGCCCAACCAGTTCGAGGCCGCCGAGCGGATTGCCAAGCGCCGCGGCATCACCCGCGCCGATATCGATGCCTTCGGGCTGGCATCCCAGGCCAAGGCCAAGCAGGCCTGGGCCGAAGGCCGCTTCGACCGCGAGATCTCGGCCATCTCGGCTCCGGTGCTCGACGAGAACAAACAACCGACCGCCGAGTGGGCGCCCGTGACCCGCGACCAGGGTTTGCGCGACACCACCCCCGAGGCACTCGCCGCGCTGAAACCGGTGCTGGAGGGCGGAATTCACACAGCAGGCACCTCGTCGCAGATCTCCGACGGAGCTGCTGCGGTGCTGTGGATGGACGAAGATGTGGCCAAAACCCACGGCTTGAAGCCGCGCGCCCGGATCGTCGCGCAGGCCAACGTGGGCTCCGAGACCTACTACCACCTCGACGGGCCGGTGCAGTCCACCGCGAAGGTGCTGGAGAAGGCCGGGATGACGCTCGGCGACATCGACCTGGTCGAGATCAACGAGGCGTTCGCATCGGTCGTCTTGTCGTGGGCACGGGCGCATGAGGCCGATATGGACAAGGTCAATGTCAACGGCGGAGCGATCGCGCTGGGCCATCCGGTCGGCTCGACAGGTGCCCGCCTCATCACCACGGCCCTGCACGAGCTGGAGCGGACGGACAAGAGCACCGCGCTGATCACCATGTGCGCTGGCGGCGCTTTGTCCACCGGCACCATCATCGAAAGAATCTGAGCCCGGCCGGTGTCATTTTCAGAAGCGGACCGCATCGCAGCGGCCCAGGCGTACATCGATGCACTGGTCACCCACCGGGCCGACGCGGTTCCGCTGACGCCGGACTGCATCCGCATCGAGATGGGTCTGAAAACCGGCCGCTCCGGAGATCACTTGCGGCGCAGCCTGAACAACGGTCCGCAGTTCAAGATCATCGAAGCGACGACGCCGCCGGAGTTCACCGTCGACGGTGACCACGTCCGGGCGAAGTTCGACGTGTTGACCAAGCCGCGGCTGTTCGGCCGGCGGGTGAACTCGCACGTGGACGAGACGTTCCTCATCCCGGACTCCGATCCGAGCGGCTCGCCCAAGATCCGCCACATCCGCGCCTCCCTGACACCGTTCATCAGCCGATAGGGTCCCCCGCATGGCAAAGCAGTCGCGCCCGCTCAGCCCCAAGCAGGTCGAGTCGCTGAACTCGAAGGGCGTGGGTACCGCGATCAAGTGGATGTCGCGCGCCCAGACCTGGTTGTTCAAGAAGACCAACGGCCGCCTGGGAGACAAGTTCCTGCACGGTGCCGAGGTCGGCATCCTCACAACGACCGGGCGCAAGTCCGGCGAACTGCGGGACAGTCCCTTGCTGTTCCTCCAAGAGGGCAGGCGCATCGTTCTGGTCGCATCGCAGGGCGGTCGCGACACCAATCCGATGTGGTACCTGAATCTGCGGGCCAACCCGTCGGTCTCGTTCCAGACCAAGCAGGAGACGTTGAGCCTGACCGCACGCGACGCCACCGACGCCGAGCGTGACGAGTACTGGCCGAAGCTCGACGCGATGTACGCGGACTTCGTGAACTATCGCTCCTACACCGAGCGCAAGATCCCGATCGTCATCTGCGATCCCGCGTAGGCGCCAGCTGCCTGGCCCCGAAATAGGCGGGCAGGTACGGCACCAGCACGGTGCCCGCGGAAAGCACGGTCAGCACCGCGAACGCCACTCGCTGGCCCCGCGCCACCGGGAATCTGCCTCTGCCGTCGCTGATTCCGAGTAGCAGGGCGAGTGCCAGCAGAAGGACGATGCCGGTCAGCGGCAGGGGCCACGACCGTTCCCCGGCGATGGCAAGCACCACCAGTCCCGCAACCACGATGGTCACGGGAACCATGCCCCACCAGATTCTGGCCGGGCTCAATTGTCCGTTGTAGGCGTCGATCCCCTGAGCGTAATTGCCTCGCGACTTCACCGACTGTTATTCGGCGAGGCGGTGTCGCCGCGGACCCGCTGCCGTAATTTCTTGACGCAGGTGACAGAAACACCTGTAGACACTTTCCGAAACTTGTACATTTCGTGAACCCGACTTCGGCACCGATGGAGAAACAGATGCAAAACGGTTGGCCACGTAGGCTTCTCGGCACGGCCCTGGCAGCACTCACCGCCGTGATGCTGTTGGTGGCGGCGGTTGCGCCCGCCAACGCTCTCACCATCACGTTCGTCCGGCACGGCGAGTCCTACGGCAACACCTCGTGCTGCATCAACACCGAGATCCCCGGCCCCGGGCTGACCCCCACCGGTGAAACCCAGGCCGAGGCGGTCGCACAGAAGCTGCTGGCCGACAAGATCGACCACACCAGCATCTTCTACTCGAACATGATCCGGACCTTCGACACGGCGGCCCCGTACGCCGAGCTCAGCGGCCTGACGGAAACCGAAGCGGCGGGCTTGCACGAGATTCAGGCCGGGGCCTACGAAGGTGCCTCGCAGACATCGGGCCTGCAGCGCATCCTGTACGCACTGACCGCGTTCGCTTGGGTGACGGGCAATTACGCGGTGCCGATGCCCGGGTCGGCGGACCTCACCGGGGCGGATTTCGAAAGCCGGTTCAACGAGGCCGTCCAGACCATCGCCGACACCGGGGGCGACAACCCGGTTGCCTTCTCCCACGGCCTGGCGATCATGGCGTGGACGCTGATGAACGTCAAGAATCCCGATCTGACCCTGATGCTCACGCACATCCTGGACAACACCGACATCGTCACCGTCACCGGCAGCCCCAAGGAGGGCTGGACGTTGGTCGACTGGGCGGGCGTCAAGGTGACCCAGAACCCGGCATTGCCCACCAAGCTGTTCGTGAATGTCCGCGACCTGGTCACCACTCCCCAGATGGCCATCCACGACGTCGTGGCGGCCGTCGGCACCCGCAACGTCGCGAAGATCGTCGCCGCTCTGGGCAAGGGCGTGGTCGACACGATCAAGGCCGTCGCGAGCTTCCCCGTCAATGTGGTCAAGAGCGTGGTGAAGTCGATTCAAACCGGCACCGTCTTCAAGGGCGCAGCGCCACCGGCCACCACCGCCGCGGCCACTGCGGAACCCGCAACGACGGCGGCCGCCGTCGCATCCCGGGCAGAGTCCGCAGCCGAACCCACCGCACCGGTGAGCAAGAAGGCCCGGAAGCACGCGACAGCCACCGCCAAGGTGGCCGACAGCACCGAGACCCCGAAGAAGGACGAGCCGAAGACTGCTACCTCGTCGACTTCCGCCGACGCGAGCGGATCGGAGGCCAAGCCCACCACCGACAAGCCCGCAAAGCGCAAGGGGCACAAGGCTCCAGCATCGGCGAAAGCCACGCCGGCCCCCGACAAAAGCGCCGACAACGCTTCCGAGAAGGCGGCCGCTTAAGCGCCGAACACCGGCAGCGGGGTACGGGACTTGGCCAGCAGATCGCTGACCACCGGGCCGAGCTCGGCCGGGTCCCAGCGGGCGCCCTTGTCGTCGTCATTGTTCAGGTCGGTGACGGTATTCGCGTCATAGCGGCGCAAAGGACAACGAGCGTCGGCCCTACTGGCGGCGGTTCACATGGATCTACCCGCTCTACGAGGGATACGCGCCGTTCGTCACACCAGGCTGACGGTCCCGGGCCGTGAGCTGTCAGCACGATCCTGTAGCTGGCTTGTACCTGCCACCGGTCTGTAAACGCAGGACCTGGTAGCGCTTTTGGCAGGGATCACCTGTCACCTGACATGGTGCCCATGCGTGAAAGCCGTCGGGATTCACATCCATCTTCGACATGTCCTGACCCGTCGTCAGACGGTTCTCGGTGCGGTTGTAATGCAGCAACCCGAAGTCGTGACCGCCGCTCTTGAGAGGGCTCGACCTTGCGGAGTCCCAGAAAACGAACGTATCGCCAACGTAGCCGATGATGACAAGCCAATGCTCAGGGCACAATCGCCACACTTCGTCGGGCGGGGTATTTGGATTCTTCGCACAGCCGCAGTCCGGCTTGTCATCGCAGATACCGCTTAACACACCGGCTCTGACCACGCACCCCTGGTCCAGAACGCACTTGGCACGGTCGACGGCACGCATGAGCGCCCTAGCACCGTAGCGCAGAATCAAGTACGGGCCCGTCGTCTTACCGCAATGAGCGCAGGCCGCCTTATTGGCGTTGTTGTGGCAGTCCAGGCGGGAGGGTGCAACGCAATTCTCTTGGGCGCAGCAGCGAACTAGCTTCGAAAAGGGCGCACGATAATCTTTCGATGCTACGAACTGCGGACCATAGTCGTTGGTGCATCGCAGTTGTTTCGGAGCACTCTGCTCGAGTTTCTGGATTACTTGGGTTCCTGCCGCATAGCAGTTCTTGCGGTTGATACTCGCGTCTCCCACGCGATTCAAGAACTCTTGAATGATCCGGTCGATCGCAGACGTCGGCGACCTCTGCCCCACGATCGCCAACCGCCTCACTGCACGCGGTCTCGATTCGCGCCAGCGATGAACCGCGATCTCGACGCGACGGTTACGCGCACGGTCGGCCTCGCTTCGGGCGTTCGGCACTATCAGCTGAGTGGCACCCTCACCGGAGGTACGCCACGCAATCCGGCTTGAGAAGGGAGGCAGTTGGGCAGGACCAGGAAGCATCGCCGCATTGCGGTCGATCGCAGCCGACAGTGCAGTTCGTAGCTGCTGCGCTCGGATCAAGCTCATCTGCATTTCGAATGACGGCCGACGAGGCGTGTCCGTATCAGCTTGGCCGACAAGCTCGATCCGGTGTACAAGAGTTCCGCGGCCAGCAAGACTTGAGACGACGAATCGGGCGACAGACTCAATCTTGCGTTGCTCCACAGGAGGCAGCGAGCGCACCGCGTCACCGTATCTACTGAACCCGGAGACAACGGTCCGCAAGGGCGAGGTGGTCGGCCGATCGTTCAACTCGTGATCGGTGGTCCGACAGCCGGTGCAGCTGCACTTGCCAGACGTCGATCCTGAACATCTCGCGGAACTCACCGGCATGTACGTCATCACCACTGCACCACTTTCTTGCGTCGTATCACCCGAGACCCGGTTGGCGTGCTGGGCTGCGCAACTGTTGTGGCAGAAAGGGACTGAGCGCCGACAGGGAGAGGACCTTGCGGCTTGCGCCCTGTCACAGCGACGAGTCTCGCAATGTTCGCAGCATCCGTCGGGTGGCCACATCGAGAGTTCTTGTCGTAAAGGCGCTCCCACGAGACACTCATGCTGATCGGACGTGGCCGCGGTAATCTGTTGAGGCCGACAACGAATCCCGCTAGGTCGTGCAGGCATGCATTGCACGCGCTGTAGCCCGCCGCCGAGGGGGTTCGCGAGTAATTTCGCAGCTCAATGGCGCCAAGCTGAGATCGCCACAATTCTGGTTGCTCTTTGACAAAGCGAGTCATCTGCATTTCAGCGTGGTGGCCGTTAGTGCAGCTGCGCCGAAAATCGTTGTCGAGCCCCGCAACGTTGAACGTGACCAATGCGAACCACGATTGGCCGCGCGCCGGCAGGAACGCCATTCCTCCTGCCATCGGGGGCGATGTGGGCGGAACATTGGGATGGATCCAGACGTACTCGTACTTGCGCCCGTCGACTTCAATTGTCTGTACGTTTGCACTGAGAAGGTGGCTGAGCGGCTTTACCAACCGCTTCCGCGAATCCAATGTGCGATCAAAAAGTTGCTTGGCGCCCAACGGCTTCAGGTAAGTGACGCACATGACTATCCCCCGGCCTGAAGGGGTTTTCGAGCGATTGAGAATCCGCCGCGCAGCAACCAGGTAACGGTCCTGAACGCTCGGGGATATGACTCCAAGCGAGCTTACGGGCCGCGACAGTGGCGGTGACGGTGTGCCCGACGTTGGTGACGCACCGACATAGAAGTGCGCTCGAAGCGGATGCCCGGACGGGTCGACGGTACCCAATTGCCATGGGCCGTTCCCGACTTTCGACTGGTACGGAACCGGCGAGATGATCGAATTACTCGATTTCACAGCACATTTCAACGAGAAGTCATAGGTACGGTACCCGTCGGAGTAACTGAACGAGCCCGCGGAGCCCCTAGCCACGCCCGCGGCCGGCCGCACGTGGATATCGGCGACCGACCGAGGCTGAATCTCTTTCGGGGGCGGCACGGCCCACGATGAAATAGCCGACGTGGCATAGCGGACGAGTCGCAATGGCCGCGTGCCGCGGTTCTCGATCCGGACATAGCAGGATTGGTCCCGACTCCGAATCAGCGCCGACGCTGGTGGCCGGACCAGCGCAGGTGTCCCGCGAAAACCGCTGACTCTCGGCGCGATGCTGCGGCCGCGCGGTCTGACGATCTCGATGTCCTTCTCGATCCCTTTTGCGATCATCGCAACCCCTCTCGGCCGATCGAACGGACGGTCACACTCCTCCACAGTTGGCCGGCACCGTCACCACCTCGTCTTCACTCCCGTCACGCAGCCGGGGCAGCGAGCCAGCCGAGACGCGGTCGCGACGCTGGAAGCGACGCCTTGGCGACGAAGCGACCCCTAGGTTGCCCATGAGATCGAGGAGGCACACATGGCCGCAATCTTTGAAGCACCCGCAACCCACGAGGGCATTCATGAAGCTGCTCACGAGTGGGAATGGGAACACCAAGAAGGCGCTCACCAGCCTGAAACCCAAGAGTGGGAGAGCAACCCCGAATGGGAGGGTGGCTACGAAAGCCACGAATGGGAGTCGCCTTCCGGCGAGTGGGAAGCCAACCCCGAATGGGAAGGCGGATACGAAACCCACGAATGGGAGACCAACCCGGAATGGGAGGCCGATCCGTTCTTCGGGAAGG
>JAHFVC010000488.1 GCA_023264765.1 Mycobacterium sp. | reverse complement strand
GTGCTCGATGACGGCATGGTAGACCGAGTCGAGCTGACTCCGATGGTCGACAACGCTACGCGGTCCATCCCGGCCGCGGTGCTGCGACCGACGACCAAAGCAGTGGACGCGTCACTGCTCTTGGCGCGGGCATTGACGCCCGAACCGATGCGGCCGGGATGGGCCGATGCGCTGCGGATGTCCCGGTCGGTACTTCCGCACCACAGCCTGACCAGTGTCGATCAGCGCCTGGCCGATGCTGCGGCCAGGCCGGTGATCGCTCCCGAGACGATCGTCTGCGATCACGGGAAAGCGTATCTGTCCCAAACATTTCGGCAAGCGTGCTGCACATTGGGGATCAATCTGCAGCCGGCTCATCCCGACTGCCCGACCGATAAGCCGAAGATCGAGCGGACATTGCAGTCGGTGGGCACCCTGTTCGCACAGTACGTGGCCGGTTACGTCGGTTCATCGGTGGAGCGGCGTGGGAAAAACGCCGAGGACGACGCGGTGTGGTCGATGATTGAGCTGCAGGCGCTGCTGGACGAGTGGATCATCGCGGTGTGGCAGAACCGCCCCCACGATGGCCTGCGGGATCCGGTGACGCCGGGGAAAGCGTTGTCTCCCAACGAGAAATACACTGCCCTCGTTGAGGTGGCTGGCTATGTACCGGTCCCACTGGACGCCGACGACTATATCGAATTGCTTCCCGTGCAGTGGCGCACAATCAACAGTTACGGGGTCCGGATCAACCATCGCACCTATGACGCCAAGGCGCTCAACCCATACCGGCGCCAGCATTCCGGGGTCGATGCCCGTAACGGACAGTGGGAAGTGCACTACGACCCGTATGACGTGTCGAGGATTTGGGTGCGCAATCACCACGAAGACGGATGGCTGGCCGCGACGTGGACGCACCTTCGGTCCTCGCCGGTGCCGTTCGGCGAGACACTGTGGCGCCACGCCCGCTCCGTAGCCGACCGCAGAGGGGCCCAGAAGACCCAGGAAGCGGAGATTGCGGCCATCGCGGAGGACTTGCTGGACCGCGCCGCCGCTGGGCCGCAGCAGCAGACGAAAGCCGAGCGCCGAGTGACTGGACGGACCAGCGCCGCGAGCGCCGGCCGGGACTGGCCGGACCCGACGGAATCATCCGAACATCATGGCCCGTCACCGTCGGAACGGGCCGCCGACAACGAGACTTTCGACGATGACGGCGAGATGGCGGAGGTCATACCCCTGCCGGTGTTTGATGCACGCAAGGAGGCCCAAACGTGGCGACTGTGACCGAGATTGCGGCGGTGGGTCAGTTAGAGGATCGCCGCCAGCCGACCACGACGCTGGAGGGCTGGCGGCGTTTTGTTGATGCCGATCCGCCGGAGTTCACGTTGCTCGCCGACGACGAGTGGGCCAGCCTCGGTGAGGACGAGCGGACGGCCTACAACGAGGCCCGGGTTGCGCATCATTCGGAGCTGGTGGTGGTCACCACGTCGGCGATCGAAGCGATCACCCATCAGGGCCGGCTGTTGACATTGCTCAACCAGCGCGAGATCGGGGCCCGGCGCGGGCTGATCATCTCCGGCGGGGCAGCGACGGGGAAAACTACGGCGATCAAGCAACTGGGTCGGTTTCACGAATTGCGCACCCGTGCACGGTTTCCCGGCGATGAGAGCCGGATTCCGGTGGTGTATGTGACGGCCCCGCCGAAAGGGTCGCCCCGCAAGTTGGCGATGGAGTTCGCACGGTTTCTGGGGCTTCCCACGCTCAATCAGCGGATGAACGTGACCGATATTTCCGATGCCGTGTGCCAGGTGCTCATCGATGCCCGTACCGACATCGTGGTGGTCGATGAAATCCACAACCTCAACCTCGACACCCGCGCCGGCGAAGAACTGTCCGACCACCTCAAATACTTCACCGAGCATCTGCCTGCGACATTCGTTTACGCCGGGATCGAAGTGGAACGCTCGGGGCTGTTCACCGGCACGCGGGGACGGCAGTTGGCCGGCCGTTGCGGGGTGATCCACACCAGCGCATTCCCCGACGCCAAGGAGTGGCGACAACTCGTCGCCGCCATGGAAGGTACCTTGCGTCTGCATCGACACGAACCGGGAAGCCTTGTCGCCCAGGCCCGTTACCTGCACCGCCGCACCGGCGGGATGATCGGCAGCCTGGCCCACTTGATCCGGGCTTCAGCAATCCAAGCGATGCTCGACGGCACCGAGCACATCACCCGCGAGGCCATGGACGATATTTTGATCGACTACGCCGCCCACACGGCCGCGGCCCGCACGGCCAGCTGACGTGGCAACTGTCAGGCCGTGGCCGCGCGGACCACGCCAGCGGCTCCCGCGAACGATCGCACCGTTCCGTTGGGAAGCCGTATCGTCCTACATCGACAGGCTGGCCCGCGCCAACCATATCGGCGTCTCCACACTGCGCGGCCATGTCGCCGAATCATGCGCAGCCCGGCCGCGACCGGACTGGTTGGCCGTCGTCAGCGGCCAACCTGAGCAGGTAATCCGGTCCCGTCTCTGCGGGCTTGCTGGCGACCCCACCGCGCTCAAGCAATATCTCCGCCGCCCTTTGTGTCAAAGATGTATGGCACGCAAGGGAATACACGAACCCGTCTACTGCTACCTGCCTGCACATGTCTCCGTATGCCACCGTCACCGACGCTGGATCGGTTCACCAACGCGCGTTCTTGACGACCAGGTGGATCTTCGTGACCGGCCCACGGTGCTCAGTGCCGGGCGCACGCATCGGCGCTTGGCCCGTCAGTATTCAGAGGTCGACCTTCATGACGCCTTGGGCGACGCCCGCCACATCCTGGTCTTCTGGGCTCACGCAGAGCGTCACGTGGCGGCGGGGATTCTGCAGAATGGCCTAGAAGCGCACGTGGTGGCCTACCCCGATGTGATCGCCGTAGCCGCAACATTGCTCACAGCTCGCCCTCGGGTTGAACAGCCCAGGACGCCAACGGAACCCGCCTGGCCGACGCTACTGCTCGACCGCATCAACGAACGCACCGGCGCCCACCATGCCGACGCCACCCCCGTCGAGCAATGGGCGCAGTACCGACGCCTATTCGCCACTGCCGTATTGACGACACGCTCAGACGGCGCAGAACTGGCGTGTCGCGCTTAGGGGTCGGCAGTCTTGAATGTGCCTTATCAGTAAGGCACTTGTGGTGTGCATCTGACTGTGTCCGACGGTTGTATCTATCGGCTTTCTAATCGTTAGGGACAGTGGTATCTGGCTGGGTGTATCGGCCGGTGAATCATCACCGGCGGCGCTGCTTGCCGGTGATTGGCCGGCGGTGGGTGGTCCAGCACGCGGCCACCGCGCTGACCACCACAGCGAAGGCGGCAATGACGCTGGCCGGGAGGGCGTGGTCCTGCAGCCATCCGGTCGCGGTGGCCGACCAGCCGGTGAGCAGGTTGCCGCCGCTGGCGGTGTGCCCGGTGGCCGCGGGCAGCCAGTACCACGCGAGGTAGGCGCCGGTGGCGATGAGGACAACGGCGGTGACGCGGGTCCCGTGGCGGGCGAGGATACCCAGATGCCGGGTCAGGGCCGTGCCGGCGATGGCGGTGCCGACGCTGACCAGCATCAAGATGGTGGCGGCACCGGCTGTGTATGCGGTGAACACTGCCAGCAGACCGCCCCATCCGCTGGTGGCCTGGGCCTGGGCGATCACCGCGAGCAGTACCCCGAAGGTGCAGGACAGTGACGCCAGGGCGTAGCCGATTCCGGCCGCGAGCACACCACCGGCTGTTGGGGAGTCCGGCCGATGACGCGTCCGGGCAGGCATACGCAGACCGATGGTGCGGCCGGTGAGCATGAAGCCGCCCAAGATGGCCAGGGTGAGCCCGATCGTGATCCCGAGCCAGGGAGCAGCCGTCACCAGGGTCCGGGCACCGGCACTGATCGCGATACCGGCGAGGGTGAGGGTGCCGGTGAACCCGATGGTCAGGACGGCCCCGGTGCGCAGTGCCCGGGCCAGCCGCACGAGCACCGCATCGGTGCCGCCGGTGGCGATGGTGCCGGTGATCCACG
>JAHFVC010000212.1 GCA_023264765.1 Mycobacterium sp. | reverse complement strand
GCTGCTGGCCATCGCGCACAGGTGCTGCGCGACCTCGTCGTGGTCGGCGTCCAGCGAGTCCGGGTCCACCGGCGGCAACGGGGTGCCGGTGGCCGGCGGACGGTATGTCGGTTTACCCGAGTCGGGGACCGAGAACCATGCCGCGACACCGTCATAGGCGCCGTGCTCGGTCATCACCGTCTGCGGGTCGAACGCCAGGTAAGCGTTCAGGTCGTTGCCGAACAGGCGGGCCACGGTCTGGTTCTTGGAACCGGCGTTGGGTCCGACCTGGCCGTCGATGTCGAGAAACGCGGTGAACATGTCCGGGTGCATCAGCGTGGTGGTGAGGGCGCAGGTGCCGCCCGCGGACCAGCCGGCGATACCCCAGTGGTCTGCCGCCGGGCTCGCGCCGAAATGGGAGATGACGTAGGGCACGACGTCTTTGGTCAGGTGGTCGGCGGCATTGCCGCGCGGTCCGTTGACGCATTCCGTGTCGTTGACGAATTCACCGCTGGTGTCGACGAACACGAGGATTGGCGCGTTGCCGCCGTGTGCGGCAGCAAAGGCGTCGGCGGTGGTCCTGGCGTCGCCGCTGACCGGCCAGTCGCGCGGGGTGCCGAATTCGCCGCCGGCCATCACGACGGCGGGAAGCGCAGGGGGAGGGTCGCTGGCGAACCAGGCCGGTGGCAGGTACACCAGTTCGTCGCGGTGCCGGAAGCCCGAGGCGTCCGCGGGGATCTTCACCGAGACCACCATGCCGTGTGACGGGCGATCCCCGTGCCGCACCATGTCCCGCAAGGTGGCCTCGTCGACCTCGTTGGGCATGTGGGCGCCGCTGAGACGGTCCGCCACGGAGCCGACCGTCGGCAGATAGCCGGTCCACGCGTTGACCGTCACCGCCAGGCACAGGACGCACAGCGGGGTGGCGATCAGTGTCACGCCGCGGCGCACCCAGCCCGTGCTGCGCCAGTTGGTGACGGTCAGCACCAGCACCAGGCCAAGGGCCGCGATCCACACCCAGGGCAGCCAGACGACGGGCCCGTCGGCCAGGGCCTGGGACTCGACGAACCAGAATGCCAGCGCGGCCAGGGCCGCGCCGCAGGCGACGCCGAGCGCGACCCAGCGCAGCCAGTATTTGCTCGTCGTCCGCCATGCGACGACGCCGACGACCACCGCGGCGACTGCCTGGACCACCACCGGCAACCAGCCGTGGGTCAGGGACACGTGCGTCACGTGGACCAAGATAGTCTGGGTGCTCGGCGGGGTCCCCGGCCACGACGTCTGCCGACGTCCGGTCCGATGCCCGGCCGCCCCGCGCTACCGCGGACAATCATTCTGCGCGGCAACTGAATTGAAGCGCTGGCCGATCCACCAGAGCGCCTCGGTGGCATGGTCCTGGTCCGCGGTGCCGAAGGTCACAATATCGCCCATGCCGCACGCACGGGTCAGAGCGCCATCGGTCCAGGCCTTGGGGATCACGCCGTCGGGCGCGTCGGGTATCAGCAGCATGGGGGCGGTGGTCGGCCCCTGGGGTAGCGAGGTCTTCTGCAGGTAACCGCGCAACGCGTCCGTGGCGGCAGGGGTGGCCGGGCGCAGATCGTCCGGGGTCATCTGGGCGGTGACCGTGGTGCGTTTCGGTGACGAGCTGCCGACGCACCCGCTCAGGGCATTCCAGTTGGCCTTGACCACCCCACGCCGGTAGTCGTCGATCTTGAAATTGTCGTACTGGTTGGCCAGCGCGGACAGGTACTGGTGCAGCAAGAGCATCTGGTCCTTGGTGAGGTTGCCTCCCGCCGCCGCATCGGCCAGCTCGTCCAGCGCTGCAGTGGGCGCATCGGCCACCACACCCACCAATCGCCCGCCGAGGCCGTAATCACCCGCCAGCTCGTCGGCCGCCCACACCGCCTGGCCGCCCTGCCCGATGCCGTAACCCGCCCAGCGATCGGAGGTGTGCGGCACCAGCTTCGCGACCGCGCGCACCGAATCCATGATGTTGTAGGCAGCGGTCGCGGAATCCAGGAAGGGATGCGGTGCGTCGTCGTCGAATCCCAGCCCCTGGTAGTCGGGGACTACGACGACGTACCCCGCCGTCACGAAGGCCTGGACCGTCGGCGCCAGGTCGCGCAGGGTGGGGGACCACGAAGGCGCACAGTCGATTTCGCTACCGGTATTGGGGTGTCCCACCGCGATGACGGGCCAGCCGCCGGCGGGTGCGGCGCCGTTGGGCACCAGCACCGAACCCGATACCTTCGCCTCCGTATCACTGACCCCGGACGTCGAGGTGTAGACGATGCGGGCGGCCAGCGACGTCATGCCGCGCAGTGCGGGGTCGAGGTTGGGCAGCGCGTTGGCCGATATCAGCGTGCCCGGACCCATTCCGGTGAAGTCGCCGGGCAGGGCCGGGCCGAAGGTCGTCGTCGGCTTGGTGGTGTTCTTGGTGCCGCACCCGCCGAGCAGGCCTACAACCGCGACTGCAACGGCGATGATTGCGATGCCGCCCCTCACGCCGGCACCGCTGCCGCGTCGGCCATCATGACTGCGCAGTGCTCCCGCAGTACGGTGCGTAACGCTGCCGCGGAAGCGGCCACCTCTTGCTGGCGTCGCACGTACTCGGTTCGCCCGGACGCGGTTTCGATGAGGATCGGATCGATCCCATACTTGCCGAGGTCATACGGGCTGGCTTGCATGTCCAGCAGCCGGGCCGCGCCGGCCAGCTCGAAGCAGTCCGTCAGCAACTCCGACGGCAGCAGCGGGCCGAGCTTGTAGCACCACTTGTAGAGGTCCATGTTGGCGTGCACGCAGCCCGGCTGCTCGTGGCGCATCTGTTCGGTGCGGCTCAACGGCTCGGCGTTGCGTTCGACGGCGTCTTCGGTGAAGAACCGGTAGGCATCGAAGTGGCTGCAGCGCAACGGCATCGATTCCAGCACGGTGTCCGTCCCCGCAGGGCCGAGCCGCAGCGGAACGCCGTCGTGCCGCACGTCGGGGGTCCGGTACACCATCGCCCACTCGTGCATGCCGAAGCAGTTCAGCCGAGCCGGCCGGTCCGCGGTGGCGGTCAGCAGGTCGGCGACGAAGCCGACGGTGGGCAGCCGCGCCGCCAGGAATTCCGGGCTCAGGGCGACTTCCGAACCGCGGCGCTGGTATCCGGTGCGCGCCAGGAACTTCCCGGCCGCCGGTCCGTCGAGCGCCGTCCCGAAACCGGGATGCCATTGGGCCAGCTGGCGCGGGCGGAAACTGTAGTAGGTGAACAGGAAATCCCACACCGGGTGGCTCTGGCCGGCCTGCGCCCGCGCGCGGTGCGGCGCCAGCAGCCGCCCGGTGCGTTAGGTGTGTGCGCTCTCCCGCGCGGTCCATTCCGCCTCGTCGAGCAGGATCCGCTCAGACACGGTGGGTTCCGTCGCGCACGGTGCC
Organism: Mycobacterium sp.; assembly: GCA_023264765.1. Lineage (GTDB taxonomy): Bacteria > Actinomycetota > Actinomycetes > Mycobacteriales > Mycobacteriaceae > Mycobacterium. Next base: position 8,327 of record JAHFVC010000212.1, on the reverse strand, counting down.
GACCAGATCCTCGACGAGATCCTCCAGCGCCACCACGGCGGTGACGGTGCCGTCGGTGGTGACCAGGGCCAGGTGGCTGTTGTTGCGGCGCATCCGGGACAGCGCCTCGGGTACCGACAGCGTGGCGGGCACCTCCACGAGGGGCCGGACCATCGTCGCGTCCAGCACCGCGTCCGGATCGTCGATCATGGCCAGCACATCCTTGATGTGCAGATAGCCGAGCATGGTCCCGCCGGCATCGGTCACGGGGAAGCGCGAATAGCCGGTTTCGGTGAGGGCGCTCTGGACCGCCCCCACCGTCGGCCCGGAGCCCGGTGCCGCCACCGGTATGGCGCGGATCCGGTTGAGCGGGATGGCGACATCGGCGACGAAGCGGTCGCGGATCTGCAGCGCCCGGGTGAGCCGGGTGTGCTCCTCGTGGTCGAGTAAGCCCTCCGACCGGGACTCGGCGATCATCTCGGACAGTTCGACGGTGGATACCGCGACGTCGAGTTCGTCCTTGGGTTCCACCCGCAACATGCGCAGCGTGGTGTTGGCCGCCCAGTTGTAGAACGCGATGAACGGCTTGGCCAGCCGGATGTAGGCCAGATACGGCGGGACCAGCAGCATGGCTGCCGATTCCGGTCCGGCGATGGCGATGTTCTTCGGCACCATCTCGCCGAGCAGCACATGCAGGGTGACCACCACGGCCAGCGCCACGATGAACGAAACGGTGTGCAGCACAGCCTCGTCGACGCCGAGCAGGGCGAACGGCTTCTCCAGGAGGTGCGCGACAGCGGGTTCGCCGACCCGGCCGAGCAGGATCGAGCAGATGGTGATGCCCAGCTGCGCCCCGGCCAACATCAGGGACAGGTTCTCCGCGGCGCGCATGACGGTGACGGCACGCTTCTTGCCCTGTTCGGCGAGCGTCTCGAGGCGGTCGCGCCGCGCCGAGATGAGCGCGAACTCGGCGCCGACGAAGAAGGCGTTGGCGCCCAGCAACAGCACGGTGAGTACGACGGCGAGCAGATCACCCATGGCGCTGCTCCCTGTCTGCGGCGTCGTCCTCGTGTCCGAGTTCGGTCAGCTCCAGCAGGTCGATCCGGCGCCCGTCCATCCGCAGCACGGTGGCGTTCCAGCGCACCGGGTCATCGACACTGTCGGGATCGAACGCGGCCAGTTGCACGGTGTCGCCGACCTCGGGGATATGGCCGAGCTCCTGCAGCACCAGGCCGCCGATGGTTTCGTAATCGCCTTCGGGAGCGCGGAACGGCGTCTCGGAGTCGACCTCGTCGATCCGCAGCAGTCCGGACACCTGCCATCCGGTGCGCGCATGCACCACGTCCGGGGTGGCGTCGTCGTGTTCGTCGCGGACGTCGCCGACGATCTCCTCGATCAGGTCCTCGACGGTGACCATGCCCGCGGTGCCGCCGTACTCGTCGACCACCATCGCGGTCTGTAGGCCGTCGGCGCGGATCTGGGTCATCACCGAGTCGCCGTCGAGCGTGGACGGGACCGTTGGCACCGGCAGGGCCATCATGGCCAGCCGGGTGGTTTTCCGTTCGCCCGGCGGCACCTCGAAGATCTGCTTCACGTGCACCATGCCGATGGTCTGGTCGAGGTCGCCTTCGACGATCGGGAATCGGGAGTGCCCGGTGCGCATCGCGGCTTCGACCAGGTCGGCCACGGTGTCATCGGACTCCAGCGTCTCGATCAACTGGCGCGGGGTCATCAGTTCCTCGGCCGACCTCTCGCCGAACTGCAGGGACCGGTCGACCAGCACCGCGGTGTCCGGATCCAAAGATCCACTGCGGGCGGAGTTCCGGACCAGGGACACCAGTTCCTGCGGGGACCGGGCCGAGCGCAGTTCCTCCGCGGGCTCGATACCGATCCGGCGCAGGATCCAGTTGGCGGTGCCATTGGTGGCGTTGATCACCGGCGTGAGGATGCGGGAGAAATACCATTGCGCGGGTGCGGCGGCCCGCGCCGTCGGCAGCGGCTTGGCCACCGCAAGGTTCTTGGGCACCAGTTCGCCGAAGATCATCGACACCGAGGTGGCGATCAGCAGCGCCAGCACCAGGGCGACGCCGTCGATCATGCCGTCGGGGATCCGGATCGCCGCCAGCGGTGCGTGCAGCAGCCGCGCGACCACCGGTTCGGCCAGATAACCGGTGGCCAGCGTGGTGATCGAGATACCGAGCTGCGCGCCCGACAGCTGGAAGGACAAGGTGCGGTGCGCCTTGCGGATGAACTCGTCGCGCCGCCCGCCGGTGCGGGCGTTCGCCTCGACGGCGCTGCGTTCCAGCGCGGTGAGCGAGAACTCTGCCGCGACGAACAGTGCGGTACCTGCCGTCAGCGCGATGAACGCCAAAAGGGACAGGAGGGTCATGGTCAGGCTCATCGCGAGCTCACCACACTGAGGCCGGGCCGCGAGCCCGGCTGCCTAGGGGAGGGTTCGGGGTCGCTCGGGGTGCCCTCGGGGGTCCCCAAGCCAGAATCGGAACCGTGAACTTCCACGGGTGCCTGCGGCACGGGTGCCCTTTCGCCAAATCAGCGCAGCATTGTGCATTGCGCCGGATGGGCTCAATGGTAGCTTGCCCCGCCGGTGACCCGGTCTCACCAACCGCTGGGCAGCGGATGTCCTTCGGCGAAGCCGGCCGCCGACTGCACTCCGAGGACCACCTTTTCGTGCAGTTCGGGCAGGGTTGCGGCGCCGACGTAGGTGCAGGTGCTGCGCACCCCGGAGGTGATGTGGTCGAGCAGATCCTCGACACCGCCGCGGGCCGGATCCAGCGCCATCCGTGAGCTCGAGATGCCTTCCTCGAACAGCGCTTTGCGGGCCCGGTCGAACGCTCCGTCGGCCGCGGTCCGGGCGGCGACCGCGCGCTTGGACGCCATGCCGTAGCTCTCCTTGTAGGGCAGGCCGTCGCGGTCGCGCAGCAGATCCCCCGGGGACTCGTAGGTCCCGGCGAACCACGAGCCGATCATCACATTGGAGGCGCCGGCGGCCAGCGCAAGTGCCACGTCGCGGGGATGCCGCACGCCGCCGTCGGCCCACACATGCCCGCCGAGTTCCTTTGCCGCGGAAGAACATTCGACCACCGCGGAGAACTGGGGCCGCCCGACACCGGTCATCATCCGGGTGGTGCACATGGCGCCCGGCCCGACTCCGACCTTGACGATGGTGGCACCCGCGCCGATCAGGTCGCGGGTGCCCTCGGCGGACACCACGTTGCCCGCCGCGATGGGCAGACCGAGGTCGAGGGCCGCCACGACGGCGATGGCGTCGAGCATCTTGGCCTGGTGGCCGTGGGCGGTGTCGATGACGAGCACATCGGCCCCGGCCTCGGCGAGCCCGCGGGCCTTGGCGCCCACGTCGCCGTTGATCCCGACGGCCGCGGCGATGCGCAACCGGCCCTTCGCGTCGACGGCCGGGGTGTAGATGCCGGCCCGGATGCTGCCGGTCTTGGTCAGCACGCCGGCCAGTTCGCCGTCGGTGCCGGTGAGCACCGCGACGCCGACCGGGGCGTGCTCCAGCAGGTCGAAGACCTTGCGCGGGTCGGTGCCTGCCGGGGCGGTGACGAAATCGGTCAGCGCGACATCGCGCACCCGGGCGAACCGGTCGACCCCGGCGCAGGCGGCTTCGGTGATCAGTCCGATCGGGCGATTCTGTTCGACGACGACCGCGGCCCCGTGGGCGCGTTTGTGGATCAGTGCCAACGCGTCGGACACGGCGCTGTCGGGCGTCAGCGTCACCGGGGTGTCGGCCACCAGGTCGCGGCTCTTGACGAAGTCGACGGTCTCGCTGACTGCCGAGAGCGGCAGGTCCTGCGGCAGCACGACGATGCCGCCGCGGCGGGCGACCGTCTCGGCCATCCGCCGCCCCGCCACCGCGGTCATGTTGGCCACCACCACGGGGATGGTGGTGCCGGTGCCGTCCACGGTGGACAGGTCGACGTCGAAGCGCGACGTCACCTCGGAACGGCCCGGCACGACGAAGACGTCGTTGTAGGTCAAGTCATATGGCGGGGTGTGCCCGTCGAGAAACCTCACGGCGTCCAGTCTAGGTTTCCTCCGACGTCAGGCCTCGACTTCGCTGCGGTCTCCGCTCCACAGGGTGTGGAACTTCTGGCCCTCGGGGCCGTCGATACGTCCGTAGGTGTGCGCGCCGAAGAAGTCACGCAGACCCTGCGTCAGCGCGGCGGGCAGGCGCTCGGTGCGCAGTGCGTCGTAGTAGGACAGCGACGAGGCGAAGCCCGGCACGGGAATCCCCAATTCGGTGGCCTTGATCACGACCCGGCGCCAGCTGTCGATACCGGCTTCGACCGCGTCTCGGAAGTACGGCGCGGCGATCAGGGTGGCCAGTTCGGGATTCTCGTCGTAGGCCTCCTTGATCCGGTTGAGGAACTTGGCCCGGATGATGCAGCCGCCACGCCAGATGGTGGCCATGTCGCCGAGGGTGATGTCCCACCCGTATTCGGCCGAGCCGGCCTGGATCTGGTTGAAGCCCTGTGCGTAGGCGACGATCTTCGAGGCGTACAGCGCCTTGCTCACATCGTCGATGAATTGTGCTGAATCGGAAGGCTTCTCGCCGAGCTCGCCGGATGCGAGTCCGGTCGTCGCCTTGCGCTGCGCGACCGAGCCCGACAGTGCGCGGGCGAACACGGCCTCGGCGATGCCGGTGACGGGGACACCGAGGTCGAGGGCGGACTTCACCGTCCAGCGGCCGGTGCCCTTCTGCTCGGCCTCGTCGACGATCACGTCGACCAGTGGCTTGCCCGTCTTGGCGTCCACCTGCTTGAGCACCTCGGCGGTGATCTCGATGAGGTAGCTGTCCAGATCGCCGGCGTTCCACTCGGCGAACACGTCGGCGATCTGGCCGGCCTCCAGGCCGAGCCCGTCGCGCAGCAGTTGGTAGGCCTCGCCGATCAGCTGCATGTCGGAGTACTCGATGCCGTTGTGCACCATCTTGACGAAGTGTCCGGCGCCGTCCGGGCCGATGTGGGTGCAGCAGGGCACACCGTCGACGTGGGCGGAGATCTCCTCCAGCAGCGGGCCCAGCGACTTGTAGGACTCGGCCGGGCCGCCGGGCATGATCGACGGTCCGTTGAGGGCGCCTTCCTCACCGCCGGAGATCCCGGCGCCGACGAAGTGCAGGCCGCGCTCGCGGATCGCCTTCTCGCGGCGGATGGTGTCGGTGTAGAGGGCGTTGCCGCCGTCGATGATGATGTCGCCGGGTTCCATGGCGTCGGCGAGTTCGTTGATGACGGCATCGGTCGGGTCGCCGGCCTTGACCATGATGATCACCCGGCGGGGCTTCTCCAGGGCGTCGAGGAATTCGGCGATCGTCTCACTGCGGACGAACTTGCCCTCCGACCCGTGCTCGGCCAGCAGCGCATCGGTCTTGGCGACCGAACGGTTGTGCAGCGCCACGGTGTACCCGTGGTGGGCGAAGTTGCGGGCGAGATTGGAACCCATCACGGCAAGGCCGGTGACTCCAATTTGGGCGGTGCCGGTCGCGGTCATGCAGACGCCTTTCGTTGTTTTGTTGTCGATGCGGTGGAGCGCGAAATGCCTTGCCTAGTTGGCGAACAGCCGGTGCAACTCGGTGAGCCACGGAATGGCCAACGCCAGCGTCGGTAACACCAGGATGGCCGCGGCCGTCAGGTAGGCGCCCATTGCGAGCACCAGACTATTGCCCTCGCCGCCGAGGCGCCGTACACGCAGGACGGTGGTGGGCCCGCCGGCGGCCAGGGCGCCGGACGGGGTGCGGCCGGCCGCGCACGCCACCAGGGCGCGGGCCAGGGGAGTGGGGCCGGTGACGCGGACGGCGGCGTCGTCGGCGAGCAGTTCGATGAGCAGCCGGACGGCGTCGAGCGCGTTGCCACTGCGGACGAAGCGCGGGAAGGCAGCGTGCACGGCGGTGAACATCTCCAGCACCAGGTCGTGCCGGGCGCGGAGGTGGGCGCGTTCGTGGGTGAGGATGGCGTCGATCTCGGCTTCCGACAACGTGGTCAGGGTGCCTTCGCTGACGACGACGCGGCTGCGGACCCCGGGCAGGCAATACGCCATCGGTTGGGCGATGTCGAGGACGCGCAGCCCGCTGGGCCGCCGCGCCGGCGCCCGCACCGCATCGCGGGACATGCCCACCAGGTCGACCAGCATCCGGTGATGCGCGCGTCGCCGGCGCGTGGCCACCGCGACGGCGAGCACCGAGGCGATCAATCGCGCGCCGATCATCAGCGTCACCGCGAACACTGCGACGTAGAGGAGCCACAATGGCCAACCGAGGGCCACGATTTCGCTGGTCAGCGTGGCTGTGGGCTTGCCGTCCGGGCCCGGTACGAGCAGCCGGCTGGCGATGGAGATGCCCGCGGAGAATGCGGAGAGCACGGCGGCCAGTGCGATGGCCTGCCAGAGCACGATGGCAGCGCGTGGCGCCCGTTGTGGCCATGACGCGCGCGCGAGCAGCGCCGGCACGGGGCCGACGAGCAACAACGCGACGATGGAGAAGGCCAGAGCGGACACGCCGCTAGTGTCTCTCAGCCGGTGGCCGAATTACCAGCGGGCGGCGCTATCTGGTGCTTGGCCTCCAACTCGGCCAGGGCACGGCGCAGCGCAGCGGCTTCTCCGGCGCCCACCCGCTCGACGAAATGCACGAGCGCGGCCTCGCGGCTGCCGGAGTCGGCGGCCTGGTCCAATGCGTCGACCATGAGGCCCGCGACGAGCTCGTCTCGACCGTGGGTGGGGGCGTAGCGATGGGCCCGATCATCGCGATGCTGGACGACGAGATTCTTCTTCGCCAACCGCTGCAGCACGGTCATGATCGTCGTGTAGGCGAGGTCGCGGCGTGCCGCCAGCGCCTCGTGCACCTGCCGCACCGTCTGCGGCTCACACGAGGTCCAGAGGTGATCCATCACCTCACGCTCGAGTTCCCCGAGCCGCGTCAACTTGGCCATATTCCGTCACTCTCCTGAGCAATCAATCAAGCGTACTACGCGGTTACTACCGTGCGTCGTATCCAATTTCCGTGACTCGTCCAACGTGTCGCTGTGCACGCTTCGTTCCCGGTCACGAGTGTTTTTCTCGCTACCTGTGAGTCGGGTCACAGGTTTTTGCCTTCCAGTGGGGTGTGACTATAGTAAGGCTAACCTAACTGAACGAGGAGGTGCGGATGACGGTCATGGTCGACGACCCGCTGATTGCCCGGATGTCGATTCGGCGGGCGCTGCCATTGCATGAATCGAGCCGGCGGCTTCGCGAGCTGTATCCCGAATGCCCGCGGGTCTACGGCGTCGCGGTGATGGGGGATCTGTCCCGCCGGCGCTGGTGGCCGCTCGCGGAGGTGCTCACGACCGACCGTCTGCAGACCATGTTCGACGCCGCGGTCGCCGAGACCGACAGCCGCGCCGCGGTGGCCCAGCAGTTGGCCGCCACGCTGGCGCACGTCGTCGTCGGCCGGGTGGTCCCGTTGATCGTGCTGGAAGGCCGGGCCTGGGACACCGGCCTGGAGAACCTGTGGGTGCACGTCGATTCCGAAGGTGCCATCGACTGGGTGGGCGTCGTGGATCCCACGCTGCGGGCGCTGCCCGACGATCCGCACATGGCCACCCGCTCGAGCGTGGGTGCGGTGCGCAGCACGCGCGACGGCATCGTCGCGCTGCCGAGCGAAGGCGCGCTGACGACCTGGGTGGCCCACCGCAGCCACCGCGCACTGGCCCCGCTGTTCGCCAAGCTCGGTGAGGTCACCGACGGCGCGATGTCGGTCGCCGCGATGTGGAACGTGGTCGGAACGGCCGTCGTCAGTGCGGCGACGCAGGTGCCCCTGCTGGCCGGCTCCAGTGAGCTCACGAGCATGCGGCGGAGCCAGGCCATCCTGGATGCTCTCGTCGGCTTCGGCCTGCCGGTGCGCGGCACGAGCCGGATCTCGATGGGGAAGGTCTTGCAAAATTAGGGCAGCCTTGCCTATTATTTGAACGCGAGGCTAACGGACCGAGCCGGAGTCCTGAGGGCTGCAGAGACCCCCGGTCCACTCGAAGGATGGGCCCCACGCACACAGTGCGCGGGGCCCATCCGCATTTCGTTGTCGATCCCGTGTAGACAGGAGCACTGTGACCGCACCTGGACTTGACACCCTCGGCAAGGGTTTCGACAGCGAAATCGGACTGCAGTATCTGGAAGTCACGCCCGACGGCGGACGCGCCCAGCTGACCATCACCGACAAGGTGCTGCAGCCATGGGGCATCGTCCACGGCGGCGTGTACTGCTCCATCGTGGAGAGCCTGGCCAGCGTGTCCGGCCACGTCTGGCTCAGCGAGCACGGCGGCGGCACCGTGGTCGGCGTCAAC